>CALVEO010000003.1 GCA_944326615.1 Candidatus Gastranaerophilales bacterium | reverse complement strand
AAACGTATAGAAATTAAAACAGGCGCAAATAACGACTCCAATACAGAAATAATTTCTGACAAAATAAATGAAGATACACAGGTGATTATGTCAATAAAAAGTAAAAATTCTAAAGCAAATAGCGGCAGAATGCGTGTTCCGAGGTTATAACAGATGAGTTTGATAGAAGTAAAAGACGCAATAAAAACTTATCAGACCGGAGAAGACAGTTTCAATGCGCTGAACTGTGTTTCACTTACTGTTGAAAAAGGCGAATTTGTTGCAATAATGGGGGCATCAGGATCCGGCAAATCAACATTTATGAATATGCTCGGAACTCTTGATAAACCAAATTCCGGAAGCTACTTCCTTGACGGTATAGATATGCTTTCCCTTGACACAGATAATCTTGCAAAGGTCAGAAACGAAAAAATGGGATTTGTTTTTCAGGGATTTAATCTTATATCAAGGACTACAGCACTTGAAAATGTGGAACTTCCCATGATTTACAAAGGAATTCCTGAAGAAGAAAGAATTGAAAGAGCAAAAAAAGCTTTACAAATTGTAGGTCTTGAAAAACGTGAAGATCACATGCCAAACCAGATGTCAGGCGGGCAGCAGCAAAGAGTTGCCATCGCACGTGCAATAGTAAATGATCCGCCCCTGATTCTGGCAGATGAACCCACAGGAAACTTAGATACCAAAACCAGTATTGAGGTTATGGAATTTTTCGTAAACCTCAACAAAGAAATGGGTAAAACAATTGTTCTTGTAACCCATGAACCAGATATCGCACAATACTGTAAACGTGTTGTAAGATTTAAAGACGGAAACATTATTTCCGATGAATTAAACACGCACACAACAATTCCATATTAATATAGAACTATGTCCTCCCCTTGAGGGAGGACCGAAATCTTCAAAAGTCTACAAAAAATGAAATGGAAACGTACCTTTTTAGAAGATTTCGAGGAGGGGTCATGATAGATTTCAAATCTTTAGTAAAAATGGCGGTAGTATCGCTGAAAATAAATAAAATGCGCTCAATACTGACAAGTCTCGGTATAATTATAGGCGTAAGCGCGGTAATCATCATGCTTGCAGTAGGAACAGGCGCAAGCGAAAGAGTTCAAAAAGATATGGAATCTATGGGAAGTAACATTCTGACGATACGCTCAGCCTCTGCTAGATCAGGCGGTGTCAGAATGGGGGCAGGAACTAAACCGACCCTCACATTAAAAGATGCACAGGCAATTATGAAAAATGCAAGAGGAGTCTCAGCAGTAGCTTCTGTCAGTTCTGAATCCAAGCAGCTTACCTACGGAAACCAGAACTGGGCAACAACAGTTTACGGTACAGATCCTGAGTATTTTTATATAAAAAATTATGAAGTAAATTCAGGCAGAGGATTTGTCCGAGAAGACCTAAAAAATTCTGCAAAAGTTACTGTTATAGGTTCGACCGTTGCCGCAGAACTTTTCGGCGACTTAGACCCGATAGACAGAACTATAAGAGTAGGCGGAATACCATTCAGAGTAATCGGAACTTTAAAATCAAAAGGCAGTATGGGGCCTATGGATCAAGACGATTTGATATTTATTCCTATAACAACAGCACAGAAAAAAGTTTTCGGAACGGTTTTCCCCGGAACTGTCTCAATGATAGTTGTGAAAGGCGCTGATCCTGATGATGTTTCACTTGCCGAACAGGATATTGAAGAACTTCTCGTTGCACGCCACAGAATAGGCAAAAATCAGGAAAACGATTTTGAAATAAGAAATTCCGCCGAGTTTCAGGAAAAAATGAAATCAACAGTTCAGACATTTGCAATTCTTCTTGCATCAATAGCCTCGGTATCATTACTTGTCGGTGGTATCGGAATTATGAACATTATGCTTGTATCGGTAACAGAACGAACAAAAGAAATCGGAATAAGAATGGCAATAGGTGCCAAACCGTCCGACATAAGAATTCAATTTTTAATAGAATCTTTTTTATTATCGGTAATCGGAGGGCTCATAGGTGTTGCGGTAGGCGTAATTTGTTCACAGATAGTCCAGATAACAGGTGTAATGAATGTATCAATATCATTATTTTCAAT
Organism: Candidatus Gastranaerophilales bacterium; assembly: GCA_944326615.1. Lineage (GTDB taxonomy): Bacteria > Cyanobacteriota > Vampirovibrionia > Gastranaerophilales > Gastranaerophilaceae > Stercorousia. Next base: position 97,867 of record CALVEO010000003.1, on the reverse strand, counting down.
ACTGCTTTCACTGGGATTTTCGGGCGCAATTGGAGTTCTGTTTGGCTACTACCCCGCATATAAAGCATCACTCTTAAACCCGATTGATGCATTAAGATATGAATAATCTATTTAGGAAGATTTTTAAAATAATCCGGTTCATTCAAAGCATAATAGGAACATGAAAGGCCATTATCCTTGACAGAATATCCGGAAGAACTATTACAATATGAAGTACGTCTTGCAGAACTAACATAAGAACCATCAACTCCGTTAGGAACCAATTTCCCAGTTTCATTATCTATTGAAAAAGTAAATAAATCGTGTCCCCATCTGTTCGGGCGTTTTGAAACACCGTTCACATCTACTGAAAGCATTAAATTCTGATCATTCCATGCCTCTATATAAATAGCCATTCCGTCAGGCAGTATAAAACCGCCGCATTCCATATAGTAAGAACTTGTATTAGCTTCATTATTATAAGTACGATAGCTTTTCATATTTTGACCTGTTCCATCATCGACTTCTATTTTGTCTATACAGTCAGTATTTTTACAAAAATTCGCTATTATATATGGCTTTAATGCATTATATAATTTCCATTTGTCACCGGTATATGCATACGAATAATCTTTTACATTCAATGGCATACCCGCATCGTTTTGTACCTGCAATACAAGCTGGTACAATATAGCATAAGCTTTTTTAAACTGCGTTTCCAAAACCTTATGCTGATAACTATTTATTAATGAAGGTATAGTCATAGCTGCAACAACCCCTATAATCCCAAGAGTAATTAATACTTCAGCCAATGTAAACGCTCTGATTTTCATATTTAAAATTCCTTTCTCTAAAATTAATTATAACATGTTTTACGTATTAACAGTACGTATAATTAATAAAACTTTACGTATAAACTGTACGTATGAATTCTGAATTCTATTTAAAGTTAGGGCAGAACATAAAACAGCGTCGCAAAGAGTTAGGACTTACGCAGCAACAGCTCGCTGATAAAATGAATATCAGCCTTAACTTTATGGGAAAAATTGAAGTAGCTTTTTCTAAACCTTCACTCGATACGCTTATAGAAATTGCAAAAGCTTTAGATACATCTGTTTCTAATTTAACAAAATTTTAATGACACCCGCTGCACCCGCCGCAGGAACAGTTATTTATTAAATCCGAAAAATCAAAAACTTCGTCTTTTAATAATTTATCAATTACAACAGGATATAATACTCCCTCCAGATGATAAATATCAGACTTAAATTCATCAAAATGTGTTTCATTACTGACTAAAACAGGGTATTGAGCAATAATTTTTTCATCATTTTCAACAGAATTTAAGGAATAAACTGTCACGCCTGAAACTTTTACACCAGCAATAAAAGCTCGTTCGATTGCATCTTTCCCTTTAAATGCCGGCAATAATGACGGTTGAATATTTATAAATTTACCAGTTTCAAGAATATCTGTTCCTAATTCATTTCTATAATCGCAAAGAGCAATTAAATCAAAGTCATGGGATGAAAAATATTCAAAAATCTTTTCCGACGTAAGATATTTTACATTCAGACCCGCTTCTTTTGATTTTAAATAAAAATCACTATGTTGATCATCAGACAAAACATATATTTCAACATCTTTATTTTCAAAATATTTCACAATTGAATTAAGAACTGAATTTTCACCCGAACCAAGCAACGCAAGTTTTTTCATAATTAACCTCCAAATATATCACCCATTGTTAAAATAACATCTTTTCCTTGACAATCAACGACAAGAGCACCTGTGTTGGAAATATCCTTTGCAATTCCAGCGGTTTCATCACGAAAACCTTTCACACAGATGTCTTTTCCCAAAAATTTGCATGATTTTATATATTCATTTTTAATATATGCAAAGCCATTATGTAGAAATTTATCATAATTTTCAAAAAAAGCATATAATAATTTTTCAGTAAATACTTGTTTATCCACGTATTCACATCCTAGTTCAATATTTAAAGATGTTGCTGTTTTATCGGTAATTTTTGCCAGATTTTCTTTTTGAGCATTCAAATTAACACCTATGCCTAAAACCAACCCCTGAAAAATATTTTTTCTCATGACACTTTCACAGAGAATACCGGCGATTTTGGCATCGTTCACCAATACATCATTCGGCCATTTTATAGAAGGAGAAAGCCCGTAATCCCGCAAGATATTTGATAAAACAACAGCTAAATACTGAGGTAAACATGCATAAACCTGTTTTAAATCATTTGAAGGCTTCAAAACTATTGATAAAAATAAATTACCACATCCCAAATCCACCCATTTTCTGTCGTAACGCCCCCGCCCAGCAGTCTGAATATCCGCTAAAACAACAGTTTTATCATCAAATTTATCAAAATTTAATTTTGCATAAGAATTTGTAGAATCAATCTTATCTAAATGTATAATTTTCAATGCTGATAACTCCAAAATCTTTGTACAAACACAATTTTAGAACAAACAAAAAAATATTTGCGATTTTTTTTTCAGGGAGTTAAAATAAATTTGTAAGGGAGAGAAACTAACATGGAACATTGGATTTACACATTAAATCTCGGAGGTCATGCTATAAGTGTTAACCTTGATACCATATTTACAATGTGGTTTGCGATGGCTGTTGTTATAATTTTCGCCGTTCTTGCAACGAGAAATTTATCACTTGTTCCAGGAAAACTTCAGGCTGTTTCTGAAAATATTATGAAATTTTTCTACGGAACACTTGACACAATGGTGGAAAATGATAACAGACGCCATATTCCGCTTGTTGCATCTCTGTTTTTGTTTATAGTTACGGCAAATTTAATGGGACAGCTTCCTTTAAGAATAATTCACTTAAAAAACGGCGGAGAACTTGCTTCTCCTACAAATGATATTAACTTAACTGCCGCTATGGCGATTATAGTATTAATATATTATGTATTTATGGGAATTCGTGCAAAAGGACCGAAATTCTTTTTACATGAATTAAGTTTTACGGGAATTGTAATGGCGCTTGTTGAACTTCTAGAAATGTTTACAAGACCTTTAAGCCTTGCAATCCGACTTTTTGCAAATATATTTGCAGGCGAAATTCTTGTATCAATAGCATTAGGCGGATTGGCATATTTTCTGCCGCTTCCGATAATGCTTTTTGAAATACTGGTTGCATTTATACAGGCAACAGTATTTATGATGCTGACAATAGCCTATATCGGCTCAGCAACAGGAGAAGAACATTAGTTACTTTGATAAAAAGTATTAAATAAAGGAGAAAAAAAATGGTTGACACAGCTACAATTTCACAAATGGCACACTTAGGTGCAGGTATTGCAATCGGCTTCGGCGCAGTAGGTGCAGGACTTGGTATCGGTTTTGCTACAAAAGGTTTGATGGATGCAGTTTCAAGACAGCCTGAAGTAGCAGGTAAAGCTTTCGGGTTTTTCCTTCTCGGTGCAGCATTATCAGAAGCTTGTGCACTGTATGCATTCGTTATCGCTTTCTTATTGTTAGGCAAATAATCGGAGAAAAACAATGGAATTTAATGCAACATTCTTAGTTTCAGCAATAAGCTTTATTATATTCACATTCATAATGAATATAATATTTTATAAACCGATTGAAAAAATCATGGACGAACGTCAAAGATTCATTAATGAGGCAAAAAGTGATGCGCTGAATTCAAACACCAGAGCAGATGAAATTCTTAAAGACAGGGAAACCAGATTAAATAAATCAATAGCTGATTCTAAAAAAATTGTTGCAGAAAAAGTTAATACAGCAAATGAAAATTCCAGGGCCTTAACAGGACAAGCTAAACAAAAATCACAGGAAGAAATAGCTTCTGCCAAATTAAATCTGCAGCAAGAAGCTCAGCTTTCAAAAGAAGAACTAAAAGCAAAAGTTAAAGATCTGGCAGAAGTAATATCTTCCAAAGTTACGGGAATTGATATGAAAATAGAAAATCCCGATATTGAACTTGTAAACAGGATTTTAAATTAATATGAATGAATTGGCAAATTTTTGGACCTTAATAGTTGAATCAAATACTTTTAATTTTGCAGTATTGCTGATTATTTTTGCGGTATTGTTTAAAAAATTAAATATTTCCTCAGGTATTGAAAAAATAAAACAGGAAATTATAAACACAATTAACAACGCAAAGAATGAACGCGAAAATGCAAAAAATAAGCTTCTTGATGCAGAAAAATCAATTGAGCATATTAATGAAGATATAAAACAACGCCTTGATGAAGCCACTCAAAGAGGAGAAGGAATTGCCAGACAAATATTATCAAATACAGAAGAACAGGTTCAGCTTATAGAAAAAAATATTTCAAGAGTTATTTCTGCCGAAGAAAAAACTTTATCGGCTCAAATGACCGCAAAAACATTACAAGCATCAGTAGAACTTGCAAAACAGCATATTAAAAACTCTATCGCTAATAACCCTGAACTGCATAACAAGTTTATTGATGAAAGTATTGAAAATATAGACAAGGTGTAATTTATGATTGGCAATACGGAAAAACAAATTTCTACATCAGCAAAAAATTATGCGGATTCTTTAATAAAAGTCGGCAAAGACGGCGTAATGACTTATGAAGCAATCCTGAATGATTTGAATATTGTTAAAGAAATTACCTCTGAATCTGATGAACTTGTAAAAGTTCTTGAAAACACGTCAATTTCAATAAATACAAAAAATGAAATAATCGACAGCGTTTTTGCAAATCAAATCAGTGATAAAACAGCTAATTTCCTGAAAATATTGATTGACAAAAAAAGATTTAATGAATTAGATCAAATTATTCAATGCTATAAAAACGAAGTTGATGATATAAATAATATTAAACGTGTAGAAGTTATTTCTGCAATTGAGCTTTCTGACGACAGAAAACAAAAGTTAATAGACAAACTTCAAACAAAATTACAAAAACAGGTCAATGTAAACTGGCTGTTAGATGATGAAATTATCGGAGGGCTGATTATAAAAATTGATGACGATGTTATTGATAACAGCCTGAAAAATAAATTGGAAAGTTTAAGTAAAAATATAATATAAAGGGGAAATTATGGCACTTATTAAACCGGATGAAATCAGTTCTATAATTAAAAGCAAAATCGAAAACTATGACCTTCAATCCGAAGTATCAAATACAGGTACGGTTATTGAAGTCGGCGATGGTATTGCAAGAATATACGGACTGAGAAATGTAATGTCAAATGAGCTTGTAACATTTGAAGACGGAAAAAATACTCTCGGAATTACAATGAACCTTGATGAAGATAATGTTGGTGTTGTAATTCTCGGAGAATATACACAAATTAAAGAAGGTATGACTGTTAAAACAACAGGAAGAATTGCATCTGTGCCTGTCGGCGATGCTCTTATCGGAAGAATTGTTGATCCTACAGGCAAGCCTATTGACGGAAAAGGTGAAATTGAAACAGATAAAACACGACCGATAGAAAGAGTTGCCCCCGGTATTGTTGCAAGAAAATCAGTTCATCAGCCTTTGCAGACAGGTTTAACAGCAATTGACGCTTTGACGCCTATCGGCCGAGGTCAGCGTGAATTAATTATTGGAGACAGACAAACAGGTAAAACAGCAATTGCTATAGATACAATTATCAACCAAAAAGGGCAGAACGTAATTTGTATTTATGTTGCAATCGGGCAAAAAGCCTCAACTGTTGCGCAGATTGCTAAAACTCTGGAAGAACATGGAGCCATGGAATACTCAATTATTGTATCAGCAACAGCTAATGAAGCTGCTCCGTTACAGTATATAGCTCCGTTTGCGGGTGTTGCAATTGGTGAAGAATTTATGGAACAGGGCAAAGATGTTTTAATCATTTATGATGATTTGTCAAAACATGCTCAGGCATATCGTGCAATGAGCTTGCTTCTTAAAAGACCGCCGGGACGTGAAGCATACCCTGGAGATGTTTTCTATCTGCATTCAAGATTGCTAGAACGTGCCGTAAAACTTAATGATGAATTAGGCGGAGGTAGCATCACAGCTTTGCCTATCATTGAAACTCAGGCTGGTGACGTGTCTGCTTATATTCCAACAAACGTAATTTCAATTACAGACGGTCAGATTTTCCTTGAATCAAATCTGTTCAATTCAGGCGTAAGACCCGCAATTAACGCAGGTATTTCCGTATCACGTGTAGGCGGTGCAGCGCAGACAAAAGGAATTAAGCAGGTTGCAGGGAAATTAAGACTGGATTTAGCACAATTCAGAGAATTGGAAGCATTCGCACAATTTGCATCAGATCTTGATCAGGCAACAAAAAATCAATTATTAAGAGGTGAAAAACTGACAGAAGTATTGAAACAACCTCAATATAATCCTTTAAGTGTTGCAGAACAGGTTACAATACTTTTTGCTGCAAACGAAGGCATTCTTGATGATGTTGCAAATACAGAAATCAGCAAATTCAAAAAAGAATGGTTTGCATATCTGAACACTAATATGCAGGATCTTGTTTTAAGACTCAATGATGGTGCAAAACTTGAAGAAACCGATAAAGAGCAGTTAAAACATGCACTACAAAACTTCAAGAAGACTTTTTAGCAACAATCAAAGAAAGGACAGCTTATACGCGCCTTGAAAGCAGTTGTAAGCTACAGTAAAAAGAAAGGAAAGTTTATTAAGCAAAAAAGGTGCGAGGGACAAGCAAATCTTCTGAAGCGATTTTAGGATGACGAAAGTACCCGAGTGCATTGACAGAATAAAGCGGTAATACTAAAGTAGAATAAGTTAATGCATAATAAATAAAAAGCGCCTCGAAAGCAATTGTAAGCTATGGTATAAAAGATGGCTAATTTGAAAGATATAAAAAACAGAATACAGAGTGTTAAAAGTACGCAAAAAATAACACGTGCAATGAAAATGGTTGCAGCAGCAAAAGTTAAAAAAGCAGAAAATACTGTTAAGGCTTCAAGACCATTTACATTTGAACTTACTGATATGTTCAAAAAGCTTCTTGCATCTGTAGGTTCTTACAGTGCACAGAGTCTTAAGATAAAATCAGCAGTCGATAATTATCCTGAACTTCTACAGGTAAGAGAAATAAAAACGGTAGGACTTCTTGTTATAACATCTAATAAAGGTCTTGCTGGTGCTTATAATGCCAATATAGTCAGAAAAACTTTACAAACTATAAAAGATTATAAGGCACAAGGTATTAAAACAATTCTGTTTATTGTTGGTCAGAAGGGCATTTCAACATTGAAACGTAAATGTAAAGATTATGATTGTGAAGTAGCAAAAACTTATCTTGGAGTTGCAAATGACCCGTCAGGCGAAGGGGCCAAAATTATAATAGAAGATATTGCAGAATATTTTGTATCACATCAGATTGACAAAATTGAAGTTGTAACAACAAGATTTAAAAATATGATGAGTTATTTTGTTGAAAATTGGACAATATTACCGCTTAAGGGATTGCATGATGATGAAGAAAGACTTCATGATAATGTCATTGATCCTCTAATGGAGTTTATGCCTGACATGCATAATATTTTGCAAAAAGTTGTTCCTATGTATATGACAAATATTTTGTATCAATCTTTACTAGAAGCGCAGGCTAGTGAACTTGCAAGCAGAATGACAGCAATGTCTGCGGCAACAAGCAACGCCGAAAAAATGATTAATGAACTATCCGTTGAATACAATAAAACACGTCAATTTGCAATTACTCAGGAAATTATTGAGGTAGTTTCAGGAGCTAATGCACAGTTAGGTTAATATAGAGCTAAAATAGTAAAAAAACTTCTATTTTAAAAATAGAAGTTTTTTTATGCAATTGGGAATAATTTGTCAAGAGAAACATCTAAAGCTTTCGCGATATTGGCAACTACAAGAATTGTAGGACAAACTTTTTCATTTTCAATACGGTACAAATGCTGCGGGGTAATATCAGCCTGCTCTGCCAAATACTCCTGAGAATATTTTTTTCTTGCTCTTTCAACCCTTATATTTTCTGCCAATATTTTCAAAACGTCATCTTTAGTATACATAAAATAATTGTACATTTATTGACAAAAAATTATTACCACATATAATTTAATTATTGAACATATATGTTTATATATTAAAATATATGAGGGATAAATAAACTATGTTTAAAGCACACAAAAAAGGATTCACTTTGGCAGAAGTCCTAATCACACTTGGAGTTATAGGTATAGTAGCAGCACTTACAATGCCTTCTTTAATCCAAAATACAAAAAGGCAGCAGGCAAGCGCAAGATTAAAAAAATTCATTTCAGTTATAAATCAGGCACTAATATCAGCCGAACTCGATTACGGTCCAAGAGAGGATTGGGGTAAAGGCGAAATGGATAGCTCTGATTCCGCATATGATTTTTTAAATACGTACATTAAGCCATATATAAAAAGTTTTGATATTGAAAAGAGAGTATTACTCGGAGAGAATATGGCAACTTTACGTTTTGTTGACGGCTCACAAATGAGTGTAAAAATAGGCTCTTGCTATGATATTTATTATGACATAAATGGTGAGAAATCTCCTAACGAAATAGGTCGCGATATCTTTGCGTTTATCTTATGCAGGAAAAAAGGAGAATGCAACGCTGACAGTAATCAGCTCAGAGCATATTACTGTGAAACGACAGGAACACCTTATCCGACACATGAAACATTAGTTAGCCAATGCGAAAAGCGTGGCTATTCTTGCACAATGCTCATTGAAGAAAATCAATACGAATTTCCTAAAGATTATCCAAAACGTCTGTAAATATATAGAACAGTCAAAATATCCCTGATTACATCTGGCTGCTTAAGAAAGCCAGATTTTCAGGTTTAATCATGGCCTGGTACTGGTCACTTGCTGATGGCTGAGCCGGCTGCTGTTTAGCTTTTTGAGCCGCAATTTTTGCTTTGCGCTTTTCTTCTGATTTATTTGTCATGTAAATATTAAGTTTTGGAATACCGACACCGAGAACAAGTCCGGAATATAAGTAACCTGCTACCTGAGCAATATTTAATGCTCTTAATTTACCTTTTGTTTCTTTTCTAATAGCTTCACTTACCTGAGAAGACGAAAGTTTTTTCATTAACTGTTTAAATGATAAAGCTTTGCCATTTTCAACAGAGTCAATTCCTGCGGCTTTCAAGCCTCTGTAAAGGACTTCATCTCTTGATACCATAGGAGCTTTAATTATTTTATTGAAGAAACCTTTTCCATGTTCTTTTTCGCTGTAGTTCAACAAGTTTTGATCCATAGCATTTGCAGTCATTTTAGCAACAAAATTACCGAGAACAAGCCAGTTAAAGAAGCCCAAAACATCTTTTACGACAGATTCTCTAAGTTCATCTTTATCCCTTGCGACCAAAAATCTTGACATAATAGTAACGCCGTAAATAAATTTGAACTGATCCAAAGTCGGTACAAGCCCTTTAAACTGAATTTTTTTCAAAATTCCTTTTACACCGCCGTCAAGTCCTATAGTAGATATAACAGCACCGCCAAATAATGCGGCAGCCCCTGCTTTTAATGCTTTAAAAGCACCTGAGTTATCTTTTTCCCTTCCTTCTACTCCTACGAAACCATCACTGCCTGTTTTTTTCTTGGTTAAATAAATATTCAACGGTTGAATTGACATACCAATTGCAGAAGCAATACCAATACCCAGAAGCGAACGGCCGAGATTCATACGCTTCAAATCTGCAAGATATTTATTATTTTTCAAATCATCCATAAATGCATTAGTAATGTTTTCATTTTTGTTTACGAATGTTCTGGTAACGTTATAAACACTTTCTAAAATATTTTCAATAGAAGAAGTTTTTTGATCTTTAGCAAGTCTGTAAGTATTTTCAGAACCTGTTGCATGTGTAATTACAGAACGTGCGTAAGCCTTTAAATCTTTAGAAATTGTAATCGGCGACTCTTTTATACTAAGCACTTCATTAAATTTATTAACTACATCATTCAATTTATTTTCAGGAATTTTAATCCAGTCATCGCCAACACGAGTTTCTGCAGAGGCAAAAACATCTTTCAAATACTCTTTAAGAGGCTCTTTATTCCCTGCCTTAACCTGTTTATCCCAGGCTTTTCCTAAAAGTTCAAGTGTATCATCATCAACAAACATTTTTTGAGCTTTAATACCGTATTTATTATTCAAAGCAGCTGCAAGAGCGGCACCTGCAATAGTTCCATATACACCGACAAGAGAATGGTTTGCCGTACCGGAGCCTTCTCTTCGTACAGTTTCCATACCTGCTGCAGGTCCTCTGTTAGCAAGGTCAATAGCAGAACGAGGTATAACCATTGAACCGACATCTACAAGGTTTGCGCCCCAGGCTTGATTTGTTTCAAGAAACCTGAGACTCATTGTAAACGCGTCAAAAGCACCTGTAAATTGAACGTTATTACTTTTTCTATATTGATTTTGTTGTATTTGCGGGGTAGTTTGTTGAATTTTCATAATTAATTTTCTCCTTACGAATTAAAAAATGACTTAAACGCAGTGTTATCCTTGATTAAAGATTTTGAGAATTCATCAGCAGCAACAGAAGATAAATTCTCTGCCGTAACAGACGACGCGGATGTTCGCCCCCCTGTGGGGGAGGATGCGTTTAAGGAGGCAGAATTATTTTGTTTTTCCGCTTCCATTTTCGCAAGTTCAGCTGCATGTTTTTTATTTGTTTTCGACCTTGTATATAACGGTATAAACACACCTAAAGCAAGCAATGAGAATACAATATTGCCAATCTGACAGATAGTTCTCAAGCGTTTGTCATTATGTGTTGCAAGTTCATCTGAAGATTTCAAAGATGTATGTTTAGCCCAGTGCCAGAATTTTTTGAACATATTAGCATCTTTATCCGGAGCTTCTTTTAGCCTGTTTATCAGATGTACACCGTCTTTTTTATGTTTATGTTCTAAATATGTTGCAATACCTTTTGCCACATAATCACCAAGGAAATAAAAACTTGAGAATGTAGCAATATCACGCACAGTTGCTTCACGCAATTCATTTTTGTCTTCAGAAGCGCCCATACGGCTTGCAAATGTGGCTGTAGAAATTATTCTTGCCTGATCCATTGTCGGGAAAATCCCTTTAAACTGGAAAATATTTTTCAATACAGGTCTGTCCATAAACATAGAAAGACCGCACACACCAATCATAGAACCAATGGAAATAAATTTCTGTGCAAGCAGTTCTCTTTTTTCTTTAGGAGTAAGCTCTTTATGCTCGGTATCTTTGTTAAAATCTTTATAAATCGGAGCGCCTTTTCTTCCTGAAGTTTTACGTGTAATCCATCTGTTAATAGGCTGCATTGAAATTGCAAGCGGAATTATTATGCCTAAACCACCGATACTTTTCCAGTTTACAAGTTTTTTAGCCTTATTAAAATATTTGGTAAGTTTATCAGCATCCGTAATATTTTCTTTTACAACACCTCTAAGCATCTTAACTGTATCTTCACAAAGAGATTCAAGGTTATTTGAAAAATATCCTTTATCACCATGGAATTTAATATTTTCAGCGACAAGAGTTTCTTCAACAATATCTCTGTAAGCTTTTTTAAACTGTTTAGAGCTGTATTTGTCTGATTGAGTAAGTTTTACAAACTCGTTAACAGCATTATGGACTTTTTCGTTTCCGATTTTACCGACAAAATTACCGTTTTTATCTTTTTTAATATCAAGTATTTCGTCAAAATGTTTGGTTGTATGAGCGTCAACCCCTGAAAGACTACCAAGTTCATCCCTAAAAGTGTTGTAAATTTTTTCTTCCGGTGTAGCACCTTTAGCTTGAGAGTAGAATTTATGAATTTTATCTATAGAATCCCCGTTTGCCCAGGTATTAATAAGGTTAGCCTTATGAAAACCACCCATAATCGGACGCTGCAAAAGCGACGCAACACCCATTACTATAAAACTAGGGATTAAACAGTTGACAATAAGCCCTGAAGATTCACGTCTAAAAGCCTCAAACCCGGCATAACTGTTTGACTCTTTTGTTTCAACAATTGTACGGGGAATGATAGCTGTTGATAAATCGAGCACAGAAACATTTACCATAGGCTGTTTCTCGCACTGCTGAACCAATAAAATAGGCAAATCAGCCAATCCGCCTTTAAATGCCGGATTTTTTTGCGCATCATTACCCGCTTGCGGGGTATTGTTTCTATTTATACTAGCTAAACTAACTTTTTCTAACATAATATAGTCTGGTTAAAAACTTCACACCTATTATACCAATGACACAATCATATTAAAAGCTCTCAATAAAAAAAATTGCCATATTTTCGGGAATTGTTAAGGAGATATTAAGAAGATTTTTTGATTTTTTTATTAAAAATAGAAAAATATTAAACTAATTTTATAAAATTTCATGAAAAAACTTTAGAAAAAATAATAAAAAAGATAATAATTCATTAAAAATTTAATAAAAAATTTTGTAAATAATTGTAAAGATTACGCTTAATATTTTAGATTTATATAGACAAAATATACATTAAACTAATTTTTTTACAAATTCAACAGCATGGTCACGCGTCATAACATCCCCTGAAATTTGAGCTTCATGCAAAGCCTCCATAATTTCACCCAGTTTTTTAGAAGGCTTTATATTCAAAATCTTCATAACATCGTTGCCGTCCAACAATTTCGGAAGAGGTTTTAGAGTCTCTCTAGCTTCAAGATAAAAACGCAAAAGCATATTTAGAGATGTAATATTGCGCTCTACTATTTCATCGGTAATTTCAGGACCGCGTGCCGATAGTCTGTCTGCCTGAGCTAAAATTATAGCATCAATTGAATTTATATCCATTTTTCTAACATAACGCATCATAATTTTTTCTGTTATTTGAGGAGAAGTCATTACATGCGAAGGATAAATGTGATATTTTATCATTGAAGAAATATAATCAATCTGTTTATTAGAAAAATGCAAATCTTTTAATATCTTAACAGACATTTTCGCACCGACATCATCATGCTTTATAAATCTATGCTTTCCTTCCTCTATAGTCCACGTTGAAAACTTGCCGATATCATGCATAAATCCTGCAAGCTTTAAATGAGCAAGTCGTGAAAAACCGCCAAAATCTATTCTGTTAAGATGCTCTTTGATAACATCAGAAGATTCATTGTACAAATTTTGAATTTGTTTCACTGTTTCAATTGAATGATGAAACAAATCCAAATGGTGATGAGCGTTCGGTGGAACCTGTTTTAACTCTTTGACGAACGGAAAAATTTCTTCCAACAGCCATGTTTTATTCATGTTTTCAAGAGCGACATGTGCATATTGCCCGCTGAAAAGTTTCAAAATTTCATAATTTATACGCTCAACAGCAGGTTTATGGATTAAATCAGAATATTTGCACACTGCATTAATAGTTTCCGGTGCAAGCTGAAACCCGTATAAAGCTTGAAAACGGTATACCCTCAAAAGTCTTAACGGATCATCCACAAAATTCAATTCATTAACATAATTTATACATTTATTTTTTATATCCGTAACACCGCCTGATATGTCAATTACATCACCTGTTTTTATATTTACGGCAATCGCATTTATCGTCAAATCACGACGCATCAAGTCTTTTTCAATAGAATTTCCGGCAGGATTTGTTACATCAATATAATTAATTTTATCAGGCAAAACCAGCCTGTAAATTTTATTTTCTTCATCAAGAGGTACAAATGTCGCATCAAACAAATCTTTAAGCTTTAATGCAAATTCTCTTGCATCTTCATCCATAACAATAATATCTCTGTCAGTGCTCTCCAATCCCATATAATAATCTCTCACAGCACCGCCGACAAGAAAAATTTGATTGTCAAACTTTTCTGTTATTTTAGATAAAATTCTATCAGATTTAATTTTTTCTATAATTTTCGAATTCATAAATTACATTTCCTAAAGCTACGGTAACGGCTGTATCTGCTTTTAATATAAGATCTCCAAGAGTCAGCATAGGCACCTTGTTATCTTCAAAAAGTTTAAATTCCTGCTGGGAAAAACCGCCTTCGGGTCCTACAATTATCACAATGTTTTCTCCTGACTGAATAGGATTTACAGAACAATATTCATGCAGAGAAAGTTTTGCACAGCGTTCGCAAAATGCAATAACTTTATAGCCTTCATTTTTTAATTGTATAATATTTAATAAATTAGTCAACCCGTAACATGTCGGAATGTATGCTCTTTCACACTGCTTAGAAGCTTCAAGCATAATTCTCTGCCATTTTGGAATTTTCTTTTCGATAACATTTGGGCTGAGAGAACAATTATCAGTATAAACAGGATAAACACCATCTGCACCGAGTTCGGTTGCTTTTTCAATAATGCATATTTGTGCATCACTTCTGAGTGGACTTTGCGCAAGGTATAATCTAAAATCCAACCTTCTATTAGAGTAATAACTATTTTCAACATAAACTGTTATTTCCTTGTTTGTAATCTCTTCAACAACAGTTTCGTATTGAATTTGATTTTCGTCAATCAAGAGAAGTTTTTCACCTTTTTTAATCCGCAGAGATTTTGCAATATGATTAAAATTGTCTTTATCTGATATAACAATCCTATTATTTATAACGTCATTAGAATTTATAAAAAAATGCGGCATTACAACTCCTTTACAAAATTAATTTTACTATAAACATAAAGTATGTTATTAGAGGTGAATAAGTAAATAGGTGAATAAGAAAATAAGTCTTTACGGTGCGCTTTAGCGCACGAAAAACAGTTACCTTACCTAATCAGGGAGGGTTAAATAATATATAAATTATTATCTCTCAATAATTACTGCTTAACGAAACAACAGCAAAACGAGTGCTGTCTGAGCGGTAAAAGAGATTCCGAAACGAGTTCGGAATGACAAAGTATAGCGAGTTCACTCGTTTCGGGTTGAGTTTAGCAGTAATTAAGCAGTCAGCGTGTTTCTTTTTCTTATCCAATATTCTTTTTCTTTTCATCGCAAAAAAGAAAAAGAATATTTGGTGCGGGGTGCGGGGACGCATAGTTCCCGCATAACAAAACCTTCTCCCTTTATCCCTCTCCCAAGAGAGGGGTTATTTTTTCAATTACATAATATTTTATAAAACAGCCCCTCTCTCCAACTCTCTCCCCAAAGGGGAGAGAGAAATATATTTAGTGCGCTAAAGCGCACCGTAAAGACTTATTCTCTTATTCACCTCTAATAACATACTTTATGTAAACATTGTAAATAAAATAATAGCCAAAATTATAATTTTGAAGTATTATAAAAGTAACAAAGGGGATTTATAATCGTGGAAAAAACTTTAAATAATGAAATGACAATAGGCATACCGCGCGCAATGTCTTTTTACCATAATTACCCGTTTTATTATGGATTTTTTACGGATTTAGGTATAAAAATTGTGCTTTCTGATCCTACGACAAAACAGACAATGACAAGCGGTTCTGCTCTTGTTGTAACTGAAACCTGTCTGCCGATAAAAGTTTACATAGGACATGTTCTGAATTTAATCGATAAAGGTATTGATAAAATATTTGTACCGTCAATTCAATCAATTGCCCCGAAAATTTACAACTGCTCTAAAATCAGAGGACTTCCAGATTTGGTTAGAAACGTTGTAAAAAAAGACTTTACAATGATTGAAGCAACACTTGACAAATCTGAAAAAAATCAGGGACTCTATGAATTTTTGAAAGAAATGGCAAAACCTTTCGGAATTACCGATATGGAACGCATAAAAAAAGCATCAAAAGCCGGCTGGAGAACTTATAACAATTTTCATATAATGTCAAAATCAGGCATGAGCTACAAAAAAGCTATGAACTATGCCTTACAGGGAAAAGTCTTTATCGAAAGCCAGACAAAAGAATATCCGATTTCAATAGCATTAATTTCACATGGCTACAATATTTTTGATGAAAGAACTTCAATGAAAATATTTGATAAATTGGAAGCAATGGATGTAAAAGTTTATTCTGCACTACAGCTTTCAAATGAGCAAATGGATGATGGGATTAAAGCACTCGGGCAGGAAATGTACTGGGCAAATGAACGCGAAATGACAGGCGCTGCAGGACACTACCTTAAAGACATTAAAATTGACGGGCTAATTACCCTGACAGCATTTGGATGCGGACCTGATTCATTGATGATTGAAAGAATTACAAGACAGGCAAAACGCTTTAACAAACCGCTTTTGAATTTAACCGTTGATGAACAGACAGGTGAAGCCGGCTTCATCACACGTTTGGAAGCCTTTGTTGATATGCTTTTCCGCAAAAAACGAGCAAAAATTATCAATAAAATAGAAATTAACGGCGAAAGCTCATATATTCCAAATACGAATTACATAGAAACTAAAAAATAAAAGGGCTCATAAGAGCCTTTTTATTTAATATAATTAAAACGGATAATCTTTTTCCATTTGCCAACCTGCCTGCATTAACTTTGCAGCACACATGTATCCGTTTCCTGTTTTAGAACAATCGCTGTTTACTTCATCTACAGATTTATCATATCCATACGGAACAACACCTTTACCGTTTACCCGTAAGAAAAAGAAAACATCATTACCGAAACGATTTGGCAGTTTTGCACCGTTTAAATCAACCAGAATACGCCTGTCATCATCACCGTATCCTGAACCTGTTATAATCATAATAAATGTGCCATCATTCAAATGCAACAATACACGCGAATTTTCACTACCAGCATTAGGACTGATTACATAGCCATCTGCGGTCTTTTTTGTTTTGAAAAACGGAGTATTGCTCTCATAACCACATTCCGAATACCTGTAACACCGAACAGGAGCTTGAAAATATGGTTTCCAATATGTATCATAATAATCGAAAGCAGTCTGCGGAGTAATTTCATCCCATTCTGAAGAATCCCCGTAATCAGCAATAGCACGTGTATACGCCTGTGACAAAACAGAATAAGCCTTTTTTAGCTGCTGAATCGCTTGCTGTTTTTTATAATTACCTATCAAAGCGGGCATAGTCAAAGCGGCGACAACCCCTATAATTCCCAAAGTTATTAGAACCTCAGCTAATGTAAAACCATTATATTTCATATTAAAACCTCTCATTATATAATGCATTACATCACAATAATAACAGATTTTTTTATTTTTTTCAAGTCGTAAAAATCCTTCTACAGGCTTAGAATTGCCCCCCCCCCGGCGCTGTAAAATATTTTCATAAATCCTCCTTTCTTTCTCTTTTTTTATTATAGCAAATATAATAATAAAAAACAATAAAAAAAGAGGTTTAAAATACCTCTTTTTTTATTATATAAATCTGATTAAACTTTTCTTTTTCTTGCAGCTTCAGATTTGCGTTTTCTTTTTACGCTGGGTTTTTCATATCTTTCACGTTTTTTTACTTCTGAAAGGATACCGGCTTTTTGAATTTTTTTCTTGAAACGTCTGAGTGCGCTTTCAATTGATTCATTTTCGCCAACTTTAACTTCTGCCATTTATATTTTCACCACCTTTATGGTCATTTGTGTACAATATATAAATAAATTATAACCTGAAAAAAAATAAAATTCAAGCCTATAACAAAAACGAGGCAAACTATCTTGACAAATTCAAAAAAATCGTAAATAATAAAGAAAGAAGTCAGGAGGATGAAAAATGAGTAATAGAGAAGCTTTGAATTACCCCCCCCCCGACAGGATGCAATTGTAGAGAGGGTTTACGGGGATTATAATATTCTTAAATACTGCATCACTAAGGCAGGAGGACTTTATTTAGAAGGTAGGAAGGTAAGAAGGTATGAGGGTAGGCCGTTTACAGTAAAAGGCTTATTTTCTAATTGTCAAAGTCTACCTTCTTGTTGTGACAGAACAAATTCATGCAAAACCCAAATGGCGGATGGAACGGCTACGTTCCCTCGTAATGACATTGAAAGTTTATGCAAGACTCAGGTTGCGGGTGCAGCGGCTACGCTGCCGCAAAGGGGAGAAGGAAGAAGTAATTACAATCTAATTAAAGATGATAATCAGCCCTCACACCAACCCATAGGGGAGGGAGTAAGTAAAAAGATGCTGCAGCAAGTTCAGCATGACGTTCACTCTCTGAAACGAACTTATTCACATATTCACTTATTTACTTATTCACTTCGTAAAAAAGCTGCATTTACACTCGCGGATGGTGCTACGCACGTAGCCCACTTTGACGACATTTGTCAAGACGCGTTTAATTTGGTGAAAGATAATACGCACGTAGTCCACTTTGACGACATTCGTCGTGCTGCGTTCACTTTGGCTGAGGTGTTGATTACATTAGGAATTATAGGTGTTGTGGCGGCACTTACTATGCCGTCTTTAATTGCTCACTACAAAGATAAAGTATTTATAACTTCAGCTAAAAGAAGCTATAGCATTGTTACCAATGCATTTAACAAATGGAATACTGATAACGGTGTTATCGGAGATTATACTTATTTCTGGACGAATTTCCCAAACAGCGACGAAACAACGAAAGAATTGGCAAAAGAATTAAATGCCGTAGCCATTTGTACAAACTCAAAAGTTGATGCCTGCGGTGGAGAATATGATGTAAAATACGCCCAAAAAACAAATGACGGAAATGGAAATACAAAAACACAATATTTTATGAACTCAAGACGAATAGTTTTAGCAGATGGAACTTTTGTAGCAGCACAAAATGAAGCCAAAAACGGAGCCTGCACTCATCAATATTTTGCACCCGAAACTGATGCTGATGGCAATTATATAAAAGACCCATCGAGTCCGACCGGGAATAAAGGTGAATACAAAACCAGCAATAATTGTGGATTTATACATATTGATACAAACGGTTTAAAAGGCCCTAATCAGATCGGAAAAGATTATTTTATAATAGGAGTATCCGAAAATAAAGGATTTTATTCTAATAGTGATAAATATGGGAATCTTGAATATGTGCTTGCAAATGACAAGCTAATTGAAACTGAAAAATACAATATAGGGGAATATTAATTTAAGCTGACAGCGTAAATATCTGATAGATTTCTTCATCAGAAAGCTCAGTTATAATCTTTTCACCTTCATAAACAGCCAAGTCTGCCAGTTCTTTTTTGGACTTTAGCATCTCGTCAATCTTTTCTTCAAAAGTTCCGAGAGTAATCATCCTGTGAACCATTACGTTCTTATCCTGTCCGATACGGTAAGTTCTGTCTGTTGCCTGATCTTCAACAGCCGGATTCCACCACAAATCGTAATGTATAACATTTGTTGCGCTGGTAAGGTTCAAGCCTGTACCGCCTGCTTTGAGAGAAAGCACCATAACTTTTGAGTCATTATCATTTTGAAAACGGTTAATCAAATCCTCTCTCTGCGGAACTGTCAATGACCCATGGAAGAATAGCGGATCTGTAGAACATTCATCATTAATAACTTTGCATAATATGTCGCCCATTTCTTTATACTGGGTGAATATAAGAGTTTTTTCATTGTTATCAAGAATGCTCTGCACAGTAGAAATACATTTGTCCATTTTACCGGACAGCTCCTTGCTCATCTCACCGCCTTTTAAGAATTGATAAGGATGGTTGCATATCTGTTTAAGAGCTGTAATAAGTTTGAAGATATTTCCACGTCTGTTAATTCCGGTAAACCCTGAAATCTTATCCATCATTTCATTAAGAGTTTTTTCATAAAGAACTGCCTGCGGTTTTGAAAGATAACAGTAATCGTTAATAACCATTTTTTCAGGTAAATCCGTAATAACATGTTTATCTGTTTTCAAACGTCTCAAAACAAACGGAGACACAGACATTTTCAATTTTGCGGCACGAGAATTTTCTTTAAATCTCTCAATAGGAATTGCATAACTTTTTTGAAATTCTCTTAAGGTTCCGAGATAACCATGATTTATAAAATCAAATATAGACCACAATTCAGTCAATCTGTTTTCAACAGGTGTGCCGGTCATAGCAATTTTTACATTTGATTTCAGCATCTTAACGGCAAGGGTCTGCGCTGTATCCGGGTTTTTAATATTTTGGGCTTCATCAACAATTATCATACCCCACTCATTTTTCTTCAACTCTTCAACATCAATCCTCATAATTGCATAAGTCGTTAAAATTACATCGTGTTTCAAATCAAGTTCACGTTCAGCACCATGATAAATAACAGCATCCAGCGAAGGCGCAAACATCTGTAATTCCTTCATCCAGTTTCCCATTAATGTAGTCGGACAGATTACAAGTACAGGTTTATCTAGTCTGTTTTCCTCTTTCATTTTAAGAATTAAGCTGATAACCTGAATAGTTTTTCCTAACCCCATATCATCCGCCATACAGGCGCCAAATCCTTTTGAAACATTTGTCCAGAGCCATTTTAAACCTGTTTGCTGATAAGGTCTGAGTTCCCCGTTTAAAGAAGCAGGAGGAGTAACATCAACAGGTTTATTGAAATCCTGAATAACTTTTGCAAACGCTTCATCATAATCAAAATCATACTGATCAAACTGACCTGACATAGAAGCATGAATAAGTTCCATTCTTGACATTGATTTAAGATTAGCTTTTGCAATCTGTTCAAAGAGCTTTTTGGTATCTTCTTTATCAACAAGTACATACTTATTTTTATATTTAATAAGTCCGTTTTGACCTTCCACAAGCTTGTTAAACTCTTCTACAGAAAGTTTTTCATTCCCGATTGCAATTTCGTATGAAAAATCAAGAATATCGTCAAGAGAAATTTTTGATGAAGATGTGTTGTTAAAAATATCCGCAAGTTCTTTTGAGCGTGAAGTTTTAACTTTTGCATTAATTGATGCACGCGGAACAACAATATTTGTCAATTCTTTTGGCAGTACGACTTCAATCTGCGCTTTTTGAAGATAATAAGCAGTCTGGGTTATTATCTTATAAACCTGATTTAAGTCTAAATCAAGTGCTAATTTTTCTTCATCATCAAAAAGTTCTTCAAGTTCAGGCATATACCTTGTCGCGTAATTTAATTGTTTTTCAACAATTCTGGCGATGTCCGATGAATTTGCTCCGAAAACCTCTTCATCAGTATAAAGTCTGTCAATCAAAACATCTTCATCCGTCTTTCTGTTTTTAATATGCACTTTCAGTCTGAAAATCTCTTCATTTTCAAGTTTGTCTATTTTGAAAAACGGAATAACATCATATTTTCCAAGATACAGCTCGTCAAACCACTGTGAAAGACTTTCTGCAATGTCATGACCTTTCATTACAGCACGCTGCTCAAGATCTTTTATCATATAAGTTCCTGATTTTACATCTTTAAACTTATAAGCTTTTATATTCAAGAATTTGTAAAGCACGTAATTCAAATAATTATAGATAAAGTCATTTATAAAATTCTTTGGCTTATCCCCTTTAATAAATAAATCATCAGGGATATTTTCTTCAAACTGGTTTATAATTCTTGCTAACTGCTGGGAATTAATTATAGGCTCATAAACAATTCTGAACATTGTGCCATGTTTTTTAATTGTCGGAATAAAATAAAGTTTTTCAATAAGCTTCATAACAAAATAAGTAAGCTTATTCAGGTAAATAAAAGTCGGCGTTAGAGATTCTAAATCAACAACATTACCAAATCCGCCAAAGTAATCCATCACAAGGTCAAGACTCATTGCATACCCGACTTTGTCATCCATAACTTCTGATTTAAAGCGAAATAAAGAACCCTTTGATTTAAGATAATACTGAAAATTGTTTGTAGGTGTAACAAAAAATGATAATTTATCATTATTGTTTATAAGATAAAAATTAGTATTTCTGGTTGGCGCGTTGGGGCTCAAAAAAACACCGGCAAATTCATCTTCAACAGTCTGATAGATTAAGCTCAAAGTATATCTAAAATCCTTATTCTTAAATCCGTCAGGATTTTCAGACAAATTAAAAAACAATTCATCTACATTATTCTTTTTAAACGAAAAATCAATATCCAAAACTTTATTATCAGCCATAATCATCCTATACTTGTAAAAAAGATGCCGTTAAAATACGGCATCTTTTAAATATATTTACTTAATCAACGAATCGCAGTCCATTTCAACAGGCTTTTGAATACCCATCAATTCAAGAACAGTCGGAGCAACATTGCATAAAGCACCGTCATCTTTCAATTTCATATCTTTTGGAGCATTAATCAGCACAAACGGAACTTTATTTGTAGTGTGCGCAGTCTGAGGTTTTCCGGTATCAGGGTTAACCATAACTTCAGAATTACCATGATCTGCTGTCAATAACATTATTATATTATTTTTAATGCAGGCATCAGCGATTTTGCCGACACATTCATCAACTGTATGGCAGGCTTTTTCAGCAGCCTCTAAAACTCCAGTATGACCTACCATATCAGGGTTTGCAAAATTTACTAATATAAATCCATATTCCGGATTTTCAATTGCTTTTAAAACATTTTCGCAAACCTCAGGTGCACTCATCTCAGGCTGCAAATCGTATGTGGCAACTTTTGGAGAAGGAACAAGTACACGTGTTTCATGTGCTTGAGGCTCATCAATTCCGCCGTTAAAGAAAAATGTAACATGAGCATATTTTTCAGTTTCAGCAGTTCTGAACTGATGAACACCGTTTGCTTCCAGAACATCACCGAGAATATTTACAAGATGTTCTTTCGGGAAAGCTACTGGGAATGTAAAATCTTCATTGTAGCTTGTCATTGTTATATAACAAAGATTTTTAAGAACTTTCTTTCTTTCAAAGCCGTCAAAATCTTTGAAATTCAAAGCTTTAGAAATTTCTCTTGCCCTGTCAGGTCTGAAATTAATAAAGATAATAGAATCATTATCATGAATTCTTGATTCTTCACCGCCAATAACTGTCGGGAGCACAAATTCATCATTATCTCCTCTTGCATAAGATGCTTTAACACCTTCACAGGCAGAAGAAGCACGCTCGCCTTCGCCGAAGAGTAGTGCATTGTAACCTTTTTCAACTCTATCCCAGCGGTTGTCTCTATCCATGATATAGTATCGGCCGATAATTGTCGCAACCGGAGGAAGTCCGTATTTTTTCAATTCATCTTCAACAGGCTGAATAAATGAGCAGGCACTTTGCGGAGGCGTATCACGCCCATCTAAAAATGCATGAACATAAACCTGTTTTAATCCATTCTCTGCAGCCATTTTAATCAATGCTAAAAGGTGATCTAATGAAGAATGAACTCCGCCTGTTGAAACAAGTCCAAAGATATGCAATGCGGAATTGTTTTCTTTTGCATGATTCATTGCCATCAAGAAACGTTCATTTTTGAAAAAAGATCCGTCTTTAATTGCTCTGTTAATTCTTGACAAATCCTGATGAACAACACGACCGGCACCTAAATTCAAATGTCCGACTTCACTGTTTCCCATTTGACCTTCCGGCAGCCCTACATACTGACCGTCAGCATGTATTGAAATTGTCGGATATTCTTTTTCTAATTTGTCTACATGAACCGGATGGGCAAGTTTTGTTGCATCATATTCAGGGTGATTTTTGCTTATTCCCCAGCCGTCCATAATACATAATAATACTCTCTGTGTCATAATTTAAGTCCTCTATTTATATTTCATCACTTAAAAAAATATTATCAGGAACATATTTCAATTACAAGAGTGTATTAAAGGATTAAAACAAAGTTAACACTTATTTTTTCAACAGGTTTTTTAAGCCTTCAAAAGCATCTTTCATCTGCTGTTGAGCTTCCTGCGCCTGCTCTTTTTGTTCTTGTTTTTTTGTATTATAAGCATCAACCTTTTGTTGAACAGCTTCCTGCACAGCCTGTTTTGTTTCCTGAACCTGCTGCTTAACAGTCTTCTTTTCTATGGCAGAAGTATCACAGGTAGACAGCCATTTAAAGGACTTGACTGAATTTTTGCTTTCAACTCCGCCGTTAAAGACAACTTTAAAATCCTTATAATTTGTATTACCGGAGGAAAGCGCAGGAATTGAAGAAATCTTCTCTTTTTTGGGATCTGACGTTAAAGCATTAATAAGATTACCTGTTAATGTGCCGAACTTCGGTATATAAGAGGTTAATTTTGAAACAGATAAATCCCCGAGAGGTCCTAGAAGCGAAACGACTTCCGCTGAAATTCTGCCTAAAATTGTAACATTGGCCGTAGCGTTAAGAAGATTATAACGCCCTGTTATGTAATAAGCCATAGATGGCCCTGTTGTTGTAACAGGATTTAAATTAGCCCAGCCGTTAGCGAAACTTAAATTTCCCTTTATTGTTTTAAATTGAGCCGTATTTTTTATTACAGGAAGCGCTGAAACTGAATTTACTGCGGCTTTAATTATGCTGTTTGACTGCAGGTTTTGTGCCAGGAGCATATTTTCAAATCGTCCAATATTACCTAAAGCTCCGTCAGAAATATCAAAAGATGCATTACCTTTCAAATTTTTCATCATTTCTTTATCTGTTGCACCATATAAGGTTAGATTTGCATCAAAATTAAGTTTACCTGAAAGTGCGTTTTTAAGTCCTGCAGCACCGGCAATTGCTTTTTCTGCATTCATGCCGGAACCTTTAAAATCTACACCGATATGCCCGTTTGAAATATTATACGAAATATTTCCGTCAATTTTGCCATCAAATGCATCGCCTTTCAGATTTTTTAAATAGAACACATTATTTGCAAGATTAAAATCCGATGATAAATTTTCTGCGACTATACCGCCTGATGTAAACTTTTTCAAGACACCGCTGCCTTTTACAACAGGCCCGTTAAGAACTACCGTCATATTATCCATTTTCAAAAGCATATCAGGAACTTCCACAGACGGAACTGCGATACTTCCATTCAAATGAGGATTAAGCGCAGCACCAGTAATATCAAGATTACCGTTCAAAGTCATTGTAGAACGTTTCAATCCCGGAATTTCAAATGAAATATTATTTGGTACATTCAGATTTAAATTTAATTTCTGCGAGCTGTATAAATCATTTATAGAACCTTTAAGATATGCAGCGCCACTGCTCTTTGCATCTTTTGCAGTTATATTTAGACCAAGATTTTGTGTAAGGTAATCTGAAATCTTGCCTGATATATCAATCCGCGCATTATTGTATAAAAGATAAGCACTATCTATATTAATGTCTTTTTCTCCAAGAGAAAGTTTCACTGTTGGAACTGAAACATTTGCCATAGGGTTAATAATTTTCGCATCAGAGACAGAGATTTTGCCTGATGCTGATTTTCCGTCAGTCAAAAGTTCTAAAACAGATTTTGGAGCTTTTAAAGACGTATTAGACGGAATATTTTTTAAATCCACATTATCGACACTTACATTAACTTTAGGCGCGACTTTATCAAGCCTGCCTTTAAGAAGTATATTTGCCGTAATAGTCCCGCTGTTTATACTGTTATCATTTAATAAAGCTACCTGGCCTAAGGCTAAAAGAAGCCCCTTTAATTGAAGTTTGTCAGCACTAAGACTCAAATCTGCCACAGCATCCTGGCTTACTGTGCCTTTCAAGTTTAAAGGCTGATTTAATACATTAAAACCTGCACTTTTTATATCAATCATACTGTTTGAGAAATCAATATCCGCCTTAATATTATTTACTGCAATATTATAAAGTTTATAGGCAAGTGAAGCAGACGGAATTTTTAAATATCCTGATGATTCTACTTTTTTAAGATCGGATTTTATACTAAAATCAGCATCAATTCCGCCTGTTGCAGTCAGTGTATCAAGTTCATTATAATCAAAAGATTTTGCTATACTGTCAATCATATCTATAATACTTTTAAACTGAGCATTAGATTTACAATTCAAATCAATTTTCGGATGCTTTCCTGTTTTGAAATTCCCGATAAGTTCAGTAAGCTCCTTATCAGCTGTATACAATTTTGCATACATATCTATATTATTGCCATTGAATTTCAAATCCGCATTGCTTGAAGGAAGTTTCTTCCCGTCAACTGCAACACCTGCATTTGAGATATTTGCATTCCCGTCAAAATGAATATCCTCAAATGTACCTTTTGTTTTAATATCTGCCGTCAGATCAGCAGTAAGCTGATTATTATGAATTGCCTTAAATATGTCAATGATGTTTATGGGCTGCGAAGGTGTTTTTTCTTCTGCTTCTGCTTGAGGAGTAAAAACAAGTTCGTTAAGGTCTATATCAGGCATAACTCTGTTCAAAATCTTAACATCATAATTAAACTGCACTTTATCTTGAAGCATTATTTTTCCGTCTGCGGCAATTTTAATTTTTTTATTAATAATAAAATCACTTATTGAAATATTATTACCGTAAATAGAATACGTTTTATCAGTCGGAATATCTATAAATGAAATATTATAATTACTAACAATTATATTCGGGAGATGATTAGACAATTTAAAACCAAATGGTAAAGATGTCATTGTGTTGTTTTCAGAAACTGCATCCTGAGTTTCATCAGAGTTTACAAGATAATCTTCTAATAAAAATTTCCCGTCTTTTTTTATTTTTAAATTAACATTGATATTATCAGCACCTGCCATGTCAATTTCAATTTTCTTTGTAAAAATCGGGAAAAGCGACAGCTTTGCCTGAACATTATCTGCAGTAAAGAATGTTTCGCCTGTCGGCATACTGAGCTCAATATGGTCAACAATACCGCCTGCAGTCAGTTTTGGAGTGGTTAAAAATTTTATTGTACCAAGTTTTAACTTAAATCCGGAAGCATCTTCAACAATTTTTGTAATTAATCCGTTATAAGAGTTTGCAATTCCGTTCAAAAATAACGGTGCTGCTAAAAACAATACATACAATCCTATTAAAATAACACCAATTGTAATCCCTGTATATTTCAAAAATTTTTTCATATTACACACCCCTTATTTACTCAGCAATTATAACATAAGGAAATTATTTTTTCTTTCTGTCAGGATAGCAGTTCCACTTTATATTTTCATTTTTGCGAAACCAGGTAAGCTGACGTTTAGCATAATTTCTGGTATTTTGTTTCAATTTATCTTTTGCCTCATCAAGAGTCAATTCACCGTCAAGGTAAGATATAATCTCTTTGTAACCTATTGTATCAACGATATTAGAAATTCTTCCGTATTTTTTAAGAAGACCTTTTGTTTCATCAATAAGCCCCTGCTCTATCATCAAATCAACACGCTTGTTAATTCTGTCATAAAGTTCTTCTCTAGGAAAATTTAACCCAATCCATTCAATATCAAACTCTTCATCTTTAATCCCGCGCGCTTTGGCCAGAGGTAATCCTGTAGACTTAACTATCTCAATATAACGTATTATCTTTTTTTTATCATTTCGCTCAATTAAATTAGTTGCATTCTTATCTAAATCTGACAATATTTCAAAGAGCTCATCAAAAGATAATTCCGCCAATTCTTCTCTCAGCTTATAATCAGGTTCTACCTCAGGAAGAAGATAGTTTTCAAGAAGAATACGCAAATATAAGCCAGTACCGCCTGCAATAACAGGGATTTTGCCGCGCGATAAGATATCTTTTATATGCTCTTTTGCCTTTTTTGCATATAATCCAGCCGAATAATTAACATCGGGTTCTACAATATCTATCATATAATGCGGTATTTCACGCCTTTCTTTCATAGTTGGCTTGGCCGTTCCGATATCCATCCCTCTATAAACAAGTCTTGAATCAGCAGATATAATTTCCCCGCCGATTTTTTCAGCTAAATCAACAGCGTATGCAGTTTTTCCGCTTGCAGTAGCGCCGACAACCGCTATAATTTTATTATTTTTCATCCTCTCCGGCATCCGCTCTTACATATTTTCTGTCGTAATATAAAAATATTAAAACTACAAAATATACAGAAAAATAAAATAAAACAATACTCATTATAATATAAGCTATAGGATTAATTACAGCAAATGTATTGATAAATAACAGCACAAAACCTGCCAGCCACAATATTATAAATAATCTCACAGTGGTGAAAAAATCCTTAAATAACTTGACAAGAGAACGCCACAGAGCCTTCAAAGGGTTGATTGTATTGTAAATAATTTCCGGAATCCAAAGCATTAAAAGGTACATTATAACGGAAGTAATAACAGTAAACAAAAGACTCCATTTACCAAAAAATACTATTTGCTCAATTGATAAAGAATCAATAAATGATGTCATGCCATCATTTGATGCAACTGCATTATCCATAGTCAATTGCTGCAAATTCTGCATAGAATCAGCATCAAGCCCGCCGATAATATTTACTCCAAGAAGGTAAACGAGCGGCGTAGCAATTGCCTGAATTAAAAGAAAAATTAGATATACACCAACAAATGATAAAAAATATTTTCCAACACCTTCAGGAAATACTTTGAACAAATTTAAAGTCGCCTTTGCCCTGTCATTGTCAAAAACAAAAACTTTTTTAGAAAGCGATATTGCTCCTTTAATCATTAAAAACCACCCGGAACAAAATATTCCGAACATAAACAAAACAGTAATAGAAGCAATTATAAATTTCATTGCAGTATCAATATTATACCGCGAATACAAAGAATACAAATCAAGCACCTTCACAAATACAATCAAAGGAATAGTTAATATTATATTATAATTTGTTATTTTCGCAGCATCTTTAAACAATTCTCGCATAATATATATTCACCCCGGATCTTTAATAAATTAAATAACCTGTTTACTTAATAAGTTCAGCCTGTTTTTCCTGTTCTTTCAGAAGTTTTCTTTTACGTCTTCTCATAAGATCAACAAAAGCCTCCAATCTTGTTAAATAACCTGCCTTCCCAGTCTGTTCGTCCATAATAAGAGGCAGAATAGGTATTTCACAATTTTCTCTCATTGCAGGAAAAATATTCTGGGACATAATTTCAGGCATGCAAGTAAACGGGCTGATATGGATTATGCCGTCAATTCCACGTTCATCTGCATAAGCTACATCAGATACACACTCAAGTGAATCTCCGCCGATATCACGCATTAAATAAGGTTTTGCAAGCCTATAAGCCCTTTGAAGATGCGTTTCACCTTTTCTGAAAATTTTTGGAATAATAGCATCTTTTAAAAAGCTGCTAATTGTAAGACTCCTGCGGGTCTGAACCCCCATTTTGCCGAGTTCTCTTGTAATATCCTGATTTGAAAACTGGTCGCACACAAGATAAATTTCACCCGTTAAATCAACATGCAAAACCTCTTTATTTTTATCAATTTCGGTTTTTGCCATTTCATCAAATGCCATTTTTTTAGCTTTTTTCAAACTTCTTGTATTATCAGCATCCTTTACATACTGCAGAGCCTTATTATAATTTTTTTCCGCGTCGCCGAAATGAATTTCACGCGCCCTGTAATAAGAAAGAGCATTTTCTAAATCATCAAGCAGAAACATCTTTCTGATAGCAATGTTTATAGCCCTGGCAAATAATACTGGATCATTTTTTCCGCTTATTCTTTTGAGGAAATCATACATTCCCTTAATTCCGTCATAAAGAGTTAATTCAATATATTTTGCCTTATACCCTAAATCAGTCAGGGCATTATGAATACAATTGCCATACTCTCCCAAACGACAGCATCCGGGTGAAGAAATCATAGCTACATAATCAGTGCCTCCTTCAATTGCTTCAATAAAATTTCCAAGTATAAGTTTATAAGGCAGACATATAGCTTCAGGAGAATGTTTTGTTCCTAAGGATAATGTTTTTTTGCTTGTATATGGCGGAACAAACGGTTCAACACCTATTTTTTTCAAAGCGGCTGACCACGCTATATATACTGTTCCCATATGGGGAAATGCAACTTTTAATTTTTTATTTTCTTTAGTCATTATTTATCATCTCTTTTTCTTTATTGTGTAAACTTTAAATCAGGATGTCGTGCAGCAAGTGTTTCATCCAGACGCTTAACAGGTGTCGTATGAGGAGCCGATATTAATTTTTCGGGATTTGTTTTAGCTTCCTGAGCTATTTTCAACATAACATCCACAAAATTATCAAGAACTTCTTTAGTTTCTGATTCTGTCGGTTCAATCATTATTGCTTCATGCACAATTAACGGGAAATAAACTGTCGGCGGATGAGTATTTTCATCCATAAGAGCTTTGGCGATATTCAATGTTGAAACACCGTTTTCATGTTTTTGCTTTTCTCCGGACAGTACAAATTCATGCATACATGGTTCATCATAAGGCAATAGATATGCTTTCTTTAGTTTTTCTTTCAGATAATTTGCATTCAAAACAGCATTTTCGCTTGCCTCTTTAAGATTATCGCCCATCATTAGTATATAGGCATAAGCTTTAACAAGCACGCCAAAATTACCGTAAAACCCTTTGACACTGCCTATTGAATTTTTTATATTATAATTTCTGAAATATTTCTCACCGTCAAAGTCAATAACAGGCGCAGGCAAAAACTCTTTTAATTTTTCAACAACACATACAGGACCGGCACCTGGCCCGCCTCCCCCATGGGGAGTGGAAAATGTCTTATGCAAATTTAAATGCACAACATCAAATCCCATTAATTTTGGATTTGTATATCCCATAATCGCATTGAAATTTGCCCCGTCGTAATATAAAAGCGAACCGTTATCATGCATTAACTTTGATATTTCAAGAACATTTTCTTCAAAAATTCCGAGTGTATTCGGATTTGTCATCATAATAGCCGCGACATCGGAATCAAGAAGTCTTTTTAATTCTTCAATATCAACCTGTCCCTTTTCATTTGATTTGACAGGGACTATGTCAAATCCGCAAAGATGCGCGCTGGCCGGGTTTGTTCCATGTGCAGAATCAGGGATAATAACTTTTTTACGGTTTTCACCCTTTACCTCAAAATATTTTTTTATAACCATCATGCCGGTTAATTCGCCATGAGCACCTGCAGCAGGCTGCAATGTAACAGCATACATGCCTGTAATTTTTTTCAACGCTTCCTGCAGTTTATACATCAATTCAAGAGCCCCCTGACAATCTATATCATCAGCTAAAGGATGAAGATTAACAAAACTATCTAAAGAAGCCAGAAGTTCATTAACCTTGGGATTATACTTCATAGTACAGGAACCAAGTGGATAAAAGCCTTTTTCAATACAAAAATTTCTGTCTGAGAGCTCCTTATAATGCCTTAAAGCTTCCAGTTCGCCTACTTGAGGCAAACCAATTTTTGATTTTCTTAATAAATTTTCATCAAGAAAATTCAAGTTTTCTTTTTCATCAGTTAAAGTTATACCTGAAATTCCGCAGCTTTTTTCAAAAATTGTTTTCACTAAATAATCCCCTGTCTTTTTAAATCTCTTTTTATTTTATCTAACCCCGACTGAATTATACGCGAAATCCGCGATTGGGAAATGTTGAATTCCTCGGCAATTTCTCTAAGTTTTTTCTCCTTAAAAAATTTATATTCAATTAATTCTCTTTCCCTTGGAGGAAGCTTTTTCATTGATTCAATAATTTCAGCTTTTAGTTCAGAAAGTTCAATACACTCCTCGGGAGTTTTATCTTCTGCCTTAATCTGTACAGGAACTTCTGCATCCTGCATCTCATCAATCGAAAGAATAGTTTTATATACTTCTTCTCTTAAATTTTCATTTTCTTCTTCTATCTGCTGCTTTTTATTTTTTAAAGAATACCATTTGTAGCGTCTTCGGACTTCATTTCTTATAGCCCATTTTATTGCAGTAGAAAGATAAGTGCTGTTGAACTCTTCAGGAGAATGATTTTTAAACAGAATATACAATGTATGATTACCTATATTTATAAGTTCAGGCAACTCTATAAGATGAGATGTAGAAAATTTTTGGTATTCAACCTTGGCAATAGTCTCTATTAAATCTTTGTAATCCCTTAAATTTACATTTTGCCGAACATTCTGATTAGCTGTCATGACTATAACATATTCCTATAAAAAACATTTCCCTGCAAACATAATAACAGAAAAAAATATAGAATACCAGACAATGTAATTTTCCTTAACATAAATTATATTTAAAGTGAATAAGTGAATAAGCAGGTAAGTTAATAAGTTATTTCAAAAAATAAATATAAGGAGACAATTTTATGAGAATATTATTCTGCACAGACGGTTCTAAAATAAGTTTTAACGCCTTAAAAAACATATCTCACTGGGTAAAAAATGCATTTGTCGATACAATTTGCGTAATTGACTGGAGTTTTTTGCCATCTGAAATAAACATAGAAGACAAAAATTTTACATATTCATGCTCAAATATGGCCCAAACAATTCTTGAATATGCAAACGAAGAAATAGAAAAACTCGGAATGATTTCAAATGAAGTCATAAAAAATTGCGGGGCTGCCATAGAAGGAATACTTGAACAATCTGAAAAAAACGATTATGACTTAATTGTTATGGGCTCACATGGCAAAAAGGGGCTGCAAAAATGGTTAGGTTCTGTTTCACAGTCAGTAATAAACAGCAGCAAAATTTCCAATTATATTGCAAAAGAAGAAAATAAAGCCAGTAAATTACTGCTAACAACTGATGGAACACCTTGTTCGCTTGAAATACTCAATAAAATTATCCCTGATATGAAACTTGAAGATAAAGAAATACACATTTGCATGGTGAATGAAGATCCGAATTTTTTATTTCTTGATGGTACACTTGATGCAAATTGGCTTCTTGAAATTCAAAAACAACAGCAAATTTATGCAGCCAAAGCAGTTGAAAATGTTAAAAGGCTGCTTACAAATTACGGAATATCAGTTGATGCAACAGCAATTTTATCCGGTGTACCTGCGCAAAAACTAATTGAATATTCCAGAACTAACAATATTGATTTAATTGTTCTGGGATATAAAAATAAATCAAAACTTGACAGATTTCTAACAGGTTCAGTCAGTAAGCGTGTTTTAGAAAATGTTGCAAGTGATATATGGCTTGCGCGCTGCAAAAACTAATACGGCATTTCCCAATTATTGTTCAGAATTAAACCAAAACAGCCTTTTGCATCTGATCTTGTTCTGCAGTTTGCACCAATTGCAGTTCTTACATCCTGCGGATTAGTTTTTCCTGAACCGCAGCCTGTACCTGAAGTTCTACAAGATGGAGGAATATTATCTTCATCAATAGAACCGTCATTATAATAAGTTACGAAAAATAAATCACGTCCTGCAACATTTGGTCCGCCTTTACCGTTTATGTCAATTGTAATATGTCCGTATGACGAATTATGGTATTTTGAATGTTCAAGACAAACTGCAGAACCATTTGCAAGAACAAAACAAGGCGCATTTGTGCTTCCAGGCCAATAACTGCTATTGGTTAGTGCAGTACCATTCATATTGTGATATGCATCGTCAGAAAAACAATCAGTAAAAGTTGTACAAGATTGCACTATGTTAAAATATTTATTCATAAAATTTCTTACTTCCGCAGAAGATGTTAAGCCGGCTTCATGCAAATTAAGCGCATTTTTTTCATTCATATACTGAAGAAAAGCCTGTGAAAATAAATTATAAACCTGATTAAGCTGTGTAACATAAGTCTTACGCTGATGGCTCTGCATCAAAGTAGGCACAGTTAGTGCTGATACAACACCAATAATTCCTAATGTTACAAGGACTTCCGCCAAAGTGAATGCAAATAATTTTTTCATACTATAACTCTCCAAATTAACTCTATATTTTATTAAAATTATAACTCATTTTTTTTGAATATGCAAGAATATTAAGACAAAGTTTAATAGATATTTATAATCTTGACCGAAATTTGAAATAATGCAATAATTAATACTATGTTTAAATACTATGGGAAATATGCACCTTATTTATTTATTCTGCCCTCAGCAATTGTACTGGTGATATTCTTTTTTATACCTTTTTTTCAAACATTTTTATTAAGCTTTCTTGACTATTCACATAACATTTACAAACCTGAATTTATAGGATTAGAAAACTATATTACTCTGTTTAACAACCCTGTTTTTTACAAAGTAATGTGGAATACTTTTTTATATCTTATAGTTGCAGTGCCTGTTCTTGCAGTATTTCCATTATTTCTGGCAATTCTGATTAATCAGAAAATAAAGGGGGTAACTTTATATAAAATTTTAATTTATCTTCCGGTAATTGTCTCAATTGTAGTTGCAGCAATTGCATTCAAGTGGCTTTATGCTGATCAGGGAATTTTAAATTACATTGTAACAAAACTCGGATTAGAACCTATAGGGTGGCTTACGGACCCGAATTTTGCACTGTATTCGGTCATTATCGTTACAATCTGGAAAGGCATCGGATATTACATGATAATTTATCTGGCTTCTTTAATGAGTGTTCCCAAAGAATTATATGAAGCCTGCGATATTGACGGAGCAAATTTTCTAACAAAACATTTAACTGTTACAATACCTCACATTATGCCGACAATTGCTCTTGTCACAACAATCAGCGCAATATCTGCGATGAAAGTTTTTGCGGAAATCTATGTAATGACAAAGGGCGGACCTTTAAATTCCAGCAAAACAATTGTTTATTATATCTATGAAAGAGCATTTGAAAATCTTGATTTAGGATTTGCATCGGCAATGGCGGTTGTGCTGCTTGTGATTGTAATGATATTTTCATTAATAAATATATTATTTTTTGAAAGAAACAAATATCAAATATAAATTGAAAGGTTGAAAAATTTGAAAGGGATAAAGTTTAAAAATTTATATGCACATATAATATTGATTATAGTGTCACTGCTATCAATATTTCCTTTTATATGGCTGATTTCAACATCATTAAAGGGGAGCAGTGAAAACATTTTCGCATACCCGCCCGAAATTATTCCAACCGATTTTACTTGGGCTAATTATATAGGAGTCTGGGATAAAGTCGATTTTATCGGTTATTTTGTAAACAGTATGATTGTTGCCGGCGGTACTGTTATTTTAAATTTAATTCTTTCTGCCATGGCCGGATATCCGCTTGCAAGAATGGAATTTAGAGGTAAAAAGATAACATTTTTTGCCGTTCTTGCAACCATTATGATACCTTTTCAGGCAATTATGCTTCCGGTATATTTAATAACTTTAAAGTTGCATCTTGTAGACAGTGTAAATAATCTGGCAGGTTTTATAGGATTAATTATGCCGTTTGCTGTCAATGCATTTGGAATATTTTTGATGCGTCAGGCATTTTTGGGGGTGCCTAAAGAAATGGAAGAAGCAGCAATTGTTGACGGATGTAATGTATGGCAGGTATTCTGGAAAGTTCTTTTGCCTATGGTAAAACCTTCGCTTGCTGTTCTTGCAATATTTACATTCATAGGTTCATGGGGAGAATTTTTGTGGCCGAGCATTGTTTTAACAAAAGAATCTATGTACACGCTTCCTGTCGGAGTAAACAATCTACAGGGAATGTTCAGTTCTAACTGGCGTTTTATTGCGGCAGGATCAATTCTTTCAACTATACCGATTTTAATATTTTTCTTATGTATGCAAAGATACTTTATATCAGGAGAAAACGAGGGTGCAGTTAAGGGGTAGAATTGAAAACATATTTTTGATTTTTGCATTATTCTTTGGACTTATATACGCACTGATTACGCCTCCGTTTCAATCTGTGGATGAAGGCAATCACTTTTTAAGAAGCTGTGCAATTTCAAAAGGGCAGTTTATCAGTGCAAAACATGAACAGTCAGTAGGGAGTATTTTACCAAAATCTCTAAGCGAACTTATACAAACATACAGCAGTCTTGAAAAAAATATTACAAGCAAGACATCTTTTAAAGAAATTAAAAAAAGTTTTTCTATTAAAAATAATGACAAAATATTTACAACATATCCAAATACTGCACTTTATTCACCAATACCTTATATTGCCCAGACAACAGGCATAATTGCAGGACGAATTTTTAATGCACCTCCATTATTATTGCTTTATATTGCACGAATCTTCAATCTTATATTGTATTGTATACTTGGCTATTACGCAATAAAAAGTACACCTTACTTAAAACTTGCTATATTTTTAATACTTTTATGTCCTATGAATATTTCACTTGCAGCATCATGCTCAACAGACGCTGCACTTATCGGTGCTGGAATTCTTTTCTTTGCAAAAATCCTTCAATATACTTTTGAAAAAGAAAAATTATCCGTAAAAAATTATATTTTACTTTGCACGCTGCTTATAATTACAGCGCTGACAAAACACAATTTTTATTTGTTTCCTCTTGTATTTTTAATACCAAAAGAAAAATTCGGGGGCAAATACCTTGCAAAGGCTGGATTAATAATACTTATACCGCTTACCCTTTGTCTATTATGGAGTTATCTAATATCAGGACTTTATGTACCTCTTAATCCTGATGCTGATATGTATAAACAGATTGATTTTATAATACATAACCCGCTGAAATACATTATAATTCTGGTTATTTCAACAATAGTTAAAATATTCAGGCTATATATAACGTCAATCGGAGTTCTTGGATGGCAGGATACGAGACTCGATAACCTTACATATATAATTTATCCAATATTAATATGGCTTTCATTAATTTACAGCGGTGCAAAAAATTTTATTTTGCAAAAATGGCAAAAATATTTGATATGTTTAACGGTAATATTTTCCTACATAATTATTACTACATACTTATATCTAGCCTGGACTAAAGTCGGTGGAAATATTATACAAGGGCTAAACGGGAAATATTATACACTTTTACTCTGTCCGCTGTTTACGCTTATAACTGCCCCACCCCCGAAAAAACTACAGCATTTTAAAATATACGCACAAAAACTCATTCTAATATCAGTATTTTTAATTTTAAGCTCCGGCGCAATATCTTTGTTAATAAGGTTTTATGATATATTCCCGTACATGAATTATCAGATATAAATTATTCAACTCCCGGGACATGAACATTATAGCGTGCATTATCAAATTCAGAATAATCCTCATCCTCAAAATCTTCTTCAAAAATCTTTTTAGCAGAACAAATTTTCAAATTTTTAATAATTGCATTATCAAGTTCTTCGGTCAGCACAAGTTTTCCATTAACATAGGTTACAGTCGGCATATCTGACGTTTTTTCTTCATCAGATATTTTTTCTATTAAATCATTGTTAGTATTTGCAAGAATTGTCCTTGTAACATCATTCATAACATCAAATACATAACGCTGCCTTGAGGCCATATTATAACCG
Organism: Candidatus Gastranaerophilales bacterium; assembly: GCA_944326615.1. GTDB lineage: Bacteria > Cyanobacteriota > Vampirovibrionia > Gastranaerophilales > Gastranaerophilaceae > Stercorousia. The sequence continues at coordinate 60,755 of CALVEO010000003.1, read as the reverse complement.
CCCGAACTTGTAATTAAAGTAGTAGCTTTTTCAAGCTCATCAAGAGATTCTTTATAGTATTTAAGATGACGCAGAAGAATTGCAAGATTATAATGAGCTTCGTAATTCATCGGATTAAGCTCAATAGCTTTGCAATAAGCAAGTCCGGCCTCTCTATAATCGCCTAAAAGATGATAAGTCAGCGCCAGATTGTAACGTGCATCATAATCTTTTTTCAAAATTTTGCATGCTTCTTTATATGCCTCAAGAGCTTTTAATAAATACTGATGACGGTATTCCCACTCATCTTCAAGATAAATAGATTTTTGCTTATATGCAACACCTTTATTATAATAAGCAAGCCCTTTGTTAACCTTATAACTTTTTCTATTGCTGTAAACAAATGGTATAGATAAAAGATGTCTTTTAGTTTTTATTATTTCATCATACTGATCAATTGCACCGTCGAAATCTCCAAGCTTTTCTGCAGAAACTATACCGTAATTCATTCTTGCAACTATCATTTTGGGATTATATTCAAAAGCTTTTTCATAAGCATCCACTGCTGAATAATAGTCTTCATAAACAACATACAGATTGCCAAGGTTATACCAGGCTCCATAGTGACCGGGAAAAAGATTTACGGCTTTTGTATAATAGTTGATAGCCTTTTGAAGTTTCATTTTTTTTAAAGCTTTGTCCCCTTTATGCACATAATAAACCGAACGAACTTTATCAAGCTGTCTATCAAAAAAAGCAGGATGTAAATATATCAGGAACCCTATCCCGGCTATCATTAATATTGTAAATAGTGCCGAAAAAAACTTTTTCACCTGCTATACCTCATTATAAAGCAATTTTACACACTTTAATAAAGTTAATCAATACTCTATTGTTACGAAATTGTAACATAAAATATTCTCAAAAAGCAATTTTTAATAAACAAAATTGTTTATATAAGTAAGGTAGGTTAAAAAACAAATTTGGAGGTTAGGTTATGGCAGACTTCAACATGGCTGCAAATATGTACGGAATGTTTCCGAATATATATAATAACCAGGTAGCATTTAACGATTTGACAGGTCTGGATATGTATTCACCGCTCGGTATGTATACTAATCCGATGATGAGCATGAATGGCAGCATATTTGGAGCAGGAATGTATCCGATGATGCCTCCAATGGGTATGGGTACCGGAAATTATGAAGATTATTATAAAAACTATGAAAAATATCAGGACTTCATGATTGATACTCAGGTAAAACAACAGCAAAAATGGCGCGAAGCTGATTTAAGATTAAATTCCCCACAGGAAGGCATTGCAAAACAGGCTTCATATCTCCATGAAAAAATTATGAGAAACGAACAGCAGCAGATACAAAATGCATACCAAAACTTTAAAAATAGTGTAAAAAGTATGTATCCGACAGCATCTGACGAAGAAGTCGCAAACAGAGCTTCAACTATGTATAAACAACTCATAGGTGCTTCAGTAACAGATGATATAAGAAAATACGGCAGAGGCTCATTTACTCAGGGCTTCTTACAGACTATAACCCTCGGATTTGCTGATAAGAAAACAGCAGAAGAAAATATTTCAGAATTAACAGGACAGCCGGTGGGCAGAAGCGAACAAGCCAAGAAAATTGCAGGTAACGCAGCAGGTGGTGCAGTATTTGGCGGAGCTGCAATAGTATCAGCTAAATATCTGTTTAAAGGTTTCTGGAAAGGACTAAAAAACAAACCGTTAGTCGCAGCATTAGTAGGCGGCGGTGCAGCACTTGCCGGAGGTTTGATAGGAGCTTTCAAAGCAAATTAATATTAAGTGTGTTAAGTGTGTGTGATGAGGCTGAAATAAATTCAGCCTCTTTTCTTTTATTTTAATTTTTTAAAGAAATCAGGTTCCGAAAGCGCTCTTGAAGCACAGCCGTAACCATTCTCACGACTTGTTGATTCAAAATTACAAAATTCATCAGAAGGATAATCAGTATCATCGCGGCCTACAGGAACAATAAATCCTCTGCCGTCTCTATCTACAAGCTGAAACAAAAACAAATCCTGACCAAGAACATTTGGCAGCTTATTACGTCCATTTGTATCCAGTCCGATAAAAATACTTTGATTTCCCGCTTGCTGCTGTTCAAAAGTTATAAGCATACCGTCTGTTGTAACAAACTGCCCGTCATCAAACATCGCAGATCTAATACCTGTAGTTTTTTTTGAAAAATTTTTATATCTTGAATCTGTTGTATGCTTTGGTATACATTCTTCAGATTTTAAAGTATCATTATTGTCACACAATTTTACAATTTTAAAATACTGTTTCATTGTTTGGTAAAAATTCCCAGGTATACAGCTCCTAGTAGAACACTGCGAATCATTATGATACATTTCAAATGCTTGTGTAATAATTGAGTAGCCTTTAAGAAAAGCAGTCCTTAGCTGCTGAGCCCTGTAATTAGCAATTAATGAAGGCAAAGTCATTGCAGCCACAACACCTATAATTCCTAATGTAATCAAAACCTCTGCCAGAGTGAAGGCAGCGCGACGAATTTTGTTGGAAGTGGCTACGTGCGTAGCACCTTCTGCTAATGTGAACGCGGCGTGTTTTTTTAGTGAAGAATGAAGAGTGAAGCGTGAAGTGTATTTCCCTCTCCCCTTGCGGGCTAGGGGGAGCGTGCCGCTCCACCCGACACATTGAGTGTTGCATGAACTTTGTAGGTTATTGTGAGAGGACGTAGCCGTTCCATCCGCCACCTGAGTTTTGCATAATTTTTTTACAATACTTCCTACTGCCTTAGCGCCATAGTATCTTAGTATCCGAATAAAAACCTGCCATATAATGACACCATATTCAAAAAGAGGAAGAAATTGAATATTAAGACCTGTCATCGCGCACATGTTGCGCGATCTTTTTAGGACAAATCCAAGATTGCGCAATAAATGCGCAATGACATTTCTGTAAACGACTGCCTTCCGGACTTCCTGACCTCTGTCAGCTAAAAGTGCCCCCCCCCCGATGTCTCGGACAATACAAATTTAAATAATCTTTTCATAACTTTACTCCTTTAATACTATACGTACTTAATTATAACAGATGTAAATAAAATTATCAATATAATACAAAAAAATAGTATTTTTGGTAAAATTATTATAGATAAAAAGAGAGGGATTATGGAAGTTATAAATTCAATTTTAGGATATTTGGTAAGCTTTATTGAACATATAATCACACTTATGGGACCTTGGGGTATAAGCCTTCTTATGGCAATTGAATCATGTAATATTCCCCTGCCTAGCGAAGCAATCTTGCCATTTGCAGGTTATATTGTAAGTAAAGGCGAAATGAATTTTCACGTAGCTGCTTTTGCAGGAGCTTTTGGCTGTGTGCTTGGGTCTATCCCATCATATTATCTCGGCTATTTCGGAGGCAGAAAATTCGTTGAAAAATACGGAAAATATTTTCTTATATCACACAAAGACCTTGAAGAAGCCGACAAATGGGTAGAAAAATATGGAGACTGGGCATTTTTCTTATGCAGAATGCTTCCTGTTGTAAGAACTTTTATATCACTGCCTGCAGGAATTTTAAAAGCCAAAAAACGAATTTTCTTTACACTTACATTTTTAGGCTCGCTTGTATGGAGCTATGTCCTTGTTTATGTGGGTGTAAAAATGGGACAGAATATGGAAGCTTTCAAACACATATGGCACAAATTTGACATTGCAATAGTAGCAATTTTTGCGATATTAGGTGCTTTATACATCTACAAACATGTTAAACATTTAAAGGAATCTTAGATTGTTTCAATATTCTTATGACACAATTATAGGAAAAATTTTCATCGCAGAAAAAAATGGCTTTATAGCGCAAGTTTCTTTTAAAGAGATTTCTGCTGAAAAAAAAGAAACTGCTTTAATAAAAAAGACATACTTAGAATTAGCAGAATATTTTAATGGTAAAAGACAAATTTTTAATGTTCCGTTATCGCCGGAAGGAACACCGTTTCAAAAAAAAGTTTGGGAAGAGCTGAAAAAAATTCCTTACGGTCAAACAGCAACATACAAAGAAATTGCAAAAGGTATAGATAATGAAAAAGCATGCAGAGCAGTCGGCATGGCTAATAACAAAAATCCTATAGCAATAATTATTCCATGTCACAGGGTAATTGGTTCAAATGGCAGTCTTACAGGCTATGCCGGCGGACTTACTGTAAAAAATAAGTTACTACAAATTGAACATGAATACACAACCAAAAATGTATTATAGACGAACTATTTTGAACCCTTTTCATAAAACAAAATGCCATCATTATCAATGCTATTTTTCATGCCGTCATGCGAGAACACTTTATATTCAAGGAGGATAAGCCTTTTAATGAAATAGCCTACCTTCATATTTTCTTACCTTCTAAACCCGCCTACCCTCTTGCGCCTTCCTGGCTTCCGATAAAACCCTCTAGCATCAGGCTATCCGTATGCCCCAAAGCCCCCCCCCAATTAAACTTTATGATAAATATGCCTTATTTTGGGGTATATATATAACAGATATATTAATTGTAAACTTTTGTAAATTATATATAACAAAAATAGCAATATATAATTATATATATACTTTATATATATAAGAGAGTATAAAAAAACGGAGACCCATTATGAGTTATGGTATAACCGGATGGACACCCGGTGGTGACAGACAATCATTAACATATAGTTTAAAAGCAGGCCAAAAGCGAGGCATGGGACGTGCGAATATTGTTTCAAACAATATTGTAATTAACAATTTTGGAGCAATGCCCCGCGGAATAGACATGTATGATGTACATCACCACTGCGACAACAGCTTATCAGGCTTTGAAAAATGGACACTTGGTATTGGCACCGGACTTGGTGCACTCGGAACAATTTTAGGTGCAATTTTGGGAGGCGGTTCCGCTGAAGGTGCAGGTGATAGCGGCCAAAAGGCAGAAGATACCGTAGAAGAAAAAACTGAGCCAAAACCTGATGCAAAACCACAGATTAGCGAAAAACAGCAAAAAGAAAACGCAGAAATCGCAGAGCAAAAAGCAAAAGCTGCAGATTTTATTAACGGACAAATCACAAAGGCAAAAGACAACGTACTTGGTTCAAAAGCAGATATTTCAGGTACTGTTACCGTTGGAGAAAACGGCGAGGTAAGCATCAAAGATCAGCAGAATACATATACTTATCAAAAAACAGGCCGAACTGTAAATTATAAAGGAACTGAATATCCTGTATATACACTTACCGGAGCAACAAACAATACAACAGGGAAAGAAGTTCCGACAACTACACAGGAATATATACTTATGAACGGTGAGCTGGTACAGCCATCTGATTGTTCAGAACTTGCAGGTCTTGGTACAGGCAGTATTTTAAAGAATACAGCTTCAAGTGCAGGTACTCAAAAAACTCAAAGTACAGCTTCATCAAGTAAAAAGACAGGCTATAATAATGTACAATATACTGCTGCATACAGTGTAACAACTCCAAGCGGCAATAAATTTGCAGTCAAAGTAGACAAGGACGGTAAATATCACTATTTCAATAGTAAAAATCAAGAAATTGATGCCCAAACTTTTAATAAACAAACCGGCACAACAGGGAGCAAAGTAGCAAGTAAATATCAAGCCCAAAAAGAAGTCCAAAACTGGAATAAACAACACCCTGATAAACAAGTTACATATGCAAACGGTAAATATTCCACACAAGTTTCCACTATTTCAACGACAAGAGGCAAAGTTGGCAAGACAATTACTGCAAACAGTTTTGACGAGCTGAAAACTCTTGTAAATGAGTATATAAATTCTGTAAATAATAGTACTAATAAATATAGTACAGGAGGATATTCAGGCTTAGGCGGCATGATACGCCACTAATTCCGAAAACAGAAATGCAGGGAAAAATAACATCCCTGTATTTTATTATTAAACGCAATATTGAAATTGAAGAATTAAATTATATAATATATAACAAAAGAGGTTATATATGACAGAGAAAATTGTAGTAGGCTCAGATCATGGCGGCTTTAATTATAAAGCAAAAATTATAGAATACTTAAAAGAAAATAACTATGAATATATTGATGTAGGAACATACAGTGAAGATTCCTGTGATTATCCAATTATTGCCCGAAAAGCTGCAGAAAAAATTGTTAGCGGCGAAGCTGAAAGAGGTATTTTAATCTGTGGAACCGGAATCGGAATGTCGATTGCTGCAAATAAAGTTAAAGGGATAAGAGCCGCACATTGTACAGATACATTCAGCGCAAAAGCCTCAAGGGCGCACAACAATGCGAATATTTTATGTCTTGGTGAACGCATTACAGGAGAATGCATTGCACTTGATATAGTTGATGTATGGTTAAAATCAGAATTTGAAGGCGGAAGACACCAGCGCAGAGTTGACCAAATAGAAGAAGTAGGAAATCCTTATTGCTGATACAGGCTTGACCTTCGGACTTTCTGACATCTGTTTGCCTTTTAATAAGCCCTCCCCCTCTTCCACAGGAGAGGGAGAACGTGGCCGTTCCATCCAACAACTGAGGCTTGCATGAACTTTTTTGTTAGATGATCAATTCCTCCTGCCCCTTTGGGCAGAGAGTTAGAGAGAGGGGCTGGATTATAGGAAATATAAGTTCAGAAGACAGGAGAACTTCTTGCATAACGTGTTTTATATGCTATGCTAAAGAAAAACTAATGAGGAAAATTTTATGACAGACGAACTTGATTCAAAAAAATTAGCATGCGTTATTGCACGCACACTTGATGAAAAACTCGGGAAAGATATTACTATTTTAAATATAAGCAATGTTTCATCACTTGCAGATTACTTTGTAATTGTAACAGGCGATTCAACTCCGCAGGTTAAAGCATTGATGAATAACACAAAAGACAGAATTAAAGAGCTTTTTTCACGCTCCCCTTCCAGAATGGAAAATGATGCAAAAAATCGCTGGAATTTACTTGATTACGGCGATGTTGTCGTCCATATTTTACATAAAGAAGAACGCGAAATGTATGCAATTGAAAAATTCTGGAGCAACGCATTCAGCATTCCGGAAGACGAATGGAAAAAATTATCTGAAGATTACAAACAGTATTAAATAAAGCTGTTACAATTCTAAATACTATTGCAAAATATTAAAAATCGTGTAGAATAAAAGTATTATGAACAGAGAAGAGATAGATAAAAAAATTAATGAATTAGTCTTAGCAATGGCTAAAGACCCGCAGAATATAGATAATTACCACAGATTATCAGAACTTTATTTGCAGTTAGAGGATTACGACAAAGTAATGTCAGTTCTGGACAGCCTTCTTGCAATAAAACCAGATGATGTACAGGCTCTTGTCGGTATGGGAACAATGTGGTTTTATGAAAAAGATTTCAGAAAATCTCTTTCATACTACAACCGCGCATTAACAGTTAACCCTAAAAACTTCCTGATTTATTATAACATGGGGAATGTTTTTGCGGAATGGAAAAACTTTCCTAAAGCTCTTTTCTATTACAACAGAGCAATTGACTTGAATTCTACAAATCCGGAAATTTATAATGCCATAGCACTTTTATATCAGGATAATGAAGATTATGTAGAATCAAAAGCATACTATGAAAAAGCTCTTTCACTTGATCCGGAAAACATTACAGCACTTGTTGATATGGGTAATGTCTGCTTTAAACTCTTTGATTATGAAACAGCACTTGAACTTTATAAAAAAGTGTTTGTGCTTAATCCTGATAACAAAATCGTTTGTATTTGCATAGGCAACACACTTACACTGATGAGAGAACGCGAAAAAGCTTATAATTACTTTGAAAAAGCTCTACAGATGGAAGGCGATAATTATAAGGCTTACATTTGTTATGCTATTGCGCTTTCGGAATTTGGCGAATACGATATGGCTGTTGAAATGTACAAGAGAGCTGAACAAATTAAACCAAAAGAAATAGACGCTCAGATACTTCTTGCAAACCTTTATACAAACTTTAATCATCTTGATAAAGCTATGGATTTGTATAAAGAATCTCTCCGTATTAAGCCTAACAGCGCTCAAACTTACATGCTTCTCGGTAATGCCCACTATTTGAACGGAGAAATAGAGCAGGCAATAGCTTCATACAGGGCTTCTATTAATATTGCTCCTGAAAATGATGAGTACAGACTTGTTTATACTCAGGTGCTTGATGAATATATAGATAAAAAACGCAGCGGAGAGCAAGTATAAAATGCGTGAAGATGCCCCTTTTATGATAGAAAGAATTGTTGCGGCTTTAACATATCTTACAATGGGTATGGTAGGGTTTATATGGCTGATAATCGGTTTATTTACAAAAGCAAGACTTAAACCCTTTCTGCAGTATCACATATTCCAATCAATATTTATTTCATTGGGTTTTGCCTTGCTTTCAATACTTATAGGCTGGCTTTCAAATCTTTTAAGCTTTATTCCCGTAATCAATCAAATTGTAGCACAGATTACATTCTGGCTCAATATGCCGCTAATTTTCGATTACTCACTGATACAAGCTTTAATTTATCTGTTCTTAATTTATCTTGCAATAACTTCATTTATCGGGAAATACAGCTATATTCCATGGGTTTCAGATATTATTGACCAGAATATAAGCAGATAAAAGAAAACCCGCCATTGCGGGTTACGTGCAATACATGAAAAGATTATGAGAAGAAGTTTATGAGTCTGTTTTAGATAAAACTATTGCATTAGAAAGAGGGATACCGCCTGACATTTGAGGTTTGTTTACGACTTTTCCGTTCACATACATAACTGTTGAACCGCCTCCGTCAAGATTAATTGATCCGACACACCCGATTGACTGCATAAAGTTTGCAAGTTCCATTAATGTCATACCAATAGAGCTTCCTTCACGTCCGTCAACAGCGACAAGGATAATGTTGTTATTTGAAGTGTAACCGATAGCACTCCTTGGATTACGGCCGCCTATTGCCTGAAGTTTTTGCGCTGTCATATCAACAAAAACTTCACCGTCTTTAACAAGATAAGGACCGCCGCTTATAATATGCTTAACACCTTTCCATTCAGGTTTTGTACTTATATCAAGCTTAACATCTTTTTTATCAAGCAAACCATATAACATGCTTTTCGGACCAGAAATTACATAACCGTTTTCAGGAATTTCAACAATGTTAGCAGATGCTTTTGTAATTTTGCCGTCTGAAACCTGTAATCCTACACCGTATTTAGGAGCTGCAGGTGAATATTTTCCCCATTCAGGAGTATAAATAAGAACATGAGTCGAAAGCATTCTAGGCTGGTTAATATTATCAACTTTAATTGTCTTACCGCTTCCTTTTACAGATGCATCAAGGCTTATTCTTGCAACATCAAAACCATCATCAAAAATTCCAAGAGCGACCCTGTCATATACAGGGCCTGTGTACATTTTTTCATTAATCATTAAAGTTCCGAGCGGAACGCCTGTTTGAGGCTTAAAATATGTACCGTTTAAAGCAATTATTGCATTACTATTTTTTGCTATTGTTGAAATTGTTCTTCTACTTTTAAGTGTAGTGTCTGATGAGAGCGCGGGAGTTAACTCAAAATCATCTGCAAGTTTTAAATCAGCTTCTACAACATTTATTCTTACTGGTCTCCCGCTGTAATATTTTGTAAGTTTAATGTGCTTTACCCCGCTGGTTACATCAGTTATAAGCGCTTTAGGGTATTTATCTTTTATCATTTTATCAAAATTTTTCTGCCGCACTTCTGGAGAAATTTCATTAAGAATTCTTGCTTTTAACTGACCTGTATCAAAGTCAGGTGCTGTAACCTGAGCAACTTTTATATTGCTTGCGTGAATTGGCATCAGCACCTGACACAAACTTAAAACCCCAATTATTGAAACATTAACAGCTATTTCTGCTAATTTTTTCAGCTCGTAATTTTCTGCATTATAAATCAACGTATCCATAAAATCACCTCTAAGGCTTGAGTAACCGGATACCTTTTTGATTTAAGAGTGGGGCGGGGAATAACACTCATCGGAAACCTGATTTTGCCCTGTTTGAAAATTTCAGTATATTTTTTTCTATTTTCTCTTAGAGTTTACCATTTTCAGGATCTTCCTACTACTATTGTAACATATTTTAACAAATACTTCAATCCCTTATCACTCAAGGGATTTACAAAACTTAATATAGGTAAAATTACACTTATTAATAAAAATTCTAATCAATATTTACAGGTTCACGCTGAATTTTATCAATAGCTTCACGTGCAGTAAATACAAGAGATTCAGGAACATTATCAATTGTGGTGAATTGTCTTAAAACATCAACAACGCGTTTAAATGAACGAACAATATCGCCCTCACCCATATCTATCTGCTCTGTAATCGTTTCCCATTCGGCTCCATCAACCCATAATTCAATCAGCGGACTAAAATAAGGGTTAATATACATAGGTGCTTCTACAGAGTAACGATTTTGGACTTTTTCAACTTTGCGTCTTATATTTCTTATCAAATTCAAAGTTTTTCTAACAGGCTGAGATACAGGCAGATAAGGAATATCAATACGCAGATCTTCTGTAGTAATTGCACATGTTACAGATGCAAGCTGCGAAGGAGTCAAATTTTCAAGTATATGAGAAAATATTATCTCCGCAATAAATAATTCGTTTTCTGAGCGTATTTGTGAAGTCGTTATACCCTGTTCGGTCGGATAATCATCTCTCAGGTATCCCATATCAATTAACACGCTTCTATGTGCTAAGAATTTATTCCAAAATATATCTCTCTGTTTTTCAATTTCTTTATCGATTTTGTTCATTCGTACAGAAAAACGAGCAAGAACTTCAATGTTTTTAGAATGTTTTTTATAAAGCTTGCATGTATCGCATTTAAAAGAATGCATATTTTCAAGCATTGCTTTTGTTTCTCTGCCGAATTTTACGGCTTCAGGCGACAACGGCCTGTTTTTAGAATGTTCCTGCTTGCATATTTTTTTATAAGTCTGCCTGTTTTGAACATAAATATGTCTTATCTTGTCATATTCATGAAGTTTTTCATCACATAATTTATACGGACAAACAAATTCACGTGATTTAATTTCACTTTCTAAATGTTCTTTTGATTTCAAAAGAGGCTGAAGTCTTGTACCAGAAGAGAAATAGCCAAAACTTTTCAAAATAAGCTCTTTAGCTTCATCAAGAGAAAATCTCTGTAAAAGATTTAAAACCATTGAATAGCTCGGAGAGAAACGGCTTTCCAGAGGATTTGCATCGCTCAAGACAAGTTCTGCAACTTCTTCGGGTGACTGGAATTGTGTTCCGACAATTGTAACATATCCCACTTCATCCATTCCACGTCTTCCTGCACGACCCGACATCTGTAAAAATTCACTTGCAGTAAGCATTCTATGACCGCTGTCAGTGCGCTTGCTTGTCGAACTAATAATTGTTGAGCGGGCAGGCATATTTATTCCGGCAGCAAGTGTTTCTGTCGCAAATACAACTTTTATAAGCCCTTTTTGAAAAAGTTTCTCAACCAGATTTTTCCATGCAGGCAAAAGCCCGGCATGATGAGAAGCTACACCGCAAAGCAGATATTCAATATGTTTATTATTATAAAGATGAGGGTTTTCTGCTATATATTCATCTATAAACTGCTGAATTTGTGCACGCACGCCTTTTGTAACCAGTTCTAAAGACGCACATTTTTCCATTTGTTCATCACACTTTTTACGGGAAAAAGTAAAATATATTGCAGGAAGCATATCATTTTCCTGTAAATTTCTTATAATTTCTTTTACATAAGATTTTTTATTTTGAAGTTTACGGCCGAATACGCGCTTTTCAGGTTTGATTTTTTTATTTAGCTGACCGCTTGGAGTCAAGAGCGGCAAAAGCTTTGTCGGCTGTGAACTGTCAAAGTAATAAAATCTTAACGGAACAGGTCTGAAATCAGTATTAACAAGCTCTGTCTTTGAATGAACAGTATTAATCCAGTCAGTAAGCTCCTGAGCATTAGCAACAGTAGCTGAAAGCGCAATAATCTGAATATTTGTCGGGCAGTATATAATGCTTTCCTCCCAGACAGTGCCCCTTTGCTCATCATTCATATAATGCACTTCATCCAAAACAACATATTTTACATCTTTTAAATTATCTTTTACAGAACCAAAATTTGTGCCGTAAAGCATATTTCTAAAAACTTCCGTTGTCATAACGACAATTTGCGCATTACGATTAATTGAAGTATCTCCTGTTAAAAGACCGACCTTATCATTACCATACTTTTCCCCAAAATCATAATATTTTTGATTTGAAAGCGCTTTTAAAGGAGTTGTATAAAATATTCTTGTACCTTCATTTAAGGCACGATAAATTGCATGCTCTGCAATAACAGTTTTTCCGGCACCTGTAGGTGCACACACAACAACACTTTTACCATCATCAATATATTGACAGGCTTCTTTTTGAAAATCATCCAGCTCAAACGGAAATTCGCTCATTTATACTCCCATTATTCTTAATCATATTATTCCACAAAATATAAAAATTTAAAAATTTTGTAAAAACTTTTAATAAAAGGTGAACCATAACATACGTTCATCATAAACATTTGAATAATCTTTTTTAAATTTATCAAAAAAAGAACACAACATTTTCACAGCTTTTTTGGAACATACATAAAAACTTACATCCCCGTATGCCGTATTTATTGTAATAACAGATTTTTTGTATCCAGACAAATTAAAAGCAGGAGTGCGCCCCCACCTCCATGTATAATGGTAAGGACAAATTTCTACAATAGTAATTTGTTGTGCACGTTCTATTGAAAAATTTTTATTATTCACAGACAATAAACCATTATGATAATCAATCCGTAACTTTGGAGCAAAAAAAGTATTAAGAAAAATTTTTAAATTTGGCAAACCTAAAAAATACAATAAAAAATACCTCAATCCATCACCACCAACTGTTGATTTAAAATAATCTTTTGAAATAAAAAAAAGGTAGATAATTATAATAGTGTATGCCAAAGATGAAATCCATTGAAAATTATAAGTTATATTAGTCCAGTTTTGGACGTTTTGGGCGTCTTCTACATTATTAGATGCTTTTTCTATATAACATTTATTTGGATTAAAGTTGTCCATGTTAAACTATATAGCATAAAAACATATAGATAGCAAAAAAAATTTATCACGTATTTTAAAGCAACATGACTAATTAGAGGAGAAAAACATGGAAATCAATTTAAACACACAAACACCAGGCAGTGTAAATTTTGGAATGGCTATTCATTCAAACGAAGTTGTTAATAAAACTCTCAGAGCAAGAATAAAAAAGCCTTCAGAATTAGAAAAACTTAATAAAATCGTTGAACAGCAGGCAAAAAATGATAAGGTAGATATAAATCTTATGATTATGCCTGACGGCAAAACTTTATCGGCAAATGTCTATTCAATAGACAATGATGATTATTTGGGATTTAAATTCTTTAAAAATTACACAGAAAATATATTTACAAAATTATTTAAAGGACCTGTAGGTTTTATTGAAAAAGCTGCTAAAACAGCAGAAAAACAAGCTGCAAAAATGAGAGAGATTGAAGCTGACACATATGAAGATATTTTCAACAAAATGCAATAAAAAAACTCCCTTAAGGGAGTTTTTTTTTACTTACTAAATTTTATCAAAACCAGTATATTTTCTAAGAACATCCGGAATAATAATTGTTCCGTCTTTTTGCTGGTAATTTTCAACAATAGCGGCAAATGTTCTGCCTACTGCAAGTCCTGAACCATTTATAGTATGAACAAATCTTGTTTTTCCTGTAGATTTTTCGCGGTATCTTATATTCGCACGTCTTGCCTGATAATCACCAAAATTTGAACAGCTTGAAATTTCTTTATAAGTTCCGTATGAAGGCATCCAAACCTCTAAATCCCAGCATTTGTTAGCTGAAAAACCTATATCACCTGTAGATAAAGCTTCTCTGCGATATGGAAGTTCGAGCAATTGAAGCATCTTTTCGGCATCTTCTGTTAATTTTTCATGTTCATCTTTGCTGGTTTCAGGAGTACAAAGTTTGACAAGCTCAACTTTATTAAACTGGTGAACTCTTATCAGCCCCCTTGTATCTTTGCCTGCAGACCCTGATTCACGTCTGAAACAAGGTGTATAAGCTGTCATATATTTTGGCAGATCGTCTTCTGACAAAATTTCTCCCGAATAAATATTTGTGACAGGAACTTCTGCTGTCGGGATTAAATATAAATCCTCATCAACACATTTATACATGTCTTCTTTAAATTTGGGAAGCTGACCTGTACCGGTCATAGTTGCAGCATTTGCCATAAACGGCGGCAAAACTTCTTCATATCCCTGTTCCTGAGTATGATAATCAAGGAAGAAGTTTATTATAGCTCTTTCCAGTTTTGCGCCTTTACCTCTGTATAATATAAATCTGCTCTGAGAAATTTTAACTCCGCGCTCAAAATCAACAAGCCCTTTCTCTTCGCACAAATCCCAGTGAGCTTTAAAATCAAAATCAAATTTTCTCGGCTCACCCCACTTGTAAACCTCAACATTATCATCCTCAGAAAGCCCTATAGGAGTTGTTTCATCAGGGATATTAGGTGTATGAAGCAAAATATCACGCTGTTTATTATCAAGTTCAGTAAGCTTTTCTTCCAATGCTTTAATATCATCACCGAGCTTTCTCACTTCTTCTTGGACAGCATCGGTATTTTCACCGTTTTTTTTCATTAGCCCGATTTTTTGTGAATCATTTTTTCTTTTTGCGCGCAATTCATCAGCCTGTGTTTGTATTTTTCTTCTTTCCGAATCAATTTCTAAAACTTCATCTATTGAAAGCTCCGGATTTCTTCTTTTTAAAAGTTCATTAACCTTATCCGGACATTCTCTAATCATTTTGATATCAAGCATATTTTACCACCTTTAAATTTTTGCCATAGGCCTCTATTCAACAAATTTCAAGTTAATTCTAATTTAAATATAAGTTATAATCAAGGGAAAAATTAATACTTTATATTTGTTAAGAATTGTAGACATTCTTGACAAATAGTGTATAATATATAATAAGGGGATAATGTGTAGATATGATGTTTAAAAAATTAGCGCAAAAACTTAATTTAGAAAAAACGAAACGGCAGTGTGCAGCAATAAATCCTTTAGATGTAGATTTTGAGGGAAGAAAAAGTGTATTTTTTGACAAATTAACAAGAACCGCCGTTAATATGTATGAACGTAAATGTGACATTAAAAATTTTACCAAACTTGCGCTTTCTAATCCTGAAAATGATTCACACAACAAGATTATGGATGAGCTTTTTTCAAAAGGAGTTATTGACCCGACAGACGATGAAAAACTCCTTGAACTTTCAGATAATACACGTTTCTTAAAAGATCTGGGACTTATTGATTAAAAAGAATCTGATAGGAAGTATGGGAATGATTAACAATAAAAACTTAGATATTTGGAGTTATTTTCACTATAGCTTCAACTGTTGTACTGGGCTGGTCTGAATTAAATTATACTAAAGATATTGATAAAACTAATTTTATTAAAAAAAATATTGTCGACATTTATAATTATTCACCTCAAAATAACAAAAAACTTGTACATTATTCAGGAATGATTGAAACAAAAGACGTATTGCAAGATGAAAGTCTAACAGTAAATACACCTGTATTAATAAGAAAAGTAGAAATGTACCAGTGGAAAAGACTGCGCAACAGAAGCAACAGCAGAAGCGGACGGAATAAATTTACAAAAATATGGTCAGACAAAGAACTGGATCCCAATTCGCTCGGGCATTATAACCCGCCGATGACAATAAAAGATGCTGAATTCAGGGCAACTAATGTTACTATTGAAGACTTTATACTTGATAAATCTATAATAAACAAGCTAAAACCATCTTCCCGGGTATATAAATTACCTCCAAGAGATGGATATCAAATTGTTGATAACTATTATTTCAGCGGAAAGGATTTTAAAAACCCGAAGGTAGGAGATTATAGAATTTCTTACAAATATTTACCTGTTAACACAGAAATATCTGTAATTGCTGCTCAGTACAACAATTTATTATATGAATTTAAAAATAACAATTATTCTATTATTCTTGTGTCAAACGGACGAATTTCTACTTACGAAATGCTTAAAAATTTCAAAGATAATGCAGCCTTATTGGCAATTTTTATAAGAATTCTATGCTTTATATTTTTGGCATCAGGGTTATATCTTATAAAAGAAAAACTTTCAAATATTCTTTCATGCCTGCCAATGTTTGATAACCTACAAATTATAAATATACCAGTATTTTTTATCTTATTATTAACACTTGCTATTTCTATGTTGATTACGGCAGTAACAAGTGCAACTGTAAGACCAATATCAGCATTATTTACACTTTTAGGGGCAGTTTTAGTCATATTTATAGTTTTGAAATTGCTGCAAAGGCAACAAACAAAATATAACCTGAAATCTAATTTAAATGCCTGATTATTTCTTCAGTAAATTCAATACTGGTTAAATTTCCGCCGAGATCAGGTGTAAACTTCCCTCCAGATAAAGTTTTATATAAGGCATTATTAATCTTTTCTGCATAATAATTTTCACCGATATATTTGAGCATTTCAACAGCCGAAAGCAAAAGAGCAGTCGGATTTGCCTTATTTTGACCTTTTATGTCCGGAGCAGAACCATGAACAGGCTCAAACACAGCATAGTTATCGCCGATATTTGCGCCCTGAGCGACACCAAGACCGCCAATCAGCCCTGCACATAAATCAGAAACAATATCGCCATAAAGATTTGGAAGTACAAGCACATCAAACTGAGAAGGATTTTGCACTAACTGCATACATAAATTATCAACAAGAATTTCACGCCTATTAATTTGAGGATAATTTTCAGCGACATTTCTGTAACACTCAAGGAAAAGGCCGTCAGAAAGTTTCATAATATTTGCTTTAGTAACGACACAAACCTCTTTTCTGTTATTTTTTACTGCGTAATCAAATGCGAATTTACAAATTCTCTCTGATGCTTTTTTAGTTATAACTTTTATACTCTCTGCAGTATTTTCATCAATCTGGCGCTCTATACCTGCATATAAATCCTCTGTATTTTCTCGGACAACAATAATATCAACATTATCAAATCTTGTCTTTACATTAGGCAAATTCTTACATGGACGCAGATTTGCATATAAATCAAGAGTTTTACGAAGCTGAACATTGACAGATCTGAAGCCCTTTCCAATAGGAGTTGTGACAGGAGCTTTCAGCGCTATTTTGTTACGTTTAATCGATTCTAATACTCTGTCAGGAAGCGGGGTACCTTCTTTTTCAATAACATCAGCACCAGCACTTTGAATATCCCAATCTATTTTTAATCCTGCAGCTTCTATTATTTTTACAACAGCATCTGAAATTTCCGGTCCAATACCGTCTCCGTTAATCAATGTTATTCGTGTCATTATTCCTCACAATATGTAACTTTCTCTCAAATTTTTCAAAAAAACCGCAGTTAGTAACAGTCAAACTATCTTCAAGATAAACAACACCAAGTCCGAGTGCGGTAAGCAAAGGACATGAAACACCTTCTGCATAATTTTTGCAATCCATGCATTGATCATCATTTTCAATAAAAATTTTGCCGTTTTCACAATACATAGACCTATTATACACCTGATTGCTATGTTTGTAAATATTAACAAAACTTAACAAAATTATAATTTTAAGCAATTTATGCAAAAAAATTTTTTTTATGTAATTAAGGTAGGTTATAAAAATTAGGTAGGTAAAAATGGGAATAGGTTCTATTGCATCAAAAGGTTTGCAATATTTTAAACGCGCAGGCAAGCTGTATCCTGATTTTGTACTTGGAACAGGCAACGAGAAATTTACAAATGCAATGCGCGAAACAATTAAAAACCGTAAAGCAAACGGACAATCATATATGGAATCTGTATGGTCTGGTATCAAAAATGGTGCACATGCAGCAGAAAAACATAATAAATCTATGACACAAAAACATGGCGGCTTCTGGAAAGGTACATGGGCTTCATTAAAATCATTCCCTGCTAAAGTCGCTCAAGGCTGGAGAGTTGGGGGCAAACTTGCAGAGAGGAAAGGCAAAACAGGCGCTTCAAAATTCTGGTCTCAGTTTAAAGGTGCAATGAGCGGAATCGGAAAAAGAATGCCTCTTATAGGTACACTTTTAATAGGCATAACAGAAATACCTAATATATTGTCAGCTTTTAAAGATGAAGGAATATTCGGAGGTGTTACAGAAACTGTTAAAGCAGGATTAAGACTAGGTGCAGGTATGACTGCAGGAGCCATAGGTGCAGCACTATTAGCGCCAATACCTGTTGTGGGTCCTATACTTGGAAGTATCGTAGGTTATGTCGCAGGCGACTGGCTGATGAGTAAATTTACAGGCAAAAGTCATTCTGAGAAAAAAGCTGAAGCTGAAGAAGCACTAAAACAACAACAGGCTATGCTTCAACAATATGGTATGAATCCTTTCGGAACAGATATGCCCGAAGGAATACCGCAGCAGATGAATATTCCGAAGCCAGCAATGTCTCCACAGCAGTTAATGGCTTTACAGCAGATGTTATACTCAGGTGCAGCGGCAAATCCTATGGATCAGGACTTCATGGCTATGACATCAGGTATGAACAGACTAAACTTTCAATGTTAAAATTATGGCGGCTAAGTTTATTTAACCGCCATTTTACATATCTTTACAAAAAGGCAATTTTTATAAAGCAAATTTTTTATATATATTATACGGGGAAATTATAAACATTTGAGGAAAAACTAAAATGGCAGATGTTAATTCGGTTCAAAGCCAGAATTTAGCGCTTGCTAACTGGCTATATGGAGTACAACCGGAACAGACACAACAGAATAGATTAATCACTGATTTAGGAACAAACCTTGCTTTCGGACTTCCATTAATGATTGGCGGCCCGGCACTTTTAAAATACGGTGCAAAACCTTTTAAGGTATATCAGGAAATGAAAACTGCAGGGGGAACAAATTATTTTCAAGCCTGGAAAAATCTTTCAGAAAAAAATAAAAATGCTACAGCACATCTAAAAGATGATAAAAGCTTGTGGCAGACAATGAAAAATAAGCATCAATATAACAATCTTATAAATATTGAAAAGGAATTACCTGCATACAATGTTAATACAGATATTTCAAAATTAAATAATAAACAGCTTGTAAAATTAGAAAATACACAAAGAAAAAGCAGATATTACAGTGAAGCTAAAAAGCTTATACAGGAAGCAAAAGATAAAAAAATGACAGGCGCTGAATTAAAAGAGCAGCTGAAAAAAATAAGAGCAGCACTACAAAAGGGCGATATGAAAGTAAATCAGGCGATTCAACGCGGGCTTATAAAGCCTGCTTCCACAACAGGGAAAGCATCTCACTGGCTAAAAACAAAAACAGGAGTCTATAAAGCCGAAAGCAAAATGCTAAAAACATCAAAAGGCGCATCAGCACTAAGATTAGCAAAAAAAGGAGTAAAGGGAAGCTGGATAATGGCTGCAATAGAAGGATTAATGGAAATTCCATCCGTTGTCCAAGCTTACAAAATTGATAAAGTTGAAAAACAACAGGGAATAAATAATAACAGAGGCAACAAACAGCTTGCAAAATCTGCAACAAAAGTCGGAGCAAGTGTTCTAGGTTACGCAGCCGGCGCTGCTGCGGCAGGAGCTGTAGCAGGCTCGGTAGTTCCAGGTATAGGAAATGTGGCAGGCGCTGTTGTCGGTTTTGTCGGCGGTCTTATCGGCGGTGCAATAGCAAGCTGGGGTGCCGGAAAAGTTATGGATGCTGCGCTCAATGAAAAAGATTCTTTAAATAAAACAGAAGCACAGCTTTACGCTGAAGAACAAAATAAAACCCAAAAAGAACAAGCAAAACAGTTAGCTGAACAAGCTGACAAATCACCGGAAAAACAAGAAGAATTGATTTTGGCTGCAGCACAGAAGGCTAAAGAAGAAGGCGGCTTTGATGATGAAGAAACTTTAAAGGCATTTGAAGAACTTGTAGCACAAAAAGAATCAAATTTAAATGAATCACAAAGCACTAATACACCGGAATATGAAAATTCTCTAGCCCAAAATTCAGAATACGAACCTGTAATAAATCAATTGGAAGCAATCGCAAATCTTAACTATTGTGCATAAAAAAAGACCGGTTAAAAACGGTCTTTTTTTACTTTAAAATGAAGAAATATTGTAATCTCTCTCAGACTTGCAAGTTGTACACTCTAAAACATTTTTGAAAAATCTCTCTATAGCAGATTCCATTGAACAAATTTCTTCTTTCAATGCCTTGTAACTTTCTTCACGTACATCTTTTAGAGCGGTTTCAAAAATTTCGTCATGATACATGCCTATCTCCTTTTATTAATATACTCCCGTAGACTTTATTGCTGCAATTAAATCAATTACCGGCAAAGACTACTTCACTTATTCCCATAACGGCAAAAATTTGAACATTCTTTAATAAAAATAAGAATATTGTTACAAAATTTATTATTCCTACAAAATAAAAAAAGTTTAAGGTAAAATATTAGAATATTACAGGGGAAGTAGAATGGCAACAGATTTTTTAACAAGTTACGACTATTATTCAAGCAGACGTGATATGGAAGTTATATCACAGATTGTTGAATCACTGAAAAAAATTTTGGAGGAAGATAAACTTCAAACACAGCCGTTATTCTTAAAAACATCTGAAAATCTCATATTGAATATCGCAAGAAAAGTTGTTCAAGAAAAGAAAAAGACATTCCTTATAGGGATTACCGGCGAAAGCGCATCCGGGAAAACGGTTTTCGTTGATAACACAATTAAAGCCTGTGTAAAAGAAAAAAAAGAGGGAATTTATACTGTAATCAGATGCGATGATTATTATAAGGATACATCTAAAGAGCTACTTGAAGCCGGTAGTTATGAAGCATTGTTTAAAACAGGTTTCAGCTTTGACACTCCTGATGCAATTGATTTAGATTTAATGAAAAAACACCTCATGAAACTTAAAACAGGGAAAGAAATTACATCACCAAAATATGATTTTGTAACCTGCGTTTCTGATCCAAACGGAGATATCAAAAAACCTGCTAAAGTAGTTCTCACCGAAGGGCTTTATGTACTTAATGAAGGTTTAAGAGACATTATGGATGTAAAAGTTTATGTCTTTACTCCTCTTGAAGTTATAAAAGACAGATGGTACAGAAGAGCCGCTCTAAGAGGCAAAACCGGTAAAGCTGCCGATTTACAGTTTCAGGATGTAAATAAAACAGCACAACAATACATCAGACCTGCTTATCAAATTTCTGATGCAGTTATAAACGGTATGGTATCACAGGAATACATACAGGAAATAACAGATAAAATATTTTATACCCTGCAAAATATTGTTGAATATTAAAAAAAGAGCCTTAAGGCTCTTTTTTTTAGTGTCCGCATGAAGTGCATCTGGGTTGTATTGTTTCTATATAAATTCTATCACAGGTATTGCAGTTTTCTTCCGTAAATGCTTTTCTACAGGTCGGACAAGGCTGCATTTTAATCCTTGTACATTCATCACATTTCATTTTTTTAACTTTGCACTTGTTACAGTTTTTAAAACCTGTGAATGGATTAAGACTGAAATTTGTTTTATTTTCACCTATTCCAATATAAGGAAGCGGATTAAGATAAGACAAATAAGGCAGAGGATTTAGTGATTGCGCCCCCTCCCATGCAGCAAAAGCACTCTGAGTAGATAAAGTTACAGCACCAATTAAAGCCAGTGTAATACATAAATTTTTCATAATAAGCATACTCCCGTTTTCTAAATTAAACATATATAAACTTTGTTTACACATTTATAATAAACCTTTTCACAACACTTTACCATAGCATATATAACAAGAGAACTGCCCGAAAGCAGTTCTCTTAAAGTATAATTTTATAAAATAATTATTATATATCCAGATTTACTCTGTCTACAGCAGCATCATCAAGAAGGATAACATAAATTGTTTCACCATCTTTAGCATGATACTGAAGCCCTTTTGTAATCAAGCCGGTAGCAAGACCAACAGCAGCACCTACAGGAAGACCGATTGCAACACCTGTTCCGATTAAATCAGGGCTCGGAATAAATGCAAAGCCAACACCGGCGCCGGTACCAACAGCACCTCCGGTTAATGTGCAAAGGACTAATTTACCTGTAGTCATCCATGGGCCTTCTTTTAAAGAATAGTCTTTAGAAAAAGGTTTTGCGTTAAATGCAGCTTCTTTTCCGTTAGGCAAAATAATTTTCTGCAATTGAGGATAAACTCTTGCATTTTTATTAAACCATTTTGGATCTTTAATTTCATTGATTTGAGCAATAAATTTAGTACCTATAGGAATTATAAGTGTTCCTTCCTCAGTATAAATGTCTTCATCAGCAACAAAATTTACAATATCACCGGCTTTGTGCTCTTCTGATTTGAATTTTTCGTCAAAAGCTACAACCAGAACATTTCCTTGTCCGATAACGCTTTGAACATTGTTAACTTTAACTTCATCATTTGGAGCGTTTCTTTTAACGTCAAGGTGTTCAACTCTTGTTGTACCTAGATACTGCTGTTTTACTAAATCAAGTTTCTCTTTAAGTCTTGCAAGAAGTACAGCAGCCTCAGCTCTTGAAAGATTATCATTAGGTCTTAATTCTCTTGAATCAGGATAGTTTACGTAAATTCCGTAATTAATAGTTTTAGCGTAAACATTTTTTGCCCAAGCAGGAACAGCTGAAGCATCTTTAAATTGATTTAAAACTGATTTGTCAGCATCCATATCTTTTGTAATATGGCTGATAACAGATTGAGCTTCAGATCTTAAAACAGTTTTGTTTGGTTTAAAAGTTCCATCCGGATAACCGTAAACCAGACCTAATTGCTGTGAACGCAAAATATTATCATAGTTCGGGTTAGACTTTGAAACATCTGAGAATTTATTTGAAATATTTACGTTCAAATTTTCATCAGATAAAACTTTTAACAAAGCATTAACAAATTCTACTCTTGTCATGTCTCCTTCCGGATTAAAACGGTTGCCTGAAAGAGACATAATGTTGTCGTCTACAACAATATTGATTTCTTTGCTGGCCCAGTAATTCTGTCCAACATCAGCAATTGATGCAGCCAACGCAGGAATTGCATTAAATGACAATAAACATAATGTCATCAATCCCGCAATAAATTTTTTCATCTTTAATTCCTCATATTTACTAGTAAACCTTTTTCGTGTATGATTATATCGTAATTATTATTTTTTGTAAACATGTAATTATAAAAATAAATTTACCCAATATAGAAAGGAAGAATATGGATAATTACACTATGACCAAAATCGTTGCAACACTGGGACCTGCAACGTCAACAAAAGAAAAAATCAGAGAGCTTTTTAAAGCCGGCGTTACCATGTTCAGATTAAATTCATCACATGGCGATGTTGAAATGCACAAAACAAATTTGTCCTACATCAGAGAAATTGAAAAAGAAGAAAGGACACTTATTCCAGTACTTTTGGATCTTCAAGGCCCAAAAATCAGAATTGGCAACCTTCCTGAATCAATTGAAATTCACAAAGGAGAAATTCTAAAATTCCGCCACCAGCCTGAAGTTACAGGAGATATTCTGCCTGTTGATTATAAAGGCATGGCTGATGACGTTACACCTGGCGAAAAAATTATGATTGACGACGGAAAAATTCAGCTTGAAGTTAGAAAAGTTGAAGACAGAGTTATCTTCGCGGAAGTTTTGACTGATGGACTTTTGAAACAGAGAAAAGGCATTAATATTCCGGGTTCTCAAGGAAGTCTTGATGTTTTAACAGAAAGAGATATCAAATTTGTAGAATTTGCCGCAAAAAATGATATTGATTATCTTGGTTTATCTTTTGTCAGACAAGCATCAGATGTTGTTAAATTAAGAGAATTATTACATGAAAACGGCAATACCACTGCAAGAATTATTTCAAAAATAGAAAAACCCCAGGCTGTAGAAAATATTGACTCCATTATTGAAGTTTCAGACGGAATAATGGTTGCCAGAGGTGATTTAGGTATTGAAATTTCAAATGAAAAAGTACCTATTGTACAAAAAACGATTATCAGAAAAGCAAATGCAAAAAGAAAAGTTGTAATCGTTGCTACACAAATGTTAGACAGCATGATTGAAAATCCTATACCGACACGTGCGGAAACATCAGACGTTGCAAATGCGATTTTAGACGGAACAGATGCAATTATGCTTTCAGGCGAAACTGCAGCAGGAGCTTATCCTGTTGAAGCTGTTGCAATGATGAAGAAAATTGCTGATAACGTTGAATCTTCTCCTTTTATGAGAAAGAATAAATTCCCGAGAAAAATGATTGAAGAAGAAAAAGATTCACAGGCAATGGCAATAGGAATGTCAATTGCTGATATGACCAGAAAAATGGACGTTAAAGCGGCAATTGCATTAACAGGCAGCGGATTTACGGCATCAATGCTGGCCGAGGCAAAATTAAGCGTACCAATTTTTGCCTGCTGCCCGCACAAACATATCTGCCGCGATATCAAATTATACAGAGGAGTTTATCCTATTCCTGTAGATTTTCAGGCATCTATTGATAAAAAATCATTATTAGAACTTGATAAATTTCTTATGAATGGTTTAGGACTTGAAAAGGGAGATTACGTAGTAATTACAGGCTCAGTCCCCGAACTTCTTGTCGGCGGTACAAACTTCATCAAAATCCACAAAATCGGATTGCTTGGTGAATAAAACTACATAAAAAAGCCATCCATAAACAGGATGGCTTTTTTGTTCATAAAAATACCCCTTATACGGGGTAAAAATTTTGTTTTTAGGAAGGTATAGGAAATTTTCTCTCTCTTATTTGAATACTCTCTCTTTTAATATCGCTCGTTTTATTTAACCGGTATATATATAAAGTATATAATAATTGTAGAAATTCACAAATTATCCTATTTGTTACAAAAATTAATACTTGATTTTATTTTTATATTGTTCTATACTTAATAAGGTAGGAGATAGGAGTTAGGAATGTTAGTTTCATCCATCGCACGTTTAAATGCCGTAAATACAATGAATAATACAGTATTATCATCAATGCAGATGCAAAATTCAATGATGAATGCTGCAAATAATAAGCATACATTCGGCGGGGAGCATGATTTGAGTATGCTTAATAAAATGGATAAACAACTGAGTCTTGATCTTTTGACTAACAAATTGCTCTATAATGTCGCTTATCTGCAAGAAAAAATGACTTCTAAACATCAAAATAACAAAATAAATAAATCTTTAAATATTTTAGCTTAATCGTTTTCTTTTTTAAATAACTCTTTTACAAGAACAGCACATACCGCCGGAATTATCGAAACAAATATAAGAACATTTGTTATACCGAATTTTTCTGCTACAAATCCCAGCATTGACATAACGATTGCAACAATTCCCCATGAAAATCCGTTTATAAAACCGGAAATTATACTTTTATATTCAGGTAAAACATTCTGAGCCATAATCATTGTAACAGGTGTTGCCATCATTGTTACAAATCCGGTGATTACAAAAATCACTAGCGACAACAAAGGATAAGAAGAACAAAGAATAATAAACAATATCATCAAAGGCAGTGTAGATATCATAGAAATGTAAAAAACATTCTTCGCTCCAATTTTCTTTTCAATATGACTGCTGACTAAAGAACCGATACCGCCGGCAAATATAAATAAAAATAATGCTGTTCCTATGTAAAAAGGTTTATATCCCATATTTTTCCACAGAAAAGGCAAAAGAATAAAACTTGCAGACATAATCATGGTTTTAAGCATTGCTATTACATTTAAAATATTCAATTTTCTGTTAGTTAAAATTCGTTTAAACGCGGTCTTAAAATCAATTTTTGACATTACAGGCTCTGATAAAGATAATTTCGGCACAAATTTAAACATTAAAAACGCCCATAAAATACCTAAAACAGTCATCACAGGCATTTTAGGCATACCTAAAAACTGGGTTATTGCAGATGATACAACAGGTCCAAAAGAGTAGCCTAAAGTACCCATAGCAACAAAAACCGCCATAGATTTCCCCGCCGTCTCTTTATCTGCAAATCTTGAAGCAAAACCAAGAGCCTGCGGATGAAAAAGGCTGGAACCTATACTTCCTATAATTATAAATAAAATAAGGATAAAAGGTTTATGCGCAAGCGCTGAGAGCGGTATGAAAATTGATGAAAGTATCAATCCCCAGAAAATAAAAGAACGTTTTACAATGTTATCAGCGAAATATCCGAATAAAGGCTGCAAGAGTGATGAAAAAATATGGGAAATAGTTAATATAATAGTAGCAAAGGCCATTGAAATCCCTATTTTTGCAGCAATAAAAGGCATGATAGGATTAAGCACGCCTGTATAGATATCATTTATGAAATGCCCTCCGCTTAACCAGAAAAGAGCTTTTTTATTTTGGGGTAATCCATTCATCATAAAATTATTTAATGATAAAAAGATATAAAAATCAATATCAAGCGGTCTTATCTTTCGAAATAATAACAATCATGGCCAGTGAAGCAACAAGAATTAAAGCAAAAGACATTATCTGCGCTACAGGAATTCCTGAAATATTCAGCACGCTGTCAATTCTCAAATGTTCCACCAAAATTCTTGCCATAGAATATAAAATTAAATATATACATGCCAGCACCCCGGGGCGCTTTGAAACTTTCTTAAATAAAAGCAAAAGAATAACAAATATAACTAAATCCAAAATACTTTCATACAAAAAAGCCGGATGAAAATATTCATAACCAATATATTGAATAGGCCTGTCAGAGACAGGAATGTATAATTTCCAAGGTAAATTTGTCGGAGTGCCGAAAGCTTCCGAATTAAAGAAATTTCCCCAGCGTCCAATACATTGCCCCAGTGCCGTACCACACAAAAAAACATCCATAAGTTTCATAAAAGACATTTTATAAATTTTTGAAAAGACAAATAAAGACAGAATTCCGACAATAATCATTCCATGAATAGATAATCCGCCCTGCCTTATATTAAACATCTCAAATGGATGATTTATATAATAAGAAAAATTCACACAACAGTAATACAATCTTGCTCCAATAATACCAATAATTATAATAAACGGAGAAAAATCAATTATTTTTTTTGCGTTTACTTCATCATAAAAATTTTTATAAAGCAAATATGCAGTGTAAACTCCGGTTAAAATAGCAAATGCGAGAATAATTCCATAATAATAGACAGGAAAATTAAAAATTCTAAATGCAATATCGCCCGGAGACTGAAACATAATTACTTCACCGTATATTTAGCAAGGAGATATTCAAGCTCTTTAACTTTATCTTCAACGAATTGTCTGTCATCGGCTGTTTCACTCTTATCAAGATAAATTCTGTAATCAGATATAGAATTACCTAAAAGAGTAGTGAGCATTTTTTTACTGTTCCCGGAAAGTTCACTTTCAGCAGTTTCCTGCTCAGAAACAGAAGCTGTATCTGAAGTTTGGCTAGCCTTTTGAATAGTACCATCTTCATTTACGATAACCCCGCCGGAAATAATATCTTTTGCAAGATTTTCTTCACAAACAGCCAGAGAATAATATGCATCAGGGAAATCAGGATTTAACTTTATCGCATTATTATAAGCCTGAATGGCATTTGCATAATCTTCTGCTTTTGTATAAGCAACTGCAAGATTATACTGCGTTTCAAATACACTTCCATCCAAGTCTGCACTCGATTTTAAACGTTCAATTGCAGATGCATAATCGCCTTTGTCCATAAAATCTTTTGCTCTGTTGTTAAGTTCCTGTATTGCAAAATTATTAATGCATGCTGTTGAAATTACAGAAATAAACAAGATACTTGCTAGTAAAAAAGCTTTTTTCATGTTATAATCAACCTCATAAAAATTATTTGTGATTTTTATTATAAAATAAGCATTAATTTTTGGCAAATTTGTATAAATAAAAGTTACAAATATGAACATGAGAGGTTAAAATATGTCAGAAGACAAAGTTATTAAATTAGGGGCAAAACGTGAAAAGTCATCAGAACATAATAATGAACGCAAAGAAGATGACCTTGTATACTGCAGTTTTTGCGGAAGGCCCAATACGCAGGTTTTAAAAATGGTACAGGGCCCGGGAGTAAATATCTGTTCAGAATGCGCTATGATTGCAGTACAATATTTAATTCTAAACGACAGAATGCCGTCTGCCGAAGCACAGGCAATACTGGATGCTTTCTGGGGAAAGGCTCGTAAATGATTGACTCTCAAGGGCTTAATCCTTTTGAAATTAAGTCAGAAATAGCTAAAATATTTGAGACTTTAAAAGGGGTTGTCGATTTTGAGAATTATGCTGTGCATTTTCGTACACTTGATTCACAAAATGATAAAAAAATTATTGCAAAACTGCTTTTTAAAGAAATAAACAATACAAATCATAACCCTGCTCTTCTAAAATTTATGCTGTTAAGATACTGCACTAAAGATGAGCTGAGCGAACACTTATGGAATATCATAAAAAGCAGTATGACATCAAATCAGGCAAAAATTTTTGCACTGGATTTGCTTAGAGACATTGACACAAACTGGTCTTACGAAGAATGCGGCAAATATCTTGATAACCCTGACGAACTTATTGATTCAGATACAAAAAGAATTCTGGATAATGCCATAGTAAATCCGGAAGTTCAGATTGATTTTCTTGATTTTTTAAGCTCACTTAGCGAAGATGACAGAATCGTTTTACTAAAGTCGCTGGGGAATGATTATGATAAAGATGAACTTGCAAATCTTCTTGTTCCGGTCTTTTTGTCAATGCCGTATACGCAAACAGGCAAAACAGCACTTGAAATTCTTGGAAA
Source organism: Candidatus Gastranaerophilales bacterium (assembly GCA_944326615.1). Lineage (GTDB taxonomy): Bacteria > Cyanobacteriota > Vampirovibrionia > Gastranaerophilales > Gastranaerophilaceae > Stercorousia. The sequence continues at coordinate 31,759 of CALVEO010000003.1, read as the reverse complement.
CTCAAAATCACAGCTTGCATACCATGCTTTAAACAGTGCGCTTGAGTTTGCACAAGAGAACCTTGTTCCGGCAATTAAGAAAAATCTCTCTATTTTAAAACTTGCAGGAATTAGAGAAGATAATTCCCACGAATTTTATAAAAACCTTTTAAAGAATTCAAAGCCTTATAAATTCTGTATAACTTATCCTGACGGTCATGGAAATCAGGCTGTAATAATATCAAGAATAAATAAATCAGGGAAAATCCAGTTTGTTGCAGTTGTTATTGATGACTATAAAGGCATAAGAGACTGCTTTGGCTTTAACGAAATAACACAATTTGAATGCAATGCAATAATTGAAAGATTTTACAGAGGCCAAAGAGCGCTTGAGCTTGAGCCTGGTATTTTAAAATCCATACTTGAAAAAGCTGAAAAATTGTCAAAGCACAATATTCCTTATGAATACATCTGCTGGCGCACGCTTCTTGCGGACATTGAATCTCTGCCTTTGAAACTTGAATATAAAGTGAAAGAACTATCAAAAAAAGAATTTGAAGATATTTTAAAATACGATTTTACGGATTACTGGTTTTTAAACAGTACATACAGCGATGAATTTGAAGATTTCTTAAAGAATATTAACGAACTTCCGTCAGATAAATTTGATAAATTTATTGATGAAAATGTTGAAAAAGTGTTTTTCCCTGAAGAATACAGCGTTTGGAAAGAAAGGATTTTGAACTGTGCGCTTCTAAAACATCTTTCAGGCGATGAAAACTCTGCACAAAATTTATATTCCTTATATAATGATAAAAAACTCATAAGAGAATTGTTCAAAAATATTTTGCGAAAAAGTTTATACGAATATTATTTTGCACAGAAAAATAATAAACGTATAAAAGATATAGAAGATATGTGGGTAAAATGTACAAAGTAATGGCAATTGATATCGGAACAAAAAGAATAGGAGTTGCATTAAGCGACTATCTTTTGATACTCGCAAACGGTCATTCCTGCATACAAAGACAGCCTGAAGAAAAAGCTATAGAAGAAATTCAAAAAATTATAAAAGAAAATAACGTAAAAAAATTAGTAGCCGGAATTCCTTACAATATGGACGGAACTCAAGGTGCTCAGGCTGATGATTGTAAAAATTTTGCATCAAAAATTCAAGGTGTGGAAATAATTTTTGAAGACGAAAGACTCACTTCAAACACAGCAGAAGAGAATTTGCGTGCAAAAAAAATAGACTTCAGAAAAAACAAAGGACTGGTTGATATTGAAAGTGCTTGTATTATACTTGAACAGTACCTTGCAAAATGCTAGAATAAATTTATAAAAAGAAAGGAAAATTAAAAATGGCAGATGAAGATCAAATAATTGAAACGATTGATGAAAACGGCAACGTTATTAAATTTGAATTGTTCGACATTGTTGAAGTTGACGAACAGGAATACGCACTTCTCTTACCTGTAGAGGAAGAAGAGGGAGATGAAGTTGTTCTTATGAGATTATCAAAAGATGGCGATGAATATCTATTTGAGACAATTGACGATGATGAAGAATTTGAAAAAGTCGCAGAATATGTTGAAAACATGGAAGACGAGGAATAAATTTTGTTTGAAAGATTTACGGAAAAAGCAATAAATGTCGTAAGCACATCGCAAAAACTGGCAAAAGATACAGGAGCCTCAAAAGTTGCTCCTGAATATCTTTTGCTTGCTCTTTTTGATGAAGCAAAAGGAATTTCCCTGAAAATTTTTAAATCTTACGATATTACACATGAAAAACTTGAAAAAGAAATTCAAAAATATGTTCCTGTAAGTGGCATAAACAACGCAACGCCTGTTGCTTTGCCGTTTGATATTGAATATAAGGAAATATTAAAAAAGACACTTGATCTTGCTAACAAATCGGGGCATCAGACAATTCTTTACGAACATTTATTCCTTTCCGTAATTTCAGACAAAAAATCCAATAACGTAAAAATTCTGGAAGATCTCGGATTTGATATCTACAAATCAAAATCACTGCTTGAAAAACTCGTCCAGAAAAAGATTAAACGCCTTTATCATCCGGAGATAGACGAAAGCAGCAAAATTCCTGAAAACAAAGCGCAGGAAACAGACAACATATTTAACAACAAAGAATCTGCAAAAGTTTTTGAACGTGCAGTTGCAAAGCTTTCGACTTCAAACTACGAAATTCTCGGAACAGAGCAAATTTTATCTTCTATACTCGAAGATAAAGAGTCTGAATTAACAAAAATATTTGCCCAATATGGTGTTACAAGCGAAAACTTTGAAGAAAAACTCGGCAATATTCAGTCCAGACAGGCAGAATACGAAGGCCGGCAGATTATATTTACGCCGAATGCTTTTACCACAATGAATATGGCGCTGCAAACGGCAAAAGAACTCGGTTCATCTGTTGTACTGCCGGAACACATAGTTCTCGGGCTTTTAAAAACCAAACGAGGAATTGCTTATGAAATACTCAAAGAATTGAAAGTACAGGATGATGACCTTGCACACAGCATAATAAAACCGATAGAAAAGCAGATGCCCGAAACTCTCACAATTCTAAGACTTGCAAAAGAAGAGGCAAGAAGACTCGGACGCAACATTGTAGGTACAGAAATGTTTCTGCTCGGAATTATCGGAGAAGGAACAGGCATCGGCGGACAGGTGCTTGCAGAACTTGAAATTACAATGAAAGATGCAAGAGCCGTCGTTGAAAATATGATAGGATTCGGCAATGAATATTATGACAGAGAAATTGTTTTTACAGAAAGAGCAAAACGAGTTCTTGAAACAGCCTGGGAACTTGCCAAAAAAGACAACAAAGAAAAAATAGAATCTGCACATATGCTCCTTGCCCTGACAACAGAACCTGATTCTCTTGCTATGAAAGCTCTTGAACAGCTCGGAGTTGATGCCGTAGAAATTAAAGAAGGAGTAAAAAAATTCCAACAGGCTTGATTATTGACAGAGTTAAAAATTTTATAGAAAAATATAATTTATCAGGCACATTTATTATAGCATTTTCTGGCGGATATGATTCAATGTGCCTTTTAGATATTCTGCACAAACTTAAAGCTGATATTGTTGCGGTTCATCTCAACCATAATTGGCGGGGTGAAGAAAGTTTAAAAGATGCACAAAATTGCGAAAATTTTGCAAAATCTCGAAATATAAAATATTATTCTGAAATTCTGCCTGACAGCGTTGAAAAAACAGAAACTGCAGCAAGGGAAGCAAGATATGAATTTTTTAAAAGATGTGCTGAAAAATTCAATTCAAATGTTGTTTTTACCGCTCATAATTTTGACGATAACGCGGAAACTGTACTTTATAGAATTATCAAGGGTACAGGGACAATTGGTCTACAGGGGATAAACGAACAGCGGGGAATTTTTTACAGACCGCTTTTGAAAACAACAAGATGCGAAATTGAAGAATATATAAAGGAAAACAAACTTACTCCCAATGTTGACAGTTCAAACTTTAATACAAAATATAAAAGAAATCTTATAAGAAATAAAATAATACCGCTCTTAAAAGAAATTAATCCAAACGTAACAGGAGCAATTAATTCACTTTCGGAGCTGGCTGTTGACGACAACTGTCTGATTAATTCATATCTTCCTGAAAATCTTCTAAATGCCGCGCCGCAGGAGCAAAAAAGACTAATTTATAAAACGCTTTGCAAATACAATATTGAATACGACCACAAAAAAATTGAAAATATTCAAAACTTTATAGAAATAAATAAAACCTCAAAATCAGGGAAGAAAATTTCCTTAAACACAAATCTATGGCTTTTTGTTAATAATTCAAAAGCTGAAATTATTACGAAAGAAGAGAAAAACACGTTAAAGCTTGAAATTAAGCACTGCGGTGAATATAAATTTGAAGATTTTATCTTCACAATAGAACCATTTGCCGGAGAAATAAACTCATTCCCAGAGGATAAAGAATTTAAAGCTTATGTAAGTTTGTCTAAAATTGACTTTACACTCAGACATCGTTCAAACGGCGATAAAATTCAGCCGCTAGGTATGCCCGGCACCCAAAAACTAAAAAAATATCTCAACGAAAAAAAAATTCCCGCCCACAATAAAGATAAACTTATACTTCTGTGTGAAGATAATGAAATTTTGTGGATTGCAGGTGTGGGATTGAATGACAAAATTAAAGTTGTAAATAAGCCAACACATGTGCTAACATTAAAGAGAGGTTAGGTTATGGATATTAATAAATTAAAAATTCTATTTGATGAAAAACAAATTCAAGAAAGAATTAAAGAAATAGCAGACGAATTAAATAAATTTTACGGACAGGAAGAAGTTATTGCGGTCTGTGTATTGAAAGGCGCTGTAATGTTTGCGGTTGATCTTGTAAAACATCTTAATATGCCTTTAAAAATGGAATTTATAAGACTGTCAAGCTACAATGGAGGAACAACAACTTCAGGAAAAGTTAATGCTGTAAACATTGATTTGCCGGATTTAAACGGGAAAAACCTTCTTATTATAGAAGATATTGTAGATACAGGCTTAACTGCTAAATTCCTTCTTGATTTTATTAATTGTAATTTCCACACAAAGTCAACAAAATTTTGTTCGCTGTTGGACAAAAAAGCGACAAGATTAACAGATGTTGACCCTGATTATTACGGATTTGAGGTTGATGACAAATTTCTTATCGGCTATGGTCTTGATTACGACGGCCTTTATAGAAATTTAAAATATATAGGCTATATGGAAAAATCAGATCTGGAGTAGAAATTGAATTGTTTTGAAAATGCCGTTGAAAAAATACGTGAATTTTATAAAATTAAAACAGATGAATACTTTGAAAAGAACATTTTCGAGGTATTGAAACAAATTATAGAATTCGATGCAGGGTATATAAATCTGACAAACTCTGAAAGACCTGAATATCTTTTTAATACAGATACATCAGATATAAAATCTTTTGAGTCATGTCTCAGAGAAAATTTATACTTTAAAAATACAGTCTACGGTGAAATTGTTATAACAGGCAAGCACTACAGTTCAAATGAGAAAAAAATATTCAAAACCTGCGCATGCGTAATTTCAGATATTATAAAAGACTTTGAAATCTCTCAAATTACTAAAATGCAGATAGAAGCAATTCAGCAGGGGTATTTAAAAATTCACAAAAACACAAAAAAAATCAAAAATTCACAGGAAGCTAAAACTAAATTCATTTCGCATATATCACATGAACTCCGCACTCCGATAAATTCGATTCTCGGTTTTTCAGAGATATTAGGCAGCGGCTTTACAGGAAAGTTAAACAGTAAACAAAAAGAATACATAGATGATATAAAAATTTCATCATTAAAGCTTCTTGAAATGGTAAATGAAATTTTGGATATATCCAAGATTGAAGCAAAATCTATGAAATTAAACCTGCAAAAATTCTCTACTTCAGTGTGCATTCAAGAAGTAGTTAATCTTATAAATCCATTATTGATAAGAAAAAATTTAAATTTTAAAAAGAATATCGGTAATTTTGAAATTACAGCAGATTATCAGAAATTTCAGCAAATACTTTTAAATCTTTTGAGCAATGCAGTTAAATATACTCCTGTAAATGGGCAGATTATCCTTGAATGTACAAAAAAAGACGATAAAACAATTATCACTGTTGAAGATAACGGAGTGGGCATTGAAAAAAAAGATTTAAAAAAAATATTTAAAAAATATGAACAAGCAGATGCAAAAGCTAATTCAACCGGTTTAGGGCTAGCGATAGCCAAGGAGTTTGTAAAAATGCATAACGGAACAATAACTGCAGAAAGTGAAATAGGAAAAGGCAGTAAATTCACAGTTGTTATACCGCTAAATTAATCTTATTGTTTTTTTGTACATGGTATGCTATATTAAAAAAGTAAGAAGAGAGGGAACAGTATGCCATCCATTAAAGATGCTTTTGAAGAAGCTATTCAGGACGATAATTCAATAATAAAGTATTTTGTATTTGCAATACCTGTTTTTATATGCACTGTTTTGTACACAAATAAAAACACGCTGTCTGCATTTTGGACTGCAAGTATTGTAACATTTCTTCTACTGTTCGGTTTCTTGATAGAATGCACAAAAAATGTAAGGAACGGCAAGGAGTATGTTTTACCTTCGTTCAACGTATTTTCAATCATGTGGGCGGGAATTAAAGGCTCTGTTGCTCTTGGACCTTTGATTGCAGTTAATTGCTGGCTTGCAATAACAATTATTAATTTTCTTGGCAATTACATACCAGATCCAAACACAATAACTGTTTTCAAATATATGATATGGGGTGTATTTGGAGCTATAATGCTGACCGGATACCTCTGTTATGCAAAAACTTTCAAAATTATTGATGCATATAATTTTAAAACCATATCCGATTCAAGTATGGATATACTAATTGCCGTTATATTTATGATACCGCAGGTTTTGATTGCTGATGCAATTATTTTAGTTCCAATCACATACATTATATGGGTATTTTTCGGAATACCGCATCCGATTGCTACATTTTTCTGGAGTATGGTTTTAATATTTAATCTTGCGATGTGCGGACATTATCTTGCACAGATTGATTATGAAGCAATTGCGACAAAAGACAACGATAACAAAATTATTTAAACATTAATTATTTAACATTTCGCGCATTTTTTTCAATTTATCCCGAATTTCTGCGGCACGTTCAAAGTCAAGAATTTTAGCTGCTTTATGCATATCTTTTTCAAGCTTGTCGATAAGTTTTGGCAAATCTTTTTTATCAATTCCCATATCAACCATTTCTTCAGCGACAATATCTTCTAAATCTCTGTAACTTGCGACAAGTGAAAGAAGATTATTTTCTATCGGTTTTTTAATAGTCTGCGGAATAATACCGTATTTTTTATTATATTCAAGCTGAATTTTTCGGCGGCGCTCGGTTTCTGAAATTGCTTTTTGCATTGATTCAGTAATTCTATCTGCATACATAATAACTTCTCCGCAGGCATTTCTTGCAGCACGCCCTATTGTTTGTATTAAACTGGTTTCCGAGCGCAAAAAGCCTTCCTTATCAGCATCCATAATCGCAACAAGTGAAACTTCAGGGATATCAAGTCCTTCTCTCAAAAGGTTTACACCAATTAAAACATCAAATTCACCAAGCCGCAAATCCCTCAATATTTCAACACGTTCAAGAGACTGAATTTCACTATGCAGATATCTTACCTTAATTCCTTCCTGAACAAAGAAGTCAGTTAAATCTTCAGCCATGCGTTTTGTCAGAGTAGTAATCAATACACGTTCATCTTTTTCAGCACGTTTTTTAATTTCCACTTTAAGATCATTAATCTGTGATTCGATAGGGCGTACAGAAATTTTCGGATCAACAAGCCCTGTAGGTCTGATAATCTGCTCAACAAGCTGAGCGGATGTTTTTCGTTCAAAATCACCAGGAGTTGCCGAAATATAAATTTTTTGATGAACCTTTTTAAAAAATTCTTCATTTTTCAAAGGTCTGTTGTCGCGTGCACAAGGAAGTCTGAAGCCATACTCTATTAATGTATTTTTTCTTGAAGAATCTCCATGGTACATACCTTTGAGCTGCGGAAGCGTAACATGAGATTCATCAATCACTGTCAAAAAATCACCTCTGAAATAATCCAAAAGCGTAGCCGGAGCAGAGCCTTGCGGTCTGCGCTCTATTATTCTTGAATAATTTTCAATTCCGGAACAATACCCCATTTCTTTAATCATTTCAATATCGTATTTAACACGCTGTTCAAGCCTTTGTGCCTCAACAAGTTTATTTTCATTATGAAGTTCAACAAGCCTTCGATCAAGTTCCTCTTTTATCAATTTAATCGTTTCATCAACGTTTTCATCATAGGAAAGATAATGAACAGCAGGATAAATAACAACTTTTTGAGGGGTTTCTATTATTTCACCTGTTACATTATCTATTCTCACTATTTTTTCAATTTCATCACCGAAAAAATAAATGCGTGTAATAATTTTTTCATAAGCAGGCATAATTTCAACAATATCGCCTCTTGCTCTGAATGTTGAACGTTCAAGAACAAGATCATTTCTGCTGTATTGAACACTTATAAGATGTTTCAATAAATCATCTCTTGCAACTTCATCTCCAACGTTGAGCTCAACAGAACCTTTAAAATAATTTTCCGGAAGGCCTAAACCGTAAATACAGCTTACAGATGCAACAATAATTACATCATTACGCTCATAAAGACACCTTGTAGCATTGTGCCTTAATCTATCTATTTCTTCGTTAATAGATGCAGATTTTTCAATAAAAGTATCTGTTCTCGGAATATATGCTTCAGGCTGGTAATAGTCATAGTAGCTTATAAAATATTCAACGGCATTTTCTGGGAAAAGTTCTTTAAATTCGTTATATAACTGCGCCGCAAGAGTTTTGTTATGAGCAATAATTAATGTCGGTTTCTGCACTCTTTCTATAACATTTGCAATAGTAAATGTTTTGCCGGAACCTGTAATTCCAAGAAGTGTCTGAGCATCATCACCTTCTTCAATCCCTTTAACAAGCTCATCTATAGCTTTTGGCTGATCTCCTGCGGGTTTGTATTTTGAACATATTTTAAATTTCTTTTCCATAACAAAATTATACCTGAAGAATAAAGAGTAGCAAAAAAAATTTTTTAGAGGATTATAATATAATAACAATACAACCGGAAATAAGCGATTGATAAATACAGTAAATTCAGATAAACAAAAATATAAATACCATGACCCTCTAAACAGACCAATTCCTGTATTAATGTCTTACTCAAGTGAAATAGGCACTGCAATATCAGAAATTGCGCCAAAACTCGGAGCTGCGCTGTGGGCGCCTACGTTTATGTATCTTGGCGCAGATATATATGACAAATACAAAAATGATAAAGATAACTACAATCCAAGCGCAAAAAGGGCTCTAAAACGTGCAGTATTTCAAGGGCTGACATCACTTATTGCCATGCCTGCCATAATCTTTGCAGGACAATGTGTCGTCTCTCCGCTTGGCAGGATTGATAAATCAGGGATTAGCGGGAATGCCAAGGATGCAATTTACAGACATACTAAAAATGTTATTGAGCAGGCGCATGGGACATCTCTTGACAGCTATGAACATTTTAAAGACACAATTATTGCAACCCTTAACAATAAAATAAACACAAGAAAAAATGAAAAACATACTATAAATATATTTAAATACATCTATAACAAAATTTTTACGAAAAGATACGTGCTTTTAAACAACGATAAAAATAAAATTGATATTTTTGCTAAAAAAAATGCGAAAAGAACATTTGAAATAATGAAATCTTTAAAAGAAGGGGATGAAAAACATGTACCACGCAAAATCTACCGGAAATACACTACTCTTTTGCCTGCTATGAATGAAATGTATAAAGAAGGAGACTACTCATATCTAGCAACAAGAAATGCACTTAAAGAGTATCAAAACTCACTTATATTCAGGAATAAACTTCTAAAGACCTTAGGCGGTTTTGGTGCACTTATTCTTCTTACCAACCCTGTTAATAATTTTGTAGAAAAACAAATTATGAAAAAATACATTAATCCGGGAATTGATCAGATAAGTTCCGGTTTTGTAAACCAATCGAAAATTAAAAATATTTTCAACACAATGCACATGACAAAAGTTAATTCTGTCCAGCAAAACGGCCTGACATCGAACCTTCTTGCGCGATTAAAGATTCAGCACGAATTGAAGTCAAAGGCTGCGGTATCTCAGTAACATAATCACCATCAACAAATTTTGCAATCACTTTTACAGACAGAGCAGATGTTCTTGCAGGAGTTAATTCAACAATTGATGTAACCCGTTTTACACCATCTTTACATGTATTAATTTGCACAATATAATCGTAATTTGTATAAACTCTCATTTTGGCTGCTTTATCAGGTAAATGTTCATAAGCAATAAAACCTGACATCAACTTTGATAAAGCAGACTCAACAGATGCAGCCCTCAGTGTAAAAATGCCGCCGCTAACCTCAGATAATTCAGGTACTGCTGAATTAAAATCAACAATAATATACTCTGGCATCATTTTTAAAACATCAGATGTCAACAAATGATAATCATCAGAGGTTCTGCCGGTTACAAATTTCATCAAAAAATTTCCACATACAGAAATAGCCTGAAATTCCTCAAACAATGCTACACGTTTATTTAAAAGGCAAGAAAAAATTAAAGCTTCTAATAATGAAGATTTACCTGTATTTATATCCCCTGATATAACAATATTTTTTCCGGAAGCAACAATGGAAACAAGAAAATCAAATATTTCTTTAGTCATCATATTTTTCTTTAACAAAACTTCCATAGAAGATTGGCAGAATTTTCTTATTGTGATATTAAAACCACATTGAGATATCGAAGGCATAATTACAGTAATACGTAAATTATTTACAGTTAAATTCCAGATATTTTGAGAATTATCAATATTAGTACCTGACATACTTGAAATATTATTAATGATAAACTTCATTTGTTTTTCATTAATATTCATCTCAGTATTTAAAATTTTTCCGCCGATTTCAATATGAACACTATTGGTACCATTTACAAAAACAGCATCGACATTTTCCCTCGCAATAAGATAATCAAGAGGACCAAATCCCATAATCGACGTAAAAAGCTTATCTATCAATGTCTCTTTTTGTTCATCTGATAAAGTAAGATTTTCAGAAATTATTTTCTTTTCTACAAAACTTTTTATTAAACTTTTTTGTCTGTCAGCAGTATATTCAAACCAGACCGGTATAGAATCTACTTTATCTAACAAAGACTTTTTCAATTCTTCTTCATCAAAATTTTCAAATTCAGGCGAAAATTTTTCAATATTTACAGATTGTACTTCTTTATCGGACACATGTTTCGCAGAAGGAGAGTTTAATTCACTTTGCACTGCATTTTTAGCCAGAACAAATTTTTTCTGTAAAGTCTTCGGCTTTTCTATATCGCTATCATTTTGTTTAAATCTACTGCTTAACTTGCTGTTGTCTGCCATAATTATACCTTTCAGGATCTGTTATTAAATTTTTGTCTAAATACACTGTCAGATACCATTAAAGCAAGATTTTTATAACTCAGAGCTACATTCGAATCGTGATTAATTTCACATACTGGAACACCTTTATTAATGGCCGACATCATTGTGAAATAATTATTTGGAATTTTCCAGTACAAAGGTTTGCCTAAAACTTCTTCAACATCTTCTGCTTTTATCTCGTCATTTTCCATGTAACGATTAATTAAAATTTGAACCTTATCAGAGCTGAAACCGAGTTTATCAAACAATTCTAGACAGCGCTGACAGTTTCTGATAGCCGGTAAATTAACTATTGTAACGAGAAATATCAGATCAGAATTTTCCAGAGCAGTCATTGCACTGTTATCAAAACCTCCAGAAGTATCGACAACAACATAAGAAAACGTATCTCTTAAAATATTAAATAATCTGGTAATATCCTTTGAAGAAATGTTATCTATCTGTTTAAAATAGGGTGGATCAGCTAATACATACAAACTGGTATCCTTATATCTCTCTAATGTAGAAAGAAGAAAATTTTCATTTATCTTATCCAAATTCTGCAGCATATATGAAATATTAAAAGAAGGATTCAAATCCAAAAAAGTAGTAACATCACCAAGTTGAAAATTTAAATCAATCAAAGCAACATTCTCTTTTGTTATTTTTGAAAGCTCTAAAGCTAAATTTGTTGCAATAGAAGTTTTACCAACACCGCCCTTATTTGAATATACAGTAATAATACGACATTTTGACTTTTTAGGACGGGAATCTGTTAAATCATTATTAATTTTTTTCAAAACTTCAAAAACTTCTTCTTTGATTAACGGCACAGACAGAAAATCAGAAGCACCGACACGCATAGTTCTTATTAAAACATCAACATCAGGTCTGTCAGATAGAGCAGCAGCCCTGCAATGTTGAAATTCAGATGTAATTTTTGAAATAAAATTCAAAGCCTGTTCCTGATAATCAGAAATATCAACAATAACAAAAACTTTTTCAAGTTCTTTAATAGCATTATATGCCTTTGAAAAATCATGAGTATCAGCAAAGAAATAAAAATTTTCGCATTCCTGAATATACCGTTTTAAAAGTTCAACGGTATAAACCTGCCCTGAAACAACAAGTATAGGAATTGACATATTCATAAAGCAATTGTAGCATATCTCCCGTAAAGTGGCAATAAAATTTCAAAAATAAAAAATTAACATACATTGTTTAAATATTCAATTGAACGCTCAGAAATCATTTCTGCCTTTAACCTTTTATTTTTACGCTCTTTTTTGGGTAATTCTACTGGGTCAACAATTCCCCAATTAGAATTTATCGGCTGGAATTTTGTATGTTCTTCATCAGATATATAGTGCGTTAAAGCACCAAGCATAGTAATCTTAGGTAGAATTAAGAGTTCCTCTCCATTTATTAAACGCGCCATATTTATTCCTGCAAGCATGCCGGTTGCAATGGATTCAGTATAGCCTTCAGTTCCTGTTAGCTGACCTGCAAAAAATAAATTCTGCCGTTTTTTAGCTTGCAGCGATGCATTGAGAAGTTTAGGAGAATTAATAAATGTATTTCTGTGCATCACACCGTATCTTACTATATTAACATTCTCAAGCCCTGGAATTGATTGTAAAAGTTCTTTTTGTGCACCCCATTTCAAATTTGTCTGAAAGCCAACAAGATTAAACAATGTTTTTGCAGAATTATCCTGTCTTAATTGAACAACAGCATAATTTTGAATTCCTGTTCTTTTATCTACTAACCCGACTGGTTTCATAGGACCAAATCTAAGTGTATCAAACCCGCGGGATGCAAGAATTTCTATAGGCAGACAACTTTCAAAAAATTTTGCATTTTTTTCAAATTCTTTTAATTCAATTCTGGGGGCGTTAATTAAAATATTATAAAAATTTTCATATTCTTGCTTGTTCATAGGGCAATTAATATACGAAGCTTCGCCTTTGTCATATCTGCTTGCCCAAAAAGCTTTATCAAAATTAATACTATCCTTTTCAACAATGGGGGCTATAGCATCAAAAAAATAAAGATAATCATTTTGTGTAAAATCTTTTATAGAATTTGCAAGACTGTCAGATGTTAAAGGACCAGATGCCAAAATTGTAAAACCATCAGGAATGTTTTTAACTTCTTCTCTTATAATATTTATATTTTCATCTTCCTCAATACGCTCGGTAACAGTTCGGGAAAAAAGTTCCCTGTCAACAGCGAGAGCATTACCAGCCGGAACAGCACAATCTTTAGCAATCTTTATGAGTTCTCCGCCCAGTAGCTCCATTTCTTTTTTTAGCAATCCAGATGCATTTGAGCAATCAGCGGCTCCTAGGCTATTTGAGCAGACAAACTCCGCAAATTTATCTGTTTTATGCGCGCCTGTAGATTTTTGCGGACGCATTTCGTATAAATTAACTTTTATCCCGCGCTTTGCAAGCTGCATAGAAGCTTCACTGCCTGCAAGCCCTGCACCTATAACATTAACTTCCATAAGTAGAGTTTATACCGGACAAAAAATAGTGTCAATTTTATAGCCGGATGGGTGATTTTTTATCTATCATTAGAGTTTATTACAAATTTGTAAAATAATTATTATAATTGTAGTAAATAACTTGCAATCTAAATTTAAATTAAGTATAATAAATACACTTAATACATTTATGACCTTTTCTTAACTTTTCTTAAAAATTGCAACAGAAAAAAGCAATAAGTGTAAATCATAAGTTTTATATAAATATGTGTGTAGTTATGAAAATTTAAAGTAGGGACATGTCAGTAAAAGCAATAAATTCATCAGGCAGTGTAGATAAACACAATAATATTAAAGCCGAAAAAAACTTAAAAAAACAACAAACATTTACAGGTTCATTTAACCCAGTTGTGGCACTAATGGATGGTATTGATAAAGGTGGATTTGCAGCATCATTTATCACTCAGGATGGAATTGGCATGGTTGCCCCGAGAATTTACGAGGGGTTAAATAGAAATAGGAAAAAAGACGAAAACGGGAAAAAAACAGGTCCCCTGAACTGGGAATTTGCAAGACGAGAAGGTATTCGTGAAATATTAAGCGGTCCAAGTGCATTTTTAATACCTCTTGGCATACTTAGTGTAATTAAGAAAACATCAGGGACGGCAAATAATGTTTATGTTGACCATATTGAAATGCTCGGACAAAATTTCGCAGATTATGCTGCCAAAAGTCCTGAAAAGCTCAACAATGCGAAAGAATTTAAACAAGGTTATTACACAAGAGTATTTGAAAACGCATTGAAAAATTCTACTGATGACACTTTTAAAGACAGAATCTCAGAAACAGCGCAAAAATTTGCCAATAAACTGGTAGAGTCTGAAGAAAAACGTGCAAGTAAAGACAAAAATACTAAAAAAGCCGGTAAAACTCTGCAAGCCGAAATTATTGATGAATACATGAAAATAAGGAAACAGTTTGCAGAACCTTCTGTAAATGAATTCGGAGTATCAATAAAAGTAGAAGGCAAAAAAGAACCGCTTTTTACTGATATAAAACGTTTAACACAAAGTTTAACAGACTATACAGGCGATGCTCTGGAAAAAGTAAATAAACATCTTAAAGCTCATGCAAACGGCAATCTTGATGAATACATCAAAAAATTCAATATTCATAGAGCCGGAACCAGAGTAATTTCAAATCTTGGCATGTGGGCAGCTGTTGTAGCTTTTTATACATATATTCCTAAATTATATAATCTCGGCTTAAAACATGACCCGGGCTTAACCGGACTGGTAGATGAAAATACCGCCAATACTGCATCACAACCGGCTAAGGAAGAAAATGCCAAAGATAAAAAAGCTGAAAACAACAGTTCTGGAAAGGATAAAAATGTTCCATTCACCGGCGGTTTTGCATCTCAAGTGGGTAAAACAGCAATGAAAGAAGGCGGAATAAGCAAATTGTTAAAGAATTTTGAATTTAACGGTGCATCAATGTCTGTTCCCGCCATGCTTACACTATTATTCGGATTTTGTCTGCCTCCGAGATATAAAAATGCAAAAAGCGATAAGGAGCGAAAAGAAATTTTGGTAAGAGATATTGCAAGCTTCACCGCAATATTGTTTGGTGCAAAAGCACTTTCAAGGGGGTTCTCTGATGCGTTTGCCAAAATGTCCGGGCTAACACTCAATGTTAAACCGGAAGACCACAATAAAAGTTTCTTCCATAAGTTGAAAAATTATTTCACAGCAGGTTCTGGTGTAGATGTTCTTTCAAGTGAGCAGATAGTTTCTAAATACAGCCGTATTGATGAATATAAAGACGGTATCAACGGATTTTTCAAATTTTTGGAAGAAAATGGAGGAAATGTCAAAAAAGTTCTGTTAAATATTGACAAAACAGTAAGAGAACAATCTGAAGCAATAATGAAGAAATTTAATGGCAAATCAATTAAAGAAGCTACAATGGAAGAAATCCATGAAGCATTCCGCAAAGCCAAAGGAACAGAAGCTCTTGAAAAAATTTACAATGTATTCCATTCAAAAGAAAATAAATTTATTAACAGAGCAAAAACATTTAATAGCGCATTTGGATTTGCATCGACAATTATACTTGTACCAGCATTCATGATGTGGCTTGCGCGTTACTGTGAAAATATGACTAAAAAGGCTGTTGAAAAAGAAAAAGCTGAAAAAGCTGCACAAGCTGCAAATCAGACAAATGAGCAAAATCAACAGTCAAAAACAGCAACTACAATTCAAACATCAACCTACATCCCAAACAATAAACCGACGATGGCAGGTTTTCTAAATAATTAATGAAATCAAAAAAAGAACACCCGCACCAAGGAGTTAAGATGCGGGCATTAAATCAGTAAAAGAGACATCACCTACATTATGAAACATGTAAAAATTAAGTCAAATTTTTGTGGAAAAATTTTTCAATTTATTTTATAATCCTCTTATGAAACAATTTTGCTTTATTTTAATATTACTGATATTAAGCGCAAACTGCTCATTTGCACTACCATTTAATTTCAAAAAAGAAGAAAATAAATTTATTCAGTCTGACCAATACCAGACTGTCAGTGAACAGGCAAATGTTTATTATGCACAAAATGACATTAAAAGTTCATTCAATATACTTTTGACAATTCCTGATGAAGAACGCTCCGCCCAGAACTGGCTTTTACTCGGAAATATTCTACAGGATCAGGGAAAACTTGATGAAGCAGTATTTATGTATAATAAGGCAATTGAAGTTGACAGCAAATATTACAAAGCGTATTACAATCTCGGCAATATTTACCTAAACGACGGACGGCCGAATATGGCTATAGAACAGTACAAAAAGGTTATAAATATAAATCCTGAATATCCTTATGCACACTATAATCTTGCCTGTGCATACATTAAACTCGGTAAATATGGTAAAGCCAAGTATGAACTTTTAACTGCAATAGATTTAAAAAATACAATTCCTGATTTTCATTACAACCTTGCATACGTCTATAAACAGCTTAATAAAGAGAAAAACGCAAAAACATATATCGAATACTATAACAAATTAATTCAGGAGCAAATGTAGGTTATGTACAAAGGAATAATTTTTGATTTTAACGGTACACTATTTTGGGATTCTCAAAAACATCAAGAAGCCTGGAGAGAATTTTCAAAGCGTCTTAGAGATAATGCATTCACAGATGATGAGATGAGAAATTACATGTTTGGAAGAACTAATGAAGATATAATCGCTTACCTTATTGGCAAAAAACCTGATCCAGGCCTGGTAGAAAAATTTGCAAAAGAGAAAGAAGCCGTCTATAGAGATATGTGCAGAAAAGATGCCAAAAATACAATTCTTGCTCCGGGAGCCGTTAAATTTTTAGATTACCTGAAAAAAAATAACATACCCCGTACAATTGCAACAATGTCTGAAAAAGACAACGTTGATTTTTATATAAAAGAATTTGAACTTGCCAAATGGTTTGATATTGAAAATATTGTATACTCAGACGGCACAATACCAGGGAAACCTGCTCCTGATATCTACATAAAAGCGGCAGAAAAATTAAATCTTTTACCAGAGGACTGCGTTGTTGTAGAAGATGCCATATCCGGAATTGAATCTGCTAAAAATGCAGGAATTGGAAAAATTATTGCAATAGCATCTATGGAAAGCGTAGATTTATATAAAAATATTCCAGCAGTTTCACAAATAATCAAAAATTTTGATGAGATAGACCGAAATATATTTGAAACACCATGTCTGCAAAATAACTAAAGCATTAATAAACTATTTGTATATACACTGTTCTTGTTCTTGCTTTGTTGTCAAAATCAACCAGAACAATCTGCTGCCACTGGCCTAACTGAAGTGCACCGTCAATTAGAGGAACCATTGTAGAATTACCTATAATTGATGCTCTAACATGAGCATATCCGTTGCCGTCATGCCAGGTTTCGTCATGATGATATTGCGCATCTGCAGGTGCAAATTTTTCTAATGCTTCCGGCAAATCAACCAGTAATCCGGGTTCATATTCAATATTTGTAACGGATACAGTGCTTCCAGCAACATAAACATGAACGACTGCAGACTGAAGCGAATGGCTGTAAACTGCATGTTTTACCTGCTGGGTTATATCAATAATATCTGAAAATCCCTGTGTATTTACTGTAAATTTATCATTTATTACTGTCATATTAACTCCTTAACCATACATTTCATCAGCATAAAAAACAAATTCCAGATGTCCGATGATAATTGTATCACCGTCTTTAATACCTTTTTGAGAAAGCGCATCAAAAACTCCCATACCTTTCATGATGTTTTGAAAGCGTATTACCTGCTCTGAATTTCTCTCATCTGTAACAGCGGCAATTCTCTCAATTTTTCCGCCCTCTATTATAAATGTGTCTTTAGCGACTTTAAATATTTCAAAAGCACTGTCGTCATTATAATAAGCGCCTAAATCTTCCTCAACGGTAATTTCTGTTTCAGGTTTTGGAATTTCATCAACCTTCTGCCCCATAAAATCGATCAGTTTATCGACATTTTCACCTGTAACAGCAGAAATTTCAAAAACATCTGCTGAAACTTCTTTAAACTGCTTGAGAAGCTCTATTTTCTTTTCATCAGAAACAGCATCAATTTTATTCAATGCAATAATCTGATAGCGATTTGCAAGATTTGTTGAGTGTTTTTCAAGTTCAAGATTAATTTTCTTATAATTTTCAAACGGATTTTCTTCTGTTGCATCAATTAAATGTACAAGAAATCTGCATCTTTCTATATGACGCAGAAAGTCAAATCCAAGTCCGACACCTTCTGAAGCGCCTTCAATAAGACCAGGGATATCAGCAACAACATACCCGTCGCCCGAATGTTTTCTAACAACGCCAAGATTTGGTATTAATGTGGTAAAAGGATAATCCGCAATTTTTGGTTTTGCTGAACTAATTCTGCTTATCAGTGTAGATTTTCCTGCATTAGGCATTCCAAGCAGCCCGACATCTGCAATAAGTTTTAATTCAAGCAATAATTCTCTTTCAATTGAGGGCTCGCCTGGTTCGCAAAACTGAGGAGCTCTTTTTTGAGCTGTTGCAAAACGGGCATTTCCCCGTCCGCCTCGCCCGCCTTTTGCAACAAGGACTTTCTGTTCATGATAGGTTAAATCCGCAATGACATTACCTGTTTTAATATCTTTTACAACAGTACCGGCAGGAACTTTTATATACAAATCTTTTGCGCAGGCTCCATGCATATTTTTAATTCCGCCATTCTCGCCTGCTTCTGCCTTGAATACGGATTTGTGCTTAAAATCCATCAATGTAGACATATTTTCATCGGCGACTAAATATACATCACCGCCTCTGCCTCCGTCTCCGCCGGCGGGGCCTCCTTTATCCACATATTTTTCTCTGCGCCAGGCAACCATTCCGTTGCCGCCGCGCCCTGAAACTACACGTATTTTTGTCTTATCAATAAATTTCATATTTATATCGGTTTATGCCATTCTGAACTTGTTTCAGAATCTCTTTGTACTATAATAATACTACTATGAAAAATATAAAAAATAAATTATTCTCTAAAGAACCTGTAACAATAGGACCGGAAAGCGGCTACGACAATTATATAATGGCAATAGAATCAAGCTGCGATGAAACAGCCTGTGCAATAGTAAAAAACGGTCGTGAAGTTATTGCAAATGTAGTAGCATCACAAATAAAAACCCATGCGCAATTCGGCGGCGTTATTCCTGAAATTGCCGCAAGGGAGCATCTTGATTCCATTAATATTGTTATAGAAGAAGCCTTTAAACAAGCAAAAGAAAATGCAAACATTAATCCAGAAGATATAACGGCATTTGCAGGAACTGTAGGCCCAGGCCTTGTCGGCTGCCTGCTTGTCGGGCTTAACGCAGCAAAAACTCTTGCGCTTACCTATGACAAACCGTTTATTGGGGTAAATCATTTGAATGCGCATCTTTGCGGGAATTATATTGATACGGATTTAAAACCTCCGTTTATGGCACTTTTGGTCAGCGGAGGACACACACAGATAATTGATGTTAAATCCTATTCAGAGCAAACAATCATAGGTGAAACAGTTGATGATGCTGTCGGTGAAGCTTATGATAAAGTAGCAAGGCTAATAGGACTGCCGTACCCGGGAGGACCGAAACTCGATAAACTTGCTCAGGAAGGTAATCCACATGCATTCAAACTTCCTGAGGCGCGTGTTGACGGATATAATTTCAGCTTTAGCGGTTTGAAAACTGCAGTACTCAGACTTGTAAAATCTTTTAAAGACAAAAGCCTCCCTTGCCCAAATGATGGCGAGCACATTGCGGCGGAGGAAGTTTTACCTGTTAAAGACATTTGTGCAAGTTTTCAGGAAACAGTATCTTCCACTCTTTTACACAAACTCAAAAAAGCGCTTGAATCAAGCGGTTACAAACAGGTTGTGATAGCAGGCGGTGTTGCCGCAAATTCTGAAATTCGAAAGAAAATATTTAACCTGGCAAACGAAGGCTATAAAGTATTTGCTCCGCCAATGAAATACTGTACGGATAACGCCGCAATGGTTGCATCATGTGCATACTTTAACACTAATACTTTTGATGACGTGAATACTGAAGTATTTTCACGCGTTAAATAATCATTAAAAATTGTAAACTTTACACTATTAAATTAGCAAAAAAATTTTTGTATAGTATTTATGATAAAACATCTTGGGAAAATAACTATACTATGAAACCTTTTTGCGGAACCTGATAAGTTCCGCTTTATTATTTTATATAACTCCAGCACAAATCCTTGAGAGTATAAAATCATTAATTTTCTTTTCAAGATGACAGTTGAAATGCGAATTAACTTCTTTTATAAAATAACATGGGCTTGTTACATTTATTTCGATAATTTTTTCATCAATTACATCAAGTCCGACAAGGGGAAGCCCAAGCTTATTCAATTCTTTTGCAACAGGAGCGAATTTTTCCTTTTCACTTTGGGTTAATTCCGCTTTTACAATATTGTTGTCGCAGTGTTCATTAAATTTAAAATCATCATTAGAAGGGAGTTTCCGCACACATACATCAAGAACTTCATCACCGAGAAACATTACACGCTTATCGCCAAAGCATGCTTTAGGAATATATTTTTGTACCATTATAAGCTGAGTCTGGTTT
Source organism: Candidatus Gastranaerophilales bacterium (assembly GCA_944326615.1). GTDB lineage: Bacteria > Cyanobacteriota > Vampirovibrionia > Gastranaerophilales > Gastranaerophilaceae > Stercorousia. The sequence goes on along the minus strand of CALVEO010000003.1, from coordinate 10,994 downwards.
TTAGTCATTGTATTAATTATAACAGCCGTATTTTTATCACCTTTTTTAAGCGTCATAACACCGGAGCCAAAACATGCATTCAGCGGCTTTAAAACAATTTCTTCATGCATATTTAAAAATTGAATTATATCAGCCTTTGACGCAGTAACAATATTTTCAGGCATCAAATCAAGAAATTTAACCGTATGCATTTTTTCGTTAAAATTCCTGATTGCTCCCGGGTCATTTAGTATTACAGTTTTATCCCTGTCGACAAAATCAAAAATATACGTAGCATTGATATAATCAAGATCAACAGGCGGGTCAGGCCGGAACATACAAAGTGAAAAATCATTTATTTTAATATTTTTCAATGACTTATCATAAAAAATATTCCCGTCCTTTTCATAAGCCTCATAACAATGAGCGTAAGGAACACCTGCTTCAAGACTTAAATTATCAATTGTTGTAATAAAAACTCTTTTGTTTGACAATAAAAATTCTCTTATCATCCAAAAATTTGTAACAAGATTATTGAACTCAAAATACTTGAGTTCAATTCTGTCAATAACAAATAAGATATCCATAATTTATCTCCACATCAAAATATTTTAGCTGATTACCGATATTTTCAATAGCAAATCAGGCTAATCAACTTTTTCAGGATTCAAAATTACACAATTTGAATTATTAACCTGAATAAGTTTTATAAATTTATCAAGATCTGCCTGAATTTCAGGGAATGTATTATAATGCATCGGAATAACTGTCTGCGCGCCAATCCAGTCAGCAGCAACCGCAGCGTGCTCAACATCCATTGTGTAATGTCCTCCGATCGGTAACAGCGCAATATTTGGTCTATATAATTCTTTAATATTTTTCATCTCATTAGTCAGCGCAGTATCACCGGCATGGTATATTCTTACCTTTTCCATATCAAAAATGATACCTGCCGGCTCTCCGGCATAACGCCCGTCAGGCAAAGAACTTGTATGGAAAGCAGGAACAAACACAACTCTTCCCCAATCGTAATTAATCCATCCGCCAAAATTTACAGCTCTGACTTTGCATCCCTGTTCTTTACAGTATTGTGCAAGTTCTACAATGGCTGTAATTGTTGCATCTTTTTCTTTAGCAATTTCTATTGCCTGGCCCAGATGATCTCCATGCGCATGTGTTAAAAATATGTCTGTAATGTTTGAATTATGCCAGTCATATTTAGGATTAACACTAACATAAGGGTCAACCATAATAGAATTATCTTTTAATTTAAATTCAAAAGCACTGTGTCCGATATACCTTAAATCCATATTCTTTTCTCCTTTTTTATTAATATATCAGATTTTATAGTAAAATACAAATATGCAATATAACTTATTAATGCAAAAATGTATAGAGCTTGCAAAACAGGCAGAAGGACAGACTTCGCCTAATCCTCTTGTCGGATGTGTAATACTTGATAAAGACGGAAACGAAATTTCAACAGGATATCACCACAGGTACGGAGATAATCATGCCGAACGCGATGCACTTTTAAAACTTCACAACGGAGAAGAAAAGGGCGGAACAGTAATTGTAAACCTTGAGCCTTGCTCTCATTACGGAAAAACTCCACCTTGCGCTGATTTGATTATTGAGCGAGGGATAAAAAAAGTGGTTATCGGAATGCGTGATGTTAACCCTATTGTTGCAGGAAACGGCATCCGAAAATTAAAAAATGCAGGAATTGAAGTTGTTGAAAATGTGCTTGAAGATGAGTGCAAAATTTTAAATGAAGTCTTCACAAAAAATATGACAAAAAATGAGGTATTTGTTGCTCTAAAAACTGCAACAACACTTGACGGAAAAATTGCGACTTCAAACGGGTCTTCCAAATGGATAACATCAGATAAAGCCCGCGAAGAAGTAAAAAAAATCAGAAACAGATATGATGCAATTTTAACAACATCTTCAACAATTCTTGCAGATAACCCGACAATGGCGCATAGAAAAAAAATTATTCTCGACAGGCAGCTCAAAACAAATCTTGAAGCGCCAATATATAAAGAAGGAGAAATTTATCTTTTTAACGCTACCCTTGATATGTTCGAAGGCGGAATAAATTTTATAAAAACACCTGTTATAAATGAAAAACTTGACCTTGGATTTATTTTAAAAAAAGTATTTGATTTAGGTATAAAAAGTATTCTTGTTGAAAGCGGAGGGCATTTGAACGGAGAAATTTTAAAATACACTGATAAAATTTATCATTTCTTTGCGCCGAAAATTACAGGAGACAACAATGCTTTATCCTGTTTTGATTTCAGGCATATCGAAAACATAAACGAAAGCTACAATTTCAAAATAATAAATCAAGAGATGTTCGGTCCTGATATTTTATTAACTTACTATCCTATTTCAAAATAAGAGAAAAGTTGTATAATAAACTTATGAAGAAAAAATCAGCATCAGCAGGAACATTTTATCCGTCAGATAAAGAGGAACTTACAAATTTAATCGGGAGTTTTGAAATACAACCTCCTGTATACACTTCTCGTGCCGTAATTGTTCCTCATGCGGGGTATATTTATTCAGGAAAGCTCGCGGCAAAAGGTGTGCAGCATCTTAAAAGAGATGCAAAAAATGTATTTATATTTGCGCCTGCGCATTACGAAAGGATTTTCGGCTGCACGGTATGCGACTATGACGCGTTTGAAACTCCACTCGGAGATATTGAAATAAATAAAGAGCTTGTACAAAATGTTAAAGAATTATGCGATTGCTCAACAGTAAATTTTGCTTTTGAAAAGGAACATTCAATAGAGGTTCAGCTTCCTTTAATAAAATATTTTCTTCCCTCTGCAAGAATTGTACCTGTTTTATACGGATGTGAAAATTTTAAAAATTTATGCGAAACTCTTGAACATTTTTGGGCAGATGAAAATAATGTATTTGTTATATCAAGCGATTTGAGCCATTTTTATCCTGAAAAAGAAGCTTTTAAAATTGACAGCTATACTGCAAGAATGATTGAAGAAAATAACTTTTCAAACTTTGAGCAGGAGCAGGCATGCGGTGCCGTCGGAATTTGCGGGCTTATTGAATTTGCAAAAAAGAAAAACTTTTCGCTGATAAGGACAGGGCTTACAAACTCTTCCGCCGCAACAGGAGATTCATCACGCGTTGTAGGCTACGGAAGCTGGTTTTTGTATGAAGGTCAAAAAAATAATTATATAAAAGAATATTATTCAGATTTTGTAAAAAAAGTCTGTAAAGACAGTATTCTGTCAGGTTTACAGCTAGGTCAACCCCGAATAAGCAATTATGACTGCGTATTTGAAGAATATGGGGCATCATTTGTAACACTTGAATTAGACGGAATTTTACGCGGATGTATCGGCTCAATTATTGCACACAGACCCCTGATAAAAGATTTGATACATAATGCACACGCCGCAGCTTTTTCTGACCCGAGATTTCCAGCACTGACACTAAATGAGTACAACAGAATAACAATAGGAGTGTCGCTTCTTTCAAAACCTGAAAGAATTGAATTTGAAACAGAAGAAGAGCTTCTTGAAGAACTCACACCTGCCATTGACGGACTTATTATACGCGACGGGAATTTTCAATCAGTATTTTTACCTGATGTATGGGAACAGCTTCCTGATAAACATGAGTTTTTAGGACATCTAAAACTCAAAGCCGGCTTACCAAAAGATTATTTTTCTGAAAGTTTGGAAGCGTTTAAATTTAATACCGTAAAAATTGCTTAACCTACAACATTAAGTTTATTACGATTATACTGAAATTCTAAATTAGCCAGTGCATCTTTTGCAATATATTCACGCCCCGAACAATTTGTTGCAATAACATCAAAAGCATGTTTGTTAAAATCATGCATCTTTTTCTGATTTAAAGATAAAGTTTTTAAATCACTTTTCAACGCATTGTGTCTGTCATACTGACGGTCTGATAAACTTTTCAAAGAATCTTTCTGTTCGCAGAGCATATCATAAATAACGGTTAACTTATCAGACTGATTTAGAAAAATGAAATCCTCTTCGCCTGATTCAACTTTCCTGGTTACAGAATGTTTTCCAAAATTAACAGGATTAATATTTTGGATTTTCATAATTTACTCCTTTAATCTATAACTTTTCCTTCAAAAATTTCCATTATCATATTCACATTATCAGAATGCAAAGAGTCAGCAATTTTAGAAGCACTTTCAGATTTTACGTTTTTATGCACTTCCTCTTTCAAATCATCTACTTCCTCAGGCTTGACCTCAGGCTCCATTTGAACAGGCTTCATGACCGGAGAAGGTTTAGGCTTTGGCTGTTCTTGATGTACTTCTGGAATAGAAGCAGGTTGAACCTGAACATCATCTGAGTGCGGAAGCCTTATTATTACATTTGAATTTTCCTGTGCAAACAGGGCATTTACGGCATCAACAATTGCCTGTTTTTTAGAGCCTGACTGCACCTGATTTAAGAAAATTTCATTTTTCATAGTTAAAATTGTCTCATCAGTAGCAATTTTCACAGGATTCGCCCACTGATTTAAAAGAGCTCTGGTCGGAGCGCTGTGAACATTTTCAAGCAATCTGCCCCAAAGAACTGAAATATCAGCACCGGCTGAATGTTTTGATTTCGGCATAGGAGAAAAATCATTATCATTTGAAATATTTTCAATTTTTGCTTCAACAGGCACTTTTTCCGGAGTTTTCTGTTGAACTTGTATGCTTTCTTCATCTTTATGCAATACTATATCAGGTTTTGCATGTTCCGCTCTTTGCATTTCAGGCTTCATAACAGGAGCCGGAGCAGTTTTATAAGCCGAGATTTTAGCAGGCTGAACATTACCGCCTTCCAATCTTGCAATTCTGTTTTGAAGTTCAACAAGAGATGTGTTTTCCGCCAAATTTGCAAGATCAATTATTGCGACTTCCAGCCACAAACGCGGATTGTTCGTAAGCTTCAATTCTTTTATGTATTCTGAACATTTATCTATCAAAAAAACAATCTGATGAGTTTCAACATTTTCTGCCTGAGCTGAAAGTGATTTAACCTGAGCATCATTTGCCTGTGTTAACTCAAATACAATTTCTTTTCTACAATTCTTCACAATCAAAAGATTTTTCAGATAATCCATCAAATTTGTCAGAATTTGAACAGGTTCATTACCGGAATTGTAAATATTTTCCAATTCTTCAATAGCTTCCTGCGGCTTTGAATCAACAATTTTATCCGCGAGAGAATTCAGCGTGTCAAATGAAAGACGACCTAAAAGATTGTTTATATCATCTGTTGAAATAGCTTCTTCACCGTCTAAAACACTTAACTGATCAAGCAATGCAATACTGTCGCGCATTCCGCCTGCCGAATTTTTTGCAATAGTAAAAAGTGCATCATCAGTTATATTAATTTTCTCTTTATCAGAAATATAACGAAGATGTTTTACGATATCATCAGTTGTAATACGCTTAAAATCAAATCTCTGGCAACGGCTTTTTATTGTATCAAGAACTTTATGCACTTCAGTTGTCGCCAGAATAAAAATCACATTTTTCGGAGGTTCTTCAAGAGTCTTTAATAGCGCGTTAAATGCCGTAGTCGAAAGCATATGAACTTCGTCAATAATATAAATCTTATACCTGCTGTTTACTGGCGCATACATAACTTTTTCAAGAATATTCTGCGCATCTTCGACTTTTCTGTTGCTGGCCGCATCGATTTCTATTACATCCATCGGAGTCGAATTTGTTATATCAATACAGTTTTCGCAAACTCCGCAGGGGTTAATTGTCGGACCCTCTTTACAGTTCAAAGATTTGGCAAAAATACGGGCTGTAGAAGTTTTACCTGTCCCCCTTGGCCCAGTAAAAAGATATGCATGAGAAATTTTATTAAGCTCAATTGCATTTTTCAAAGCTTTTTTAATATGTTCCTGCCCGACGACTTCTTCTAACTTTTGCGGACGGTATTTTCTGTATAAAGGTATATACTTTTCATTCATGATTTGATTATAGCAAACCCAAACAAAAAAGAAAAACAATAGTTAAGATTAATATTGACAAAAATTAAAAAATCGTAAATGATAAAGAAACAAATCAGGATGTTTAAAAATAACAATTAGGTAAAAAGCTTATCTTCCTATCCTCCAACCCTCTTATCTTCTGATAACCCTACCCCAAGGGGGGAGTATGTGGCGGCTGGAATGGCACGCTCCCCAAAGGGGTGAGAATCAGGAATGGCATCAAATTTTAACTGAAGATGAAACTGGATAGCAATTTTTTTATTCTTCATGTTTTAATATACATGTGGTTAGAATAAATTCAATTAATGGTGTAAATAATTATCTTATAAATAACAAACCTTTATTCAAAGGCAATGAAGTTCAAACAAATCCGCAGATTGGACAATTGCCGGATATTCAGCCTGATTATTCTGTTAAAACGCCTATTTCGTATATTAAAACAGGCGAAATAAATTTCCCTTATGATACGAAAGCTTACTGTTACAAACTTTCAAACGGTCAAAAGGTTATTATTGTTCCGCAGGAAGGCGAAACTGTTTTGCGCACTTACGTTAATACAGGGTCAATGAATGAACCTGACAAATTACGCGGGATAAGCCACTATATAGAACATAATTTATTTAACGGCTCACAGGGCATTGAAAACGGCGACTTTTTTAAGCAGATTGATAAAATGGGAGCTTCTACAAATGCGTCCACAGGCTTTGCGGAAACAAATTACTACATAAGCTCAAATCTTTTAAATGAGAGTGATCTTGAAACAAAAATAAAACTTCACTCATCTATGCTTGAAACACCTATTTTTGCGGTGGAAAAACTGGAAAAAGAAAAAGGTATAGTAAATTCAGAAATAAATATGATAACCTCTGATCCGGAAAATCTTGCGGTTAATAAAATGATAAAAAATCTTTACGGGATTAAATCTACATCAACAGACATGATAGGCGGAACAACCGATAACATCACCAATCTTACAAGAGAAGATGTTGTAAATTACTTCAATAATAATTATTACCCTGCCAATATGGTAACAGTAATCACCGGAGACGTAAAGCCAGATGAAACAATGAAGCTTATATCAAAATATTTTACATCTAAAAAACAGCCGTCCGGACAAAAGCATATTGAAAAATTTAACCCCATACAAAAAACTGTAAGAGAAGATTTAATCTCTGATAAAGCAAATGCATCTTCTATTGTGGTAGGCTTTAACGGACCGACATCTGATAACACAAAAGACAGAATTTATACAAAAGCTCTATTATATTTGCTTTCTGCATCGCCAACTTCCCGCATAGATAAAAAGATTAAACAGTATAATGCAGGGTCACGTGCAGATGACGAAAAAATAAGCACAAATCAGAGGGATGGGCGTTTGATAATGATTACGTCTGCATGCTCGGATGAAAATTCTGAAAAAGTCTTGAAAAACATTTTCAATGAAATCGGCAATATCGCAAATAACCCTCCATCTGATGATGAAATGCACATAGTCAAGAAAAAAATGCTAAATAATTTTTCACTTTTATTTGAAAATTCATTCGGAACAAATAATGCAATCGGAACTGCAATATTAGAGAATAACGAAGATTATCTTAATAACTTTGAACAAATAGTAAAATCAATGACTGCACAGGATCTTGTTAATACTGCAAAAAAATATCTTGACATAAACAAAGCCGCTGTAACTGTTGTACATCCGTCATCTGCTACAGCAGAAAGTATACAGCAAAATTATAAAAAAGTATCTTTTACGGGGGCTAAAAAAGAAGCAATAAATATGGCAAATGTCAAAGAGTACAATATGCCGAATAATTACCGCATTGCAACGATAAATTCAAAAACAGACAATGTCAAAATAAATTTCCGCATATCAACAGACCAGACATATAACAGCAGACCCTCTGCTGAGCTTGTGTTAAACAAAATTCTTGATGAAGGTTCGATCTCAAGAAATCAGCAAGATTTTCAAACAGACTTAGCTAAAAACGGTATCACAAGTTCAATCTGCGCGGGTTATGATTCAATATCAGCTACTATAACATGTAACTGCGATGATTTAGTAAAAGCACTGAAAAGTCTGCGGGAAGTTGTTGAAAATCCAAGATTTACTGATTCTGAATTTGAACACGCCAAAGCTGATATCAAGGACGCAATTCTGACCTCGGATAAATCGGCATTTGATAAACTTGAAAACGAAATATATAAAGGGCTGCCAGCAGGCTGTTCAAAAGAGGAAATCCTTAAAGATCTTGAGACATTGAAACTTGATGATGTAAAAAAACTTTATGATTACACTATGAAAAACGGCAAAAGCGGGATTGCAATCTCGGCGCCGTTTGACAAAAAACCTGAATTAAACCAGCAAATCTTTAACACAATTGGAAGCTTTAAATCAGTTCTGCCATATAATCCTAAAGTTCTGCAGGAAGTATATAAACCTGTTGAACAAACAAAAGTTTTAACAGATACTGATTTCAAAAATCAGGCTGAAATTGTTGAAGCATACAAATTTCAGGTAAACGGGAATATTAAAGACCGTATAGCACTTGAACTTTTGAACACAATTTTAGGCGGGAATCCTTCGTCAAGACTATTTGGAGATCTCAGAGAACAGCAAAAACTCGCTTATCATGTAAGCTCAAATCTTGAAACATACAATAATATCGGGCTTTTGACATTAAAAATTGGAACAACAACCGACAACAAAGAAACAGGCGAACAAAGTTTTGAAAATGTTCAAAAGGCTATTGAAGGGTTTAATAAACATATAGAAAAATTGAAAAAAGAAAATGTCTCGCAAGAAGAATTAAACAATGCTAAATTAAGTCTTAAAAATACTCTCCTAAACTCAAATAATACATCTTACGGCAGAACAGTAAGCCTTATTCAAGGGCTGGAATCTCCTTACGGAATAACAAGAGAAAATCAATTGTACGATGAAATAGACAAAATTACCGCAGATGACATCTATAACACTGCAAACTACATTTTCTCAGGCAAACCGACTTACTCAATACTTGCTACAGAAGACACACTGAATGCAAATAAAGAATTTTTAGCTTCGCTGCCAAAATGATGTCTAAAATTATTTTAATCTGATATTATTTGGAGAGACTGCAAAAGAAGTTCCTGTACCGTTATCGTCAGGAATGAATGTTACAGGCACATAAACCTCTTTGCCGCATGCATTAACAGTCCATTCCTCTATCCATGGAGAACTAGCATATCTTTGTCCGTTATATATTTTATTGAATTCCGGCATTTTTTCAAGTTTTGTATCTGTTACAGACAAATCAGTACAATTGTTAACTTTGACTGATACAGCAGCAAATACTGACAGTGTTGCGTCTTTTTGTAACAATTTGCTTGCGATAGAAGTGCCCGGATATCTGCCATTATTATCAGCAGCACAAACATCATAAGCTGTCAAAAACATTAAGGTTAAAATTAAACCTGACAAGAAAAATCTTTTCATATTATATACCTCAAAATCTTAAGTCCATATACCTTTTTAATATTTAGGTTCCATAACTTCAAACTTCACACCATGCCCTTTCGTAGTGAAATTAACAGGAACAATCATAGAATAGCCGCAAGCATCAACAGTCCACTCTTCTGACCATACTCCGCCGATTTCTTTCCCGTTTCTGCTGTATTCAACATTTGTCTTTTCTTTGGTTACTTTAGTGTTAGAAAGCATAATCTTCTTACAGCCTTTTGCATTTTTCGCGACTTTTGAATAAACATTACCAAGAACCACAGCCTGCATATTCGTAGGTAGCATAGTATTACCTGTAAGTGGAATATCTGTTCCAAGATATGAACGGGCAAAGGCAACAGGAGTTGAGACTACAAACAACGCAAACAAACATACTAAACTCTTTTTCATACAAAATCCTTTCACAAAACTATTACTAATAATAACATATTACACAAGAAAAGACAAGCTTAAAATATAAGCCCGTCTTTTCACAAATTTAACCAATAACTAATTATTCTCAAACACATCGCGATATGAAGTAATCGCATAAAGAATTGCACTTATACCAACAATAGCATATATAGCACGAGCCCAAAATGTCATATCGCCGAAAATTAAGGCAACAAGATCAATATTAAAAAATCCAACAAGCCCCCAGTTCAATGCCCCTATTAAAATCAAAATATAGCTGATAATTTTTACAACCTGCATAATTTACCTCACTTTCACAAATTATCATCATCTGAAAGTAGAAATTTTTAAATAGGTAAACAGAGCAATAAAAAAGAGTCTGAAAAATATCAGACTCTTTTTACGACTATAATTTTTTAACAAATTATAATTTAGAAGCAACCATCAAAGTAGTTTCAGCCAATCTTGTAGAATAACCCATTTCGTTATCATACCAAGAAATGATTTTAACCTGATTTCCGCCCATTACACGAGTTAATAAAGCGTCAACAGTTGATGATTGAGAAGTACCTACATAGTCAGAAGATACAAGCGGTTCTTCTGTGTAGCAAAGAACATGTCCGTCAGCACCAGCTTTTAATGCTGCATTGACTTCTTCAACAGTAACGTCTTTTGAAAGTTCGAATACAACGTCTACTAAAGAAACGTCCGGAGTAGGAACTCTCATAGCAAAACCGTCTAATTTACCCTTCAATTGAGGTAATACAAGAGCAACAGCTTTTGCTGCACCTGTTTTTGTAGGAACAATGTTCAAAGCGCCGGCTCTTGCTCTTCTAGGATCTTTGTGGCCTGCATCTAAGATTCTCTGATCGCCTGTGTATGAGTGAACAGTTGTCATCAAACCTTTAACAATACCGAATTTTTCATCAATAACTTTAGCTACAGGAGCCAAGCAGTTAGTTGTACAAGATGCCATAGAAATTACATTGTGTTTTGCAGGATCGTATTCTTTATCGTTTACGCCTAAAACAATTGTAATATCTTCATTTGTAGCAGGAGCAGAGATAATAACTTTTTTAGCACCTGCATCAATGTGAGC
>CALVEO010000002.1 GCA_944326615.1 Candidatus Gastranaerophilales bacterium | reverse complement strand
CCGGATCGTCTAGTGGCAGGACTGAAGATTCTGGCTCTTCCAACGGTGGTTCGAATCCATCTCCGGGAATTTTTTAATGGTCATTTATATATTTAGATTTAACTTATTTGTATTTTTTGCGTTTTCTAACATTAAATTAAATGTTGCCTTCATAGTTTCATGCAAATTTTTGGCACCGCATTTTTCTGCAACATCAAGAATTTTATTTGCAATATCTTCATATTCCTTAATTTCTTCTTGATTTGCAGGGAGTTTATTAAGTTTTTGACTTAAAAATACGAGCTTTGAATCTTTCATCAATTCTTTGTTAAACAATTCTGCTTCTTTATTAAATTCTTGTATATAAGATGAAGTAAAAGTTATATTCTTATTTTTAGCTTTATCAACCGAGAGATTTGAGTTTTGATGTTTCTGAACCGGTGCTATCTTCATTTTGTTGAACCCTTTTAATAAAATATTTATATCCTGCATATCCTGTTAAAAAGACAAGAAAAATCAAAGCTGTAATCTTTAGTGATGAATGATTATTTTTAGCGGATTTTTTTTTTATACCGAATATAAAAGATTTAAATTGCTCTGACATAGAATTCTTATATTTTGAGTTTTTTTCGGCATGATTTTTTACAATTTTTTTAATTCCATCATCAAGTTTTCCTTTTTCAACCGCTACTATTTTTCCAATACGTTCAAAAGCATCTATAAGCAGTTGTAATTTCGTATTTTTTTTCTTAATAACAATACTATAAATTGGCAATTCCTCAATTTTTCTAAGGAAACCGTTTTCAGTCAATTCTTTTCGCAAACCTTTTATATATGCGCTGTCATCATCATTGTAGACTTTTTGCAAATCTTCTAAACGTTTTTTCATATCCTTACGATAAAAATCTTTGTATTTTGATTTTTGTTCACATTGCTTAAGAAAATCTTCGTCTAAATATTTTAGAGGATTGAGCATATCAAAATCATTAGAACCGTCTCCTGCTGTTATAACAATATCATTATTTTTAGCTGCTTTTTTTACGGCATTTTTTGTATCATATAATTTTGTCAACGCTCCGTTTTCAAATTCAGGAGTTATAGAACAGGATATACGATGCATATTTGAATTATCAGCAGGCTCCCAATCTATATGGTAGCTGATATTATTTGACTTCATAAAATTTTTTAAATCATTCATTAAATTATCATATATCCAGTTTCGCACAGGACAAAAACCGTAATCCGGCGGAAACAGAAGGTAAAATTTTAATCTTCCGTCATTTCTTGAACCGAGAGCATAATCAGCTATAGGTGATTCATGATGTAAAATTTTTCCATTTTCTCTTGGCAATTTTTTCCATTCATCTGGGTCGAGCTTTCCACTGCTGTAGAAGGATCTGTTTCCATAGTCCGAAACAGAATTTTGAGAATCAGCTTCAACAAATCTTATCTTATACTTATCAGCAAGCCGTCTTAATTCATTATAAATAGCTTTGCCATCCCAGTTAGACATTTTTTTTATATTATTTTCTTTTTCTTTTGAAGTGGTATTGTATGAAAACGGGAATTTCCCTTTTTCATAGAACTCTATATCTGAGCCATTTTTAAGCAGCCTATCACTGCCATCTTTTGTTATAACGGTTTCTGGAAATGGCAATCTAAAATTACGCATCTTTAAAAGCCATGATACAGATTCATACTCACCAAAAGTTCGTCCGGTTGTAATATTAAAATGAATATCACCATTAGTTGACTTAAAAAAGCTATCCATTTTAGCGCAGTATTCTGACATAAAACTATTTGCAGCAGGATCATGTAAAGATAAATGCCTTGCCGGACAATACGTTCCGTCAAAGTCAGAATATAAATCTACTTTTCCGGCAGTGAAATTTACATTTGATGAAATACCTTTTATATACACACTGAACCCCTTGAGAATAGATGCAACAATATTGATATAAAAACAAAAATATTATAATGTCAAATTTTAATAGCAAAAAAAATTTTTTTATGTTTTAAGTAAAATATGCAAATAAATAATATTAAATCACCAACATTCAAAAGCGTATATACAGTAGACACAGGTTCTGCCCAGTCTAAAACACAGATTTTAACACTCGGCGCATTAATGAATAATTTCTGGGTGAATAATGCCGGAGCTACATACAGACAAATCAGAAATTCATCAGTTTACGGAAAAATTGATATCAGCGTTAAAGATTACAAAGATCAAGCCTTTGAAACAGTGCTTAAAAATAACGGCATTGCGTATGAAAAGAAGAAAACTCCGGGAATAAACTATAAAGTTTAAATTTTTGAATACTGATGCCGTTCAAGCATTACCATCAAAATTGAAATATCTGCTGGCTTTACACCGCCGATACGGGATGCCTGAGCAAGAGTTTTAGGACGTATTTTAGAGAGTTTATCTTTTGTTTCCGATGAAATATGATCAATTGAAGAGTAATCTATATCATCAGGAATTTTAAACTTATCAAGTTTTGATGCCTGCTCAACCTGAAACTCCTGACGTTTCAAATATCCGTCGTATTTAATAAGAATTTCCACCTGTTCTGCAACATCAAACGGAATATTTAATTCATTTGTTACAGAATCAATCTCTTTTATAACGTTATAATCAATATTAGGACGTTTCAACAGTTCGGCTATTTTCATTCCTCGTTCTATATGCTCGCCGTATTTTGAAAGTTTAATGTTAACTTCCTCTGTAGCAGAAATCTTAGCCTCTTTAATTCTTGATAATTCTTTTTCAATTGCTTCCTGTTTATCTTTATAAACCTTAAATTGATTATCATCAATAAGCCCGTATTTCCTCCCGACAGGTGTAAGTCTTGCATCGGCATTATCCTGACGCAGTAAAAGCCTGTATTCAGAACGGGATGTAAGCATTCTATAAGGGTCCTGAATATCTTTTGTTACAAGATCATCAATAAGAGTGCCGATATAAGAAGAACTTCTTGAAAGTTCAAGCATCTCAGAATTATTCAGATAGTTAAAAGCATTGATTCCGGCAATAAGTCCTTGTGCTGCAGCTTCTTCATAACCGCTTGTTCCGTTTATCTGACCTGCCAAAAACAATCCCTTAATACTTTTTGACATCAATGAATGCATTGTTTGCACAGCCGGCACATAATCATATTCAACGGCATAAGCAGGTTTAATAACATGGGCTTTTTCAAGACCAGGCAGAGTTCTGAGCATCTGTACCTGAACATCCGCAGGCAGACTGCTTGAAAATCCCTGAATATAAACTTCATAAGTTCCAAGGCCTTCCGGTTCTATAAAAATATGATGAGAAGGATTTTCGCTAAACCTTACAACCTTATCCTCAATAGACGGGCAATAACGGGGGCCGACACCCTGAATTAATCCCTGAAACATCGGGGATTTATCTAAATTAGCCTTAATAATCTCATGAGTTTTTTCATTTGTCCTTGTCAAATAGCAGGGGTACTGTTTTCGTACAGGTCTGTCAGGTTTAAAAGAATAAAAATGCAGAGTTTCATCTCCGGGCTGAATTGACATTTTTGAATAATCAATAGTTCTTTTATCAACTCTTGGGGGAGTGCCTGTTTTCAGTTTTTTAATATTTATACCATGTTTGACAAGAGATTCAGAAAGCCCGTAAGCTGCTTTTTCGCCTAATCTGCCAGCACTGTAAGATTTTAGACCTACAAAGATTTTACCGTTTAAAGAAGTTCCTGTTGTCAAAATAATTGAACGTGCAGAATATTCTATACCGAATTCATCAACCGCTCCTGTAATTTCACCGTCTTTAACTAGTAAATCGGTAATGCAAGCCTGACGCAGGTATATATTTTCATTATGCTCAATAATGTTGCGCATATAATCCATATACTGTTTTTTATCAGATTGCGCACGCAAAGCTCTGACTGCAGGGCCTTTAGATGAATTCAGCATTTTCATTTGAATATATGTAGCATCTGCAGCTTCACCCATAACACCGCCAAGAGCATCTATTTCACGCACAAGAGTAGACTTTGCCGGACCGCCTATTGCAGGATTACATGGCATTAATGCAATATGATCTACATCAAGTGTAGCAAAAAGAACTTTTGCACCTAATCGTGCACAGGATATTGCAGCCTCACATCCAGCATGTCCCGCACCGACAACTAATACATCATATTTATTACTGAGATAATTCATAATATATATTCCTACAAAAAGTATTATATTACAAAGATAAATATCGATTACAAAAAGAATATAAGCAAGATAACAAATTTTAAAGTATTGCCCAAAAGGAAATCTTGTTTTATGCTATAAATATGATAAAACAACTAAGGATAAAAGATTATATATTAATTGATGAACTTACAGCGAACTTTGATGCCGGCTTGAATGTTATTACAGGTGAAACTGGCGCCGGGAAAAGTATTCTTATTAATGCAATTGATATAGCTTTTGCCTCGAGAGTATCCAAAGACGTTATAAAACATGACAAAGAAAAAGCCGTTATAGAACTTGTTATTGAAAATACAAAACATGATTTATCAAAACTTTTTGAGGAGAACGGAGTAGACAATTTCGGTTCTGAAATTGTTTTAACAAAAGAAATTACACAAAACGGCGTACGTTCAAGAGTTAACGGGACATTAGTCAATCAGGAATTTATAAGACAGTTGAAAACATATTTCCTGGATATACATTCACAACATCAGACCTACGCTTTTATGCAGCCGAAGTATCATATCAATCTTCTTGATAATTATGCAAAAGAGTCTTATGGTCTAAAATTAGATACCTACAAAGAAAAATTTAGAGAATACCAAAATCTTCAGTCAAAACTTGAAACATTAAAAAACGCATCAGATATGACTGAAAACCAGATTGAATTTCTACAGTTTCAGATAAACGAAATCGACAGCGCATCAATTAAAAGCGCAAATGAAGATGAAGAATTAAATAATGAGCTTGAAGTTCTGGAAAACGCGGAAAAGCTAAAAGAATTGACAGGAAGTGCATACTGGGCAATTAACGGTGATGACGGCTCAATTATGGACGCACTTGGTAAAATTAAACAGAACATATCTAAAGCCGCATCTATGGACAAAAACCTGGAAGAATTGGAAAGCAATCTCATAGATGCAATAGAAAAGCTTCATGATGCCGGAGCGGAGCTGCGCGAATACAGCCAGAATCTTGAAAATGACACAGAAAGACTTAATGAAATTCAGGAAAGATTATTTCTGCTGGACAAATTAAAAAGAAAATACGGTGGAACACTTGAATCAGTCCTTCAAACTTTTGATAAATTGTCGCAAGAATTAAACGCAATAGAATTTTCAACGCAAAATATTGAAGAACTGCAAGCTGAAATTGAAAATGCACGCAAAGAATTAGAACACACAGCAGCAGAAATAAGTGAAAACAGAAAAAATTACGCGCAGGTACTGTCCGTATTAATTCAGGAAAAATTGGAAAAACTGGAACTTCCGAAAGCAAGATTTGAAATTTCAATTCAGCCAAAAGAATTAAGTTCAGACGGCATAGATAACGTCGAATTTTTAATTTCTACAAATGTATCGGAAGATTTAAAACCGCTTGCCAAAGTTGCGTCAGGCGGTGAAATTTCACGTGTAATGCTTGCTATAAAATCAATATTTGCGCAGAGCGATGATATAAATACCGTCATTTTTGATGAGATAGACACAGGAATTTCAGGCAAAGCATCGCAGAGTGTTGCAGATGAAATTGTAGAACTTTCTAAATACCATCAAATTATATTGATTACCCATCAACCGATAATTGCATCAAAGGCAAACAAACATTTTTATGTCAGAAAATCACAGGATGATGAAACAAAAGTAGAAGTATATGTTTTGACCGGTGAAAACAGGATTAAAGCGCTGGCAGAGCTTGCCGGCGGAGAGATCAACGAACAGTCCATGGAGTTTGCAAAATCACTTATTTCTACATAATAAGTATTATCGGCAACTAAAAACAAACTAGCCTACTTTCTATGCCTCCGGCGGGTCTTCCAGACAGGGGCACTTTTGATGGCAAAAGTGCCTCAAAACCATCGGCACGCTTCACTCACTAATAATTTGCAAGGCTCAGTATTAAGGCGTGTAAACTCGCTGACGCTCAGACAATACACGCCTTTGAAATTTGCTTCGCCTGCAATTATTGCTCGTTTTCGCTATCGCCGCAAATTTTCCCTCTCCTCTTACGAGAGAGGAAAATTGGAAATTATAATTACTGCTTAACGAAACAGCAACAAAACGAGTGCTGTTTGAGCGGGAAATTTATAAGATTCTGAAACAAGTTCAAAAATGTCATATAGCGAGTTCACTCGTTTGGGTTGAGTTTAGCAGTAATTAAGCAGTCAGCGTGTTTCTCTTTCTTGTCCAGTATTCTTTCTCTTTGCATCGCTACAAAGAGAAAGAATACTCGGTGTGGGGTGACGCATAGTTCCCGCATAACAAAACCCTCTCCCTTTATCCCTCTCCCAAGAGAGGGTTTATTTTTTTTTATTACATAATATTTTAAAAACTGCCCCTCTCTCTAGCTCTCTCCCCAAAGGGGCGAGAGAACGACTTTTTCGTGCGCTAAGCGCACCGTAAAGACTTATTCTCTTATTTAACCTATTCACTTATTCACTTCTAATAATACTTATTATGAAAAATTAAAAGGATACATGCGCATCCTTTTAAAATCAATCCTCTATAAAATCTCTGAAATGTTGTAATTCCTTTCTCTCTCTGATTTTGGACAATGCAGAATCCTCTAACTGCCTTATTCTTTCTTTTGAATACCCCATTATATCGCCTAACTGCTCAAGAGTTCTCGGCATCTCACCGTTAATCCCGAAACGACAGGTTATAATCTTTTTTTCCCGCTCTGATAAAGTCGCAAGTAAATCCTCAATACTGCCTTTTAACGCATTATTTTTTGTCTGAATTTCTGGCGAACGGTAAGACTTGTCCTCGATGTAATCTCCTATATTCAAATCATCTGTTACAGGTGTTTCAAGGCTTATCGGTTCCTTTATTATTGATTTTTTTATTGTTAAAAGCTGTTTAGAAGTAATTTCAAGCCTCTGTGCAACCTCTAAATCTGTAGGTTCCCGTCCCAGTTCAAATGAGAGAGTTGTATAAACCCTTTTATATTTTCTTATTTTATCCGTCATGTGAACAGGAATACGAATTGTACGCGAGTTATTTGAAATCGCCCTTATAATCGTCTGTTTTATCCACCACGTTGCATAGGTTGAAAATCTGAAATTCTTTGAATAATCAAATTTTTCAGCGGCCTTAATAAGTCCTAAAGAACCTTCCTGCACAAGATCCATAAAAAGGACTCCCTGACCTATATATTTTTTTGCAATACTTACAACCAGACGTAGGTTTGCCTGAACAAGTTTACGCTTTGCAATTTCTGCCTGAGACTTTTTCCCTTCTTTAATTTCTTTTCCAAGAGCCTTCTCCTCCTTGGAGTTTAATAATTTAACTTTTCCGATATCTTTCAAATACATTTGCAAAATATCATCATCATTTGATATTGAATTAAAAGTTTTCGGTTCATCAATATCATCATCTTCCAGATCAATAAATTCTAAACTCTCCTGATACTCAGGCTTCAAATCTTTGTATAAATCTTCTTCCAGATATTTCGGTACTGCCATAAAAATTCCTCGTCTTCTTATTTCAGCTATCACTACACTTTTAATATTCTTGACGTAAGACAATAAATTTTGTTTCAAATTTATTTTTGTGTACAATATTTATTATTGGAATTTCAGAGTGAAAGATGATTAGATATATTTTGATTTTAATATTAATAGCAGTACCGCTAACCTCTATCGCAGATGAAGGTTACGTCAGTCCTGAGACTTATGCGGTTAACGAAGCGGATTTGCTTGACTATACAGATGTTCCTCCGCCTGAAAAACCAAATATTGACAATCTGGATAAACCGGTAAAAATTAAAAAACATAAAGAACAAAAAGTAAAAGAAGAAAAGGTCAAACCTGTGAGACGTGGTCCAGCCTATCACATTGCCAAGTGGTGGGTAGATGCCAGATACAAACGCGAAGAACCGCATCATGGCACAAAACATGAAATAAAAGTAAAACAGCGTATGGAATATGAAAAACAGCTTCTTGAAAAACAGCAAGAGACAGATGAAAATCAATTGTAACAATTTTTTCACAATCCGGTTGTAATGCGCAAAAATGCCCTCTTCACGTTTTAATATATAAGGGGAAAATTAAAAAGGACAAAGTTTTATGACATTAAATGTTCGTGAAATCTCAAGGATAGATAAAAAGAATATAAATTTTAAAGCAGAGCAAAAACAGGAAGTAAAAGAAACACAGCCGGAAGAACCTAAAGAAGAAAAATCTTTTTATGAACGTAATAAAAAAGCTCTGATTGCACTGGGAACAATAGGTGCGGCAGCAATTGCCATCGGCACACACCACTATATAAAAGGCAGAAATATAACAAAGACAGCAGAACAAGCTGCTGATGAAGCTGCCGGAAAAATGTCAAAAAAAGCAAAAAATGTTTTAGATAACTTCAAAAACAATTTGGATAAACTCGGCAAAGATGATGATGCAACAGATATTATAAAACCGATTTTAGCTGAGAATAATCCAAAGTTAAAATTGGAAGCAATAGAATATCTTCTTGGTTATGAAACCAATGGTAAATATATAAACTCTAATAACTGGGAAAATATATTCGATACCTTAGTTTCACTCAAACCGTCAGAAAATATTAAACCTGATCAAATTTCAGGAAATATAAATAAGCTTTATGAAACTATAGCTGAAAAAGATATCGCAACACCTGAAGTCCTTGATAAAATCATTGCAAAACTCCCGCAGGCATCAGATGACGTAAAACTAAATTTATCACAGCATTTAATAATAACACACTTTTCAGATTCTAAACTGAATAGAGAACAGGCTAAAAAAATCCTTGATATCTTAAACAATGTTAAACAGGAAAAATTTGATTATCATCCAGGTACAATTATATTTTACAAAGACTACTCTGCAGCAGGTGTAAGATATCATTATAACAACAGGATTTTTAAGGAAGCTAAAATTGATGAAGACTATATAAAAGATTTAAAAAATGTTTTAAACAGCGATAAACTTGCTGATGATATGAAACTTCAGCTTATGGACGATATTTATTATAATATTTACCTTAAAAATGAGGGCGAAACAAAAAAAGGCATAAAATTAATAAAAGAAATGCTTTCAGCATTTACGCAAAACAAAGCAGTAACTTACAGCGTACCCAACTCTCTATTCTCATTCAAACATGACAAATTTGATCTTGGATGCAAATTATTTAGCCATGCTAATACATACGACAGCTATAATATATTTACAACAGAAGAAAAGTTAAAAATAGCTCAGAACCTAAAAGAAATCGCTAAAAATGTGAAGGTTAATCACGCAGAACTGGGCGGAAATGTTCATAATATAAATAACATTTATGTAGAAGAACTTAATTTAAGAAGTAAATTATTCTTTGAAAAATTGACTCCTAAAACATCAATAGACGACCTTGACAAATTTACAGACGAAATGCTAAACGGCTACAAAGAAGCCAAAAAACACTTCATTAAAGGAAACAAAGTATTTGATGAAATTGATGAGAAACTTCTGCAATATACATTTTCACATTTCCAGTTAGATACGTATCACGCTTTGATGCAAAAACGGCTTTATTGTCTATTAAAACGTGACTTTGAAGGAATCAAAAAGATTAATGAGATAACCGATAAGATTGAAAAATTTGGTCAGGAACATTTTAATACAGGCAAAAGCAGATATTACAACAAATCCGGCAAAACAAATTCAAGCGGCAGCAAGTTTAACTTTAACGACTTTTTCAACGACACAACTAAAAAAGCAAAATCTACATTATCAGAATTTTTGAAAAAAGATGATGCTTTAAAAGAATTTGCGCAAATTGTAGAAAGCGATAAACTTGATAAAACTGTTCTTAAAAACATCAAACGTAAATTTGCGGTTAAATATCACCCTGACAAAGCAAAGGACGATGCTCAAAGAGCTGAATATACAAAAATATTCCAGGAAATTAACGACGCAATAGAAACATTAGAAAAAACATTAAAATAAACTGTTGACAATAAAATTTGTTTAGGTTAATATTAGTTTTGCGAAAGGGCGTTTAGTCGACCGCAGTTCTTAATGAACCAAGTGAATTTTAGAAATGCGGGAGTTCCAAACTTGTTTTGGAATCGCAAAATAAAATAAGTTTTAAGGGCGTTTAGCTCAGTTGGTAGAGCGCCTCCCTTACAAGGAGGATGTCAGAAGTTCGAGTCTTCTAACGCCCACCATTAAAAAGAGGATTGGATTTTTCCAAATCCTCTTTTTATTTTGAGTGTTTTGATTGCGAGAACCTTGCTTTAAGTTCGAGCGGATTTGCGTACGGACGACGCACAATGTGCTAGTCCGGCTAGCGAACAGATTGAGCATACTGTGGCAGAGTCACAAATGCGAAACTCTGTGAGCGTGGAGCAAATCCAAGACAGTCTTCTAACGCCCACCATTTAATTAATATCAAGAGCCGAAAGGCTCTTTTTATCTCTGTTTACGCCATTTGCGGCTTATCGTCAAATGTGATTATTATATTTACATCTTTTCTGGTTTTCATAAAAAACCTCCTAATTTGTGTGTTGACAATAAGCGTGTGTCATCCAGAACTTGTTTCGGGATCTTACCAGTGTGGCATGTTATAATTAGTCTATGAACAAAACTTATGCTGGCTATATAATGACTAATTATTAGCAGACTTCTTTTTATATCGGAGTAACCGGAAATTTGCAAAAAAGAGTTTGGGAACATAAAAATAAAGTAGTTGAAGGCTTTACTAAAAAATATAATATTGACAGATTAGTATATTATGAATTAACTGATTCTGTTGAAACTGCAATAAATCGTGAAAAACAATTAAAACGATGGCACAGAGATTGGAAAATAAATTTGATTAAAGAAATGAATCCTGAATTTAAAGATTTATCAACGGATTGGGAATAAATATTGTCATTCTGAATGTATTTCAGAATCTTACCAGTTTATAGTTATAACATCAATTTGGTAAGACCCTGAAACAAGTTCAGGGTGACAAAAATTTTAATCTGTGATATCGAGCAGTCCTTAATGACAAATTTTTACATGCTATAATTTGAACATGAACATTAAGGATGAATTTGTTGTAAAAATAGAAAAATTATCAAATCTCGGTACCGGAATTGCAAGAATTAACGGTCAGGTTGTATTTGTTGAAAATGCCTGTCCGCAAGATGAGCTTAAAATAAAAATTACTAAAGTAAATAAAAATTTTGCAAATGCAAAAGTAATTGAAATTATTACACCATCACCCCATAGAGTCAAACCTTTCTGCCCCATGCATAATGTCTGCGGTTCATGCCAGATGCAGTTTATAGATTACGATTATCAGCTAACTTTGAAAAAGCAAATAGTTGAAGATGCAATGAAAACTATAGGAAATATAGGTACTCCAGTAAACAATTCTATTCCAAGCCCTGAAATAAAAGAATTCAGACATAAAGTGCAGTGTCCAGTATCGCAGACTAAAGTTTCAAAAAAAATTCTGGCAGGCTACTATAAACCGCAAAGTCATGAAATTGTTAACATCAAATACTGCCCCATACAGCCTGAAATTTGCGATAAAGTAATTGATTTTATAAGAAACAAAGCCGTTGTATTTAACATTTCAGGCTACAACGAGCAAAAACACACAGGCGATTTACGGCATATTGTTCTGAGACACTCTGCCGATAACGGGGAATTACTTGTTACACTGGTTATTAATAATAACAAAATTTCAGAGAAATTATCTGACTTTGCAAAAGCAATATTTGAAAAATTTGAAGAAGCTACAGGAGTTTGTATTAATTTCAACAGCAAAAAGACAAATGTAATTTTAGGCGAAAAAACAATATGCGTCTGCGGCAGCGATTTTATTTATGAAAAAATCTTAGACAAAACTTTCAAAATCGGCGCATCAACTTTTTTCCAGATAAATCCGAAAAGCGCTGGAAATATCTTTAAATACGTAAAAGATGAAATTTCAAAACACAAAAATGCTGCAGTTTTTGACGCTTATGCAGGAATTGCAACATTTGGAATTACCGTAAGTGATATAGCACAAACAGTTATAAGCGTTGAAGAAAATAAAGAATCCATAGAAAAAGCAAAAGAGGTTTTAGAGCTTAACAATATAAAAAATGTAGAACTTCACTGTGCAGATACAACAAAATATTTAAAATCTATAAAGAAAAAATTTGATATAACAATTCTTGATCCGCCAAGAAAAGGCTGTACAAAAGAAGCGCTTGATGAAACGCTTAAACATACAAAAGAAAAAATAATTTATGTAAGCTGCAATCCTGCGACTCTTGCACGTGATTTAAAATATTTATGCCAAAAAGGCTGCGGAGTAAAATCAATACAGCCATTTGATATGTTTTGCCATACTTTTCATATAGAAAATGTTGCTATTGTTGAGATATAGGTTTATATTCCTCCATAAATTCCCGCAAATTATTTTCTAGCATATCAAGAGTTTTATAATTTTTTGTCTGGCGGAAATCAGGTTTAGACCTCTTACTTGGTGGGAGGGCCTCAAATTTACCTCTATATAAGGTTTTTAAAGATTTGAACAATTTATTTATGGTATCAATCCCTTTTTCTGTAAATGTAATAGGTTCTGGAGCAACATTCCTGCTGCCTAAGACATCTCTATCCAACGCTTGTTTATACAAAGGTCTTGTAACTGTATGAAATTCTTCTTGAATAGCATTTATAATTTGTTTTGCGCCCTCATCATTCTTAAAACCATCTTCTTTATATTTTCTCAAGTTTTCAAACACCATTTTATGTTCTTTTTCTTTAAAGACTGCATAGTTTGGGCCAGGTAAGATTAATAATTCATAAAGTTTATCGCCTTTTTCAAAACGCATTTGAACATCTTCATACCCTGAAGATACCGAATTTTCACGAAACCTGATATCGATATCATCTACCATTTTTGGCATACCGTTTTTATTCAACACTATATTTCCATTAACGTCTTCCGCAAAGGTTTTTGCAATTTTATACCCTTTATTTTCCATTGCTTTTATAACTTTCGGGAAATTCTTATCGGCATCAGGCATAAATATAGTAGCTCTAACACCATCCCTAATTACACCTCTATAACCACGTTCAGGGAATTGCTCGCTTCTGCTTGCAAGTTTTCCTAAAATTGATTTAAGTTCTTTCGCAGAACGAGTATTAGCTTCCATGATAAAAGAAGCACCCGGTACTTCAAGAGCAATACGCTTTAAATCTGATTTATAATCTTCTGCAATTTTCATATTGCTTTTAACTAAAAAATCACCAATATGAGTTCTTCTATCCTCCTTCTTCTTCCCAGATGCAGTTTTAGAGTTTTTATTTGTCTGCACGCTGAAAGTATCTTTTTGTGGAGAACGTTCAAGAGGAGTAGACATTCTTGCTTTAAATCTTTTTTTATTTTTATTTACACCGTCTACAATATTTTCAGGTTTTGGCTTGGTTTTGGGATATTTACCTAATCCGCTTAAAACTTTTTGACTTAATTTAATCATACACATAACTCCATAAAGGTTAATTATATAAAAACATTATCATAAATTTTATTGCCCGATTTGGGATAAATTATTACAAAAATGATACAAGAGTGATTATAAATCATTAATTATTTTTTGTCAAAAATTTTTGTTTGTATTAAAATTAAGGGGTATAGTTATTAAGTAAATAGCGCATAAAATAAGGAGGTTTGTAATTATGCCAGGAAAGACTATAACAGTTGACGGTAACTACGCCGCAGCGCATATTGCGTATGCCTTAAGCGAAGTTTCCGCAATTTATCCTATCACTCCTTCATCTACAATGGGTGAATGGATTGATGAATGGGCGTCTCAGCACAAAAAAAATATCTGGGGCGAAGAAGTAAGAGTAGCTGAAATGCAGTCAGAAGCCGGTGCAGCAGGCGCTGTACATGGTTCATTGGCGGCTGGTTCATTAACTTCAACATACACAGCTTCTCAAGGTTTGTTGTTAATGATACCTGTAATGCACAAAATGGCAGGCGAAATGTTGCCGCACGTAATTCACGTTGCAGCACGTGCAATTGCTGCACAGTCTCTTGCAATTTTTGGCGATCATTCAGATGTTATGGGATGCCGTAACACAGGTTATGCAATGCTCGCTGCAAATTCAGTTCAGGAAGAAATGGATTTGGCTCTTGTCGCTCACTTATCAACATACAAAGCAAAAGTTCCGTTCTTGCAGTTCTTTGACGGATTTAGAACATCTCATGAAGTTCATAAAATTGAAGAAATTTCTTATGAAGACATTGCAAAACTTGTTGAACCTAAATATATTGAAGAATTCAGACAAAGAGCAATGAGACCGGAAGCTCCTATTTGCAAAGTCGGAGCTCAAAACACCGATGTTTACTTCCAGGGCCGCGAAACTGTTAACAAATATTATGATGCAGTACCTGACATTGTTCAGGAATATATGGACAAAGTTGCATCTGTAACAGGCAGACAGTATCATCCGTTTGATTACGTAGGTGCTCCTGATGCTACAGATATCATCGTTGCAATGGGTTCAGGCTGCGAAACAATTGAAGAAACAATTGAATACCTGAATGCTACACGCGGTACTAAATACGGTTTGGTTAAAGTCAGATTGTACAGACCGTTTGACGTTAAACGCTTCTTAGCTGCAGTACCAGCTACAGCAAAACGTGTTACAGTTCTTGACAGAACTAAAGAACCCGGATCAATCGGCGAACCTTTATACTTAGACGTTGTAGCAGCTATGGAAGGCAAAGATGTCAGAATTATCGGCGGTCGCTACGGTTTGGCTTCTAAAGAATTCACTCCTTCTATGGTTCTTGCAGTTTACAAACATGCTGAAAACAACGGTTTCCATGGATTTACTGTCGGTATTGAAGATGATGTAACTAATAAATCATTAAAAGTTACTGAACATATCGTTACAGAACCTGAAGGAACTACAAACTGCATGTTCTGGGGGTTAGGTTCTGACGGTACAGTAGGTGCTAACAAAAACTCTATTAAGATTATCGGTCAATACACTAACAAAGATGCTCAGGCTTACTTTGCTTACGACTCTAAAAAATCTTTCGGTGTAACTGTTTCTCACTTGAGATTTGGCGATAAACCGATTAAATCTACTTACCTTATCACAGCACCTGACTTTGTATCATGCTCAGCTCATGCATACGTTGGCAGATACGACCTGTTGAAAGGTATCAAAGAAGGCGGGACATTCTTACTTAACAGCCCGTACACTAAAGAAGAAGCATTCGCACACCTTACACGCGATATGCAAAGAACCATCATTGATAAGAAAATCAAATTCTACAATGTAGATGCTGAAAAACTTATTGAACAACAGCCCGGCTTAAGAGGTAAAGGTGCAAACACAGTTATGATGGTTGCATACTTCAAAGTTTCAGGAATTATTCCGTTTGAACAGGCTCTTGAAGGTATGAGAGAAATGACTAAGAAAACCTTCAAGAAAAAAGGCGATGATGTTGTTAATATGAACTTAGCATTAATTGATGCTGCAGTTAACGCAACAGAAGAAGTTCCAATTCCTGCATCACTTGACGGAGTAGGATGTGTTGATGATGTTAAATTAATTCCTGATAACGCATCAGATTTCGCAAAGAAAATCATCGAACCTTCAATGAGACAAAAAGGTGATGATATTCCAGTATCAGCAATGTCAATAGATGGCGTTATTCCAACAGGGACAGCATGTCTTGAAAAACGCGGTATTGCACCGAGAGTTCCTCATTGGAATTCAGAATTCTGTATTCAGTGCGGAATTTGTGCATCAGCTTGCCCGCATGCTGCAATCAGAACAAAACTTATTGAAGCAGATGATTTGAAAAATGCTCCTGCATCATTTAATACAGTTGATGCTAAACCTAACGATCATGGTGAAAAATTTAAAGTTCAGGTTTATTGCAAAGATTGTACAGGATGCGGTGTTTGCTTAGATCAGTGTCCGATGGCTAAAAACCCTGAAAAAGCAGCATTAACTTGGTCTTCTATTGAAAAAGAAGAAGCAGCTTGTGAAATGGAAAACGAGAAATTCTTTGATGAATTACCAGATAATGTTATGGGTAAAAACAATACCAATACAATTAAAGGTGCAATGCTTAGAAAACCGTTATTCGAATTCTCAGGTGCCTGTGCAGGGTGCGGTGAAACTCCTTATGTTAAACTTGTTTCACAATTGTTTGGAGAAAACGTTATCGTAGCAAATGCAACAGGATGTTCTTCAATCTATTCCGGAACTTTCCCGACTATTCCTTATACTAAGAATAAAGACGGCAGAGGACCTGCATGGGCTAACTCATTGTTTGAAGACAACGCTGAATTCGGTTTTGGTATGAGACTGGCAGTTGACCAGAACAGAGCGACTTTGAAATCTTATGTAGAAAAAGTTCTTTCTAACGAAAAAACTCCTGCTGATTTGAAAGAAGCTCTTGAGGGCGCTATGGCTCATTTTGAAAACTCAAAAACAGAAGAGGCTATCAAAGCTCAAGACAAAGCTAAAGAAGTTATTGCAAAATATGCAGATTGCGGATGCCCTGACTTAGCAAAAGTCAGAGAACTGCAAGACTACTTTACTGATAAATCCGTATGGATTATCGGTGGTGACGGCTGGGCAAACGATATCGGATACGGCGGTATTGACCACGTATTAGCTCAGGACAAAGATGTTAATATTCTTGTTCTTGATACCGAAGTTTACTCAAATACCGGCGGTCAGGCATCTAAATCAACTCCAACCGGTGCTGTTGCTAAATTCGCTACAGGCGGTAAGAGAACTTACAAGAAAAATATGGGCTTGATGAGCATGTCTTACGGTTACGTATACGTAGCATCAGTCGCTCTTGGTGCTGACAGAGCACAAACTCTTAAAGCATTCAAAGAAGCTGAAAGCTATAAAGGACCTTCTATCATCTTTGCTTATGCTCCTTGTATCGCTCATGGTATTGATATGAGCAAAACCCAGACAGAACAAAAACGTGCTGTTGAAGCAGGATACTTCCCGTTATATAGATACAATCCTGCAAACCCTGACGCTCCGTTCACTTGGGATGCTAAAGATCCAAAAGGAAGCTATCAGGAATTCATCAGATCTGAAGGACGTTATAAATCTCTGATGAAAACAAATCCTGAAGCTGCTGAGGCTCTTTATGCACAGGCAGAAGAAGATGCAGCAAAACGTATGGCTGTATACAAAGCTGTCGGCGAATTAATGAAATAATTAATTTCATACAATAAAAAAGCGAAACCAATCAGGTTTCGCTTTTTTATGATTTTTTTATTTTAATTTTCTTCTAATACGCATGACAAATATTGACTGCGCTATAACATACATTAAAGGAATTATATAATTTTAGCATGATAAATGTAAATTTTTTTTAATTTCTATACAAATTTTTTAAAGTTTTCTGATTTCTTTTCCGATAAAAGTTTTTGTGTAGTAGATTTACGAGGAAATTAAAATGAGTCAGAATTTTATTTACATTGAAAATGCAAAGCAGATAGTTAATTCAGATAGTGCAAATAAAAACCAACGTCCAAAGTTTATTGTTCCACCAAAAGATACTGCAGTGTCGCATTATGCCAAATTACTTGGAATGTCAAACGAAGAGTTTATGCAATGGACTGGTGTTAAAAATTCAACAATTAAAAAAGGAACAAAAGTAAAGCTTCCTATGGATAAAGTGCCTGAAGGAAAAGGTATTTATGCTTTAGCGAAAAAATACAATATGTCTGTTGAAGAATTTTGTAAATTAAATAAAATTCCAAAACCATATAATGAGTATAAAGCACAAAAAAACGAGGAATTTTATGTTAAACCATATAAATTGACAAATTCAAAGCAAAGTAAAAATAATAAAGAAAATAATGCTCCTTCAGCTCCGCCGGTTGAAGATTTATCGGATGTACTTAATGCAAGAGAAGATTTTACCGGTCTTGCGGCTGGTGCTCTGGTGGGTGCAGATTCAGTTAATAAGTGCGTCTGGAATTCGTCATTTACGCCAAAAGAAATTGCTGCACGACTGGAAGATGTAGCAAACGATAAATGGGGCGCTGTAGGTAAAAAGCCTTTTGATGATATGCTGAAAGAAATTAATTCTAAAAATGTTTCGGATGTTTTGACAGAGTATTCAAAGGCTAATGACGGGCGTTCTTTAATTAACAGAATCACAAGTGAAATTACAAGCAGACAGGACGCCAGAAAAGATGCTGTTATGTACGTATATGATGCTCTGGCAAAACAGAAAAATATTCCGCAAAATGAAAGAAAAGACTTTGAACAGGAGCTTAACGCACAGTTTGATTCATTTGGCATGGTTAATACTGAAAAACTTGACAGTATGATAGATGAAATGCTGAAAGTACCTACCCCTGCAAAAGGACAGGTTATTAGTAATAAATATACAAGCTACACTGTACCTGCAGCGGCTGCAGATACAATAGTCAAACCGTCTAGGAATAAAGTATTTACTGCAAAAAAGTTACAATCAGGGGCTATAGAGTCTGCAAAAGATGAGGCGGAAATAGAATTTCAAAAATATTGTAGCATAAATAAGATTCCGTATAATCTTGATAATTTAGATTTGTCGCCTATGGATAGGATTCCGGCTCCGGTTATAAAAGACGGAAAACTTGTTGCTGCTGAGACTGAACTTTTAAAACCTATCTCAATACCTAATGGTAAAGTTATTATTTTAAACCCTGGTCATGGTGGTTACAGTTCACAAACTGGTTATTTTGATACTGGAACTTATAGTTTTATAAAAAAGGAAAGTGGAAAATATGCACCCCTTATTGAATATGAAAAAATGAAGATTTATACAGAAGATACAATAGATAAGCTTAGAGCAAAGGGGTATGCAGTAGTTATGATAACCGGGCATGCAGAAACTATATCTGATGAAAAATCTGTTTCAAAATTGATTGATAACCTGATGAATGGGACAAAAGGCGGTAAAAAGTATAGTAAAGATGATATTGCATTTGTATCGTTACATGCAGATTCCGCAGAAGGACAGTCTGGGACAGGTGTGTGCTATGATCCGAATTTTAAAGATGATACAAAGCTTGCTGAAATAATGAAATCAAATTTGAATAATGAGTCATGGATTAAGGCTGAATTGTCTGAACGAATTCCGGGAGTAAATGGTTTGCAGGTTCTTATGCAAAGTAAAAATATACCGTCAGTTTTACTAGAAGTCGAATATGTAAATGGTTCAAAATGTAAAAATTTGGATTCAAAAGCTTTTCAAGACAGATTTGAAAATAAATTAATTGACGGTTTGGATGAGTATTTTGGTATTAAATAATGGATTAATTGTATAATGGATTTTTTGACGAGTATTTTAAATTCTATAAAAAACGGTATAAAAACAGTATTTGGCTTGAACACTGAGCCTGCAAAAAATACAAATTCTGTTAATAAAAATTCTGTTTTCGGAACTGTAAAAAAGAAAGTTTACAAAAATGAAATTCAAATAACAGGCTCAAAGACTGATGAACAGCTTCAAACAGAGGCCCTCAGATCACGTTATCTTTCAACTGTTAAAAATCCAAATCACAAGATTAAATCAGGAGAAAGTCTTTCAGGCATTGCAAAAAAATACGGAGTTGAAGAAAGAAGTATTCTGGATGCAAATTTAATGACTAAAGAATCCGCTAAAAAAATACGCCCAGGCCAGATTGTTAAAGTTCCGCCTAAAAGAAGAGCCAAAAATGTAAGAAATTTAAATGATGTCGCAAAATCTCTGGGAGTGAGCAGTGATTTTATAAAAAAATTAAAGCGTGCTGAAGATAATGCAAATCTTGGAGACTATAAATTTCATAACACTCCTTATATAGATGATGCAGGGGTTAAAACAATAGGCGTCGGGCATGTCGTAAAAAAAGGCGAACCGCAGAAACTTTCTAATAGCCAGGTTTGTGAATTGCTCGCAAATGACCTTTTAAAAGTAGAAGAAAATCTTTATTCAATAATGGGCGGCAAGACCAAATACGATAAACTGCCGCAGCCAATTAAAGAAGCTCTTCTTGATATGGCTTTTAATAAAGGTACTGATATAATTACTGATACACCGGGGCTTTTGTATACATTGAAAGCCGGGAAATATGAAGCTGCCATAAATAAAATGACATATAGCAAATCAAATAAAACTAATAAAGATATGAGTGGTTTATGTAAGCGCAGGATAATGGATATTTCATTAGCATCAAAAATTTATAAGAACGGACGTATTGCCCAGAGTAATATTAACACAGCTCAACAGCTTTATAACAAGGGCATAGCTCTTTTGAGAGCAGAGTGCAAAAAAAGCGGTGCCAATTTTCATAACCTTCTTGTCGGTTATAATAAAGATGTAAGAAGCTATATGGGTAACAGAATAAAATTAGTAAGCAAATAACTTTTTACTGGTCGACTTTAGGGCGCGGCAGAACTTTCGGAAAATATTCTTCTACATATTTCCCTACGCGTGTTTCAATATCTTCATTTCTTTCATGTGCACTATTAAATGATTTTGTTGTCGCGTATCCGAAATCTGTTTCAACTGTTCTTTCAAATCTGAATAAATCCGGATTTTGCCGGTTTATCATTATCCTTTCAGTATTCTTATCGTTGGTTATTTCAAAGAGAATATATTTGTTATAACCTTGATAAACAGGTTTTATTGTCGCTACTTCATTCTTTTTTCCGGTAAGGGTGTAAAAAGGTAAAGCAGAAAAACCGGTGTCAGCTTTTTTTATTTCAGTCCATTCATCTTCAATAAATTTATCCATTTTTTTTACTAGTTTTCTCGCTTTAAAGGGCATTACCGTTACTAAGTCATCTCTTGTCGGGTAACGGCCTTCAAATTTTGGTTTATAGCTATAATTTTTGTGGTTTAGATTATATAAACTTACTTGCTGCATAATTTTCTCCTATTTGTTTATTAATGAAACATAAAAATAAAAATTTTTGCTAGCTGTAAGTTTAATGTAAATTAATGTAAAGTTTTTATTGTGTTGTTATCAAGCCACTTTAAATATTCATCAGAGCCGTCGGTTATATCAAAAGATATTATTTCAGGCACATCATAAGGATGCAGGGTAGTGACGCTGTCTTTTATTTTATTGAACAAAGTTTTTCTTGTTTTTATCACTAGTAAATATTCTTCATCTTTTTCTATTTTATTTTGCCAGCTGTAGACTGAATATATTTTGGGCATTATATTAACACATGCCGACAATTTTTGTTTTACCAGATAATTTGCAATAGTCTCGGCACTGTCAAATGAGTTGGTTGTACAGAGTATAATAATATATTTCATTAATATGTCATTTGCCAGTTGTTTTCAGCTAGTACAGCCGTACAGCCTTCACCTATAGCGGAACCTGTACAGGTTCCAACATCGCCGTCACAGGTTGCGGCGCCATTTGAACAATAAGTAACCTCTCCGGATGGAAGTATGTAAAATATATACATATCTCTGCCGCCGATATTAGGACCTTCTGTTCCGTTAACATCAATATTCACACTGATAAGATCGTCATTACCTTTTGTCATACAAATCGCAGAAGAGTTAGCTAATACATAAGATTGTCCTGCACATTCAAAATTTGTACCAGTACCTGCTCCGACAGGCATGTATTGTTCATTTGCAAAACAGCCTGTGGCTTCTGCTTCACATGTTTTTAAAACTTTTAATTTCTGGCTTATAAAGTCGTCGAGATTTGCAAACAACGGAGTTGCTTTAAATGATGTTTTGCCTTCTTCCGTTATGTACATGTCTATGGCATTTACAACATCATTAATAGATTTTCTTAACTGTACAACCTGAGTTTTTCTTTGATAATTGTTTATCAGAGTGGGAACCGTTAAAGCTGAGATAACGCCGATTATACTCATTGTTACCAAAACTTCGGATAAAGTAAATGCAAACATTTTTTTCATTATATAATACCTTTCATTTTAATAATTCAGTTTCCAATTATCATTAAGAATTTTTCCAAAACATCCTCTTCCTACGTTTGATGTTCTGCAATTATTTGTAAATAAAGTTTCTCTGGCTTCTTCTAAATCATCCAGCTCCGGATCGGCTGGATTAATTTCATCAATTGAAAAATCTTGCCAGATAGAATATGTAAACATATCTCTGCCGCCGATATTAGGTCCTTCTGTACCGTTTACATCAATATAAACAACCGCAGGATTATCTATATCTTTTAAAGTAGGTGCTCCTGTATTAGGGTCTACAACATCATCATCGGTAATTTCTGCCGGAATTATGCATATTGCAGCTCCGCTTGCAACTGTTACTGAGTAACCATCAGCGCAACTAAAGTCTGTGTCTGTTAATGAATTTATATCTGCATATTTATCAGCAAAGCAGGGTTGTGTATCACTACCACAGTCGTCTAAAATTTTATAATACTCTCTTAAAAATCTACCGGCGGTATTAGCAACGGTTTTACTGCCTTTTTTATTTAAAATTGAGCCATCAAGACCTCTGTGATAATTTTCTGTTTTTAGTATTAATAACGCTTCCTGTAATTCGATATAATTTTTCTGCAATTGGGTTATTAATGCTTTTTGATTGTAATTAGAAACGACGCCGGGAATTGTAAGTGCTGCAATAATGCCGACTATTGCAACGGCAATTAATATTTCAGCAAGTGTAAATCCCCAAAAAAATTTTTTATTCATATACTCTCAATCTTTTTTGTTCCTGCCTTTATACATATTATAACGCGTTTTTTTGAAAATGTCAATTGTTGAGAAATTTTTAAACTTCAATGAAGAGACGCTGTCCTACAATATTTTGTTTTCCGTTATAATATCCGGCAAAATAACCTCCCCTGACAGGTTTATTTTTTGCGTAATTATTGAGGCTGTTGCCTTTATAGTTTACAAACGGATTATTGCTGTATGGATCAGAATTTCTTACAGGTGCCGCTACCTGTGTCGTCTGCGGAATAAACATCTGTGATAGTAAATTTACAATACCTGCCATTTATGCTACCTCACTATACCATTGAATTTTTAATAATAATTTTAATTTTGTCATTATTATAACATAAATTTTGTATAATTCTTAAAAAAACTTAATAAAATCCTGTATTTGAATTAGAATTTTTGTAATATAATACCTATTATGAATAAAAGAAAAAAAGTTCTAATTGTCGGCAATTCTGCAAAAGAATATGCTCTTGTAAAAAAGTTCAGGAAATATGACTGCGATATATATGCTGCACCCGGCAATTATGCATTAAAGGAACTTATAGAATGTGTTGATATCAGAGAAGATAATGTGCAGGAAATTTTGGAATTTGTTCTTGAAAATGGTATTGATTTAACAATTGCTGTCTCCGAGACTGCTATAAAAAATGATATAGCAGGACTTTTTCAGGCAAACGATCAGTTGATATTTGCACCGTCTGCTCAGAGTGCTTCTTTTGCTTTAAGCAGATCTGCAGGCAAGAGATTTTTGTATAAGCTAAGAATTCCGACGCCCAGGTTTGCAATTTTTGATAAATTACAGCCTGCTGTTGATTATTTAAAAAATGCAGTTATGCCGCAGGTTATAAGAGCGGATGAAAACTCAAATTCTGCTGACCGTCTGGTGTGCAATACTTTTATTACGGCAAAGACTTTTGTTGAAGATTTGTTTTTTAAAGATGAGAAAAAAGTCGTTCTGGAAGATTTTGTTTACGGACATGAATTTACTTTCTATGCTGTTACTGACGGTTATAGCGTATTGCCTCTGACATCTGTCGCAAATTATAAATTTATGGAAGACGGCGATGGCGGAATTTTAACTTCAGGTATAGGTTGTTATACTCCTGATTATAAAATTTCAAAAGAACTGGAATTTGAGATAATGGATTCAGTTGTTCAAAAGGTTCTTCAATCACTGGAAAAGAAGGGAACACCTTATCTGGGTATTTTAGGCGCTGAGTGTGTTTTGCAGCCTGACGGCCAGTTTGTTGTACTGGGCTTTAAACCTTTTCTCGCGGATCATGATGCTGAGGCTGTTTTAAATCTGATTGAAGAGAATTTATTAACACTTTTTGAGGCCTGTGCTGTCGGCTCTTTTGCTGATGATTATGAAAGTATTGCTGTGTCAAATAATTCATCTGTTTCCTGTGTGCTTTCTTCCCGTTTGGAAGGTAAGATTATTAACGGGCTTGAATTTGTTGAATCTGATATATCAAATTTCGGTATAAAGAAAAATGAATATTTTGAATATGAAACTATTAAAGGAAAAAATCTTGTTTTGACAAGAACAGCTAAAACTCTTTCAAGAGCAAGAAAACACCTTTATGAAGATATTGATGTTATAGAATTTGACGGTAAAAAATACCGCGCTGATATCTGTGAGCAGGTTGATAATTTTTAAAACTTCATTATATATAAATATATGAAGAACTATTATTCTATTCTTGGAGTTACACCTGACAGTACGGATGCGGAAATAAAGAGCGCATACAGAAAGCTCGCGCGAAAATTTCATCCTGACGTAAACCCTTACGGTACAGCGCAGTTTAAAGATATTACAGAGGCCTATGAAGTTTTATCTGATGCTAAAAAACGCATGCAATATGATACTCTAAATGGATTTTTCAAATCTTCTAAAAAAACTGAAGAAAAGCAGCATACATCATCAGAGCAAGCTCAAAGCGAATATAAAAAACAATCATCATTCCAAAATCATACAGAGCCTAAAATGTCAAAAGAAGATTTCTCCCAAAAAATTAATGAAATTTTTGAAGAATTTTCTTCACCCAAATCAAAAAAGAAAAAATTTCATCCTGTCCGCGGAGAAGATATTTATGAAAATGTTTCTATAACAATAAAAGAGGCTGTCAGAGGAACAGAGAGAGTAATTAATGTTATGCATACCTCTGAGTGTCCTAATTGCAAAGGACGAAAATTTATTAACGGTTCTTTATGCAAAGTTTGTAAAGGGTCAGGTGAAAAAAGCGAGCATAAAAAAATTACTGTCAAAATACCGAAAAATGTTAAAAACGGTACAAAATTAAGAATTAAGAATGAAGGTTCCAGAGGTCAAAATGGCGGGAAAAACGGCGATTTGTTTATTAATATTAAAATTGAGCCGAATAATAAAATCGCATTTGAAGGAAATAATATAATTTATAATATTCCGATTACACCTTTTGAAGCTGTTTTGGGCGGACGTATAACAATTCCTTCATTTGACACAAGTTTATCTCTTAAAATTCCGGCAGGTACGCATTCCGGACAAAAGTTTCGTCTTGCAGGGCAGGGTTTGAAACACAATGGAAAATCCGGAGACATGATTGTCGTAGTGCATATTGAAATTCCTTGTTCTTTGTCGGATGATGAAATCAGGCTTTATGAGAAGCTAAAAAAAATATCATCACAAAATATTAGAGAGAATTTGCTAAATGAGTAAGGTTAAAATTAAAGAAATTTTTCAATCAATACAGGGTGAAGGGCCTTATGTAGGTTATAAACAGTTATTTGTGCGTTTTTGCAACTGTAATTTGAAATGTAACTACTGTGATACGGAATTTTTATCAGACAAAGATTTTGAAGAGTATGATCCATGCGAGCTTGCGAACAAGGTTAATTCGTATGATAAAATTCATTCAGTATCTCTAACAGGCGGCGAGCCGCTTCTTTCGGCCGATTTTTTGAAAGATTTTCTTCCATTGGTTAATCAAAAAATCTATTTAGAAACAAATGCAACATTAGCTGATAAATTTTTAGAGGTAAAGTCTTTTATAGATATTGTTTCTGCCGATATAAAACTTGAAAGTGCAACAGGTATCAAAAATTCCTATAAGTTTCATGACAAATTTTTTGACAATTGCAGAGGGGTTGAGACTTTTGCCAAAATAGTTTTTAATTCAAAAATCACACAGGATGAGATAAATAGCTGTTGTGAACTCGGCAAAAAATATAATATTGAATTAATTTTACAGCCTGAAATGATTGGAGACAAAATGTCTGTAACTTCAGAATTCGCATCATATATCCTTGATAAATTCCTTGAAAAATATGAAAACGTTCGCTTAATTCCACAGGTTCATAAATTCCTTGATGTCAGATAACATTTTTTATGCTATATTATTTGTATTAAGTAGAATAGCTAAGAGGTTATAAGTATGTCCGTAAAAAGAGTTTTACAATATGGAGAAAAGAGTTTAAGAGAACCTTCAAAGGAAGTTCATAAGGTATCAAGAAAAATTCAGGAGCTTGTGCAGGATTTATTGGACACTATGTATGCCAAAAACGGAGTCGGTATGGCAGCTCCGCAAATAGGTGTTAACTATAGAGTTTTTGTCGTTGATGTTTCAAAGAATGATGAACCTTTAAATCCTATAGTTTTTATAAATCCCAAAATTATAAAAAAATCCGGTGCAATAGTAGCCCAGGAAGGCTGTATAAGTTTTCCGGAAGCTTATACCGATGTAAAACGCTATAAAAATATTATGGTAAAAGCACTTGACCGTCATGGTAGACCTTTTGTTTTGGAAGCTAAAGACGGCTGCCTTTTAGCAAGGGCAATTCAGCATGAAAATGATCATCTTGACGGAATTTTGTTTATTGATCACTGCGTGAACCGTTTTGAAACAGATGAAATTCTTGCAAAACATAATCTTCCTCCTGTTGAACCTGACAGATTGATTGATGAACCTGAATTGGATAAGGAATTAGAAAATAAAAATGATTAGTATTGTATTTTTTGGAACTCCTGCAATTGCTTTGAAATCGCTGGAGTATCTGTATAATTCTGATAAATTTAATGTGCTTGCAGTTGTTACACAGCCTGACAAGCCGGCTGGGCGCGGACATAAATTAACTATGTCGCCGATAAAACAGTTTGCAATAGAAAAAGGTTTGCCTGTTTTTCAGCCAAAATCAATAAGAAAAGAACCTGAAATTATTTCTGAATTAAAAAAACTAAGTCCCGATTTCTTTGTAACATTTGCATTCGGGCAGATTTTATCTCAGGAAGTTCTGGACATTCCTAAATTTGAGACAATTAACCTTCATGCATCGCTTCTGCCTAAGTATCGCGGGGCTAATCCTATTCAAAGGGCGATCATTAACGGTGATAAAAAGACCGGTATTTGTACAATGATTACGGAATTAGGGCTTGATTGCGGCGATGTCTGTCTGAAAGAGGTTATTGATATCCCTGATAATATGACCTGTGTTGATTTATTTGAGGAAATAAGCAGTAAATCACCGCAATTGATTGAAAAAACATTAACAGGTCTTGCCAATAATACTCTTATCCCTCAAAAACAGTGTAGTGATGGCGTTTGTATGGCAAATAAGCTTACAAAAGAAGAAACTCTTATTGACTGGTCAAAGACTGCTCAGGATATTCATAATCTTGTGCGTGGTATTTATAAATTCCCTTCAGCTTATTTTATGCATAACGGAAAAATTATCAAAGTTCTTGAAACACGTGTGCTTCCAGAACAAGGAAAATGCGGGGATTTTGTTAGGCTTTCAAAAGAGGGGCTTGTTGTCGGATGCGGAAAAGACTGCATTCTTCTTGTCAAAGTCAAACCGGAAGGTAAGGGAGAAATGCCTGCCAGAGACTGGGCTAACGGACAGCACATTTTACAGAAATAAAACTAGCAGGAGTTACAGATAATGATTACAAAAGGGATAAGAGGGGCAATTACGGTTGATGAAAATTCTGTTGAAGCAATAAGAAATGCTACACTGGAGCTTTTGTCATTAATGATAAATAAAAACAATATAGAAGTTTCAAAAATCTCGCATGCGATTTTTACTTTGACAGATGATTTAAATGCTGCTTTCCCTGCTAAATTTGCGCGTATTGATATGGGATGGAAAGATACTGCTATGATGTGTTTTCATGAGCTTAATGTCCCTGATTCCCTTGAAAAATGCCTGCGGGTGCTTATAGTTTTAAATTGTGAGGATAATTTTGTTCCCAAATTTGTATATCTAAAAGGTGCATCACATTTAAGATAATTTTGTAATTTCTGTTACAGCAGGGTCAAGAAGGCGTCTGCCGATTTTCGGAAATTCTATCAGGCAAAGCAGTTTATTACCATATTTTGTCATTTTAGAAACAATTCCTTCTCCGTATTTAGCTGTAGAAACTCTGTCTCCCGGTTCAAAATTCTGCATTTCGCTGTTTGGTATATCATCTGCTGCATAAACAGGTACTACCGGAGGCTGGTCATCTTGTAATTCAGGCATGTCCGGAATGCTATTTTGTGCAGATAAATCCCCGATTAAATTTAAGTCTTCCTCTGTAAGCTCATCATCAGTAGCAAGGCTTTCTAAAAAATCTAAGGATGATTGCTGTTCATTTTCCGGAAGTTTTTCGTACATTAATCTATCAACTTCTTTACTAGCACGCTCTATAAGTTCATCAGTGCTTTCAATAATTTGCGGTTCCTGAAAATCTGAACCTAGATCTACTTCATCAATAGAATAGTCAATTTCGGGTTCTTCTAGTGTAATTTCTTTCTCTTCAGGCTCATCTTCAGATTCAAGAATATTGTATATTGTTGTATTATCGTTTTCTGGTTCTTCTATAGTTATGTTTTCTATCTGGGTTTGTGGTTCCAGGGCTTCTTCTTGAATTGCCGGCTCTTCTGCATTTGGGGAAATTTCAGTTATTTCAGTTATTTCAGGTTCCTGTAGAACTTGTACATTATTATCAGCCTGTGTCAGCTCATTATCTTCTGATTCCGGAATTTCTTCTATTACAATATCAGGATATTCAACTTCCGGCATAGTTTTAGAAACGTCATTACCGGTTTCAGATGTAGTATTTTCATTAGTGTCGGCATTTATTTCAGGGTTTAATTGTTTTGCAGGTGCCGGCATAGGTACAAAAGATTGTTCTTCTTGTTGTGTATTTTGAGTATTTTCTTCTTGTGGTTCTTTTTCTTCGGCTTTGGTTTCTTGATTCTCTTTTTCTTCTGCAGTATCTTTTTGAATATCTTCAAAATTTAATTCATCAAGCTCTACAATAAGCGGTATATTCTGTGTGTGAGCACCGTAAATTATAAACTCATCACTGTTTAGTTTATTCAAAAAACTGTTATACGATGCAAAATCATGCTGCATTGTAAGCGGTGCAAAAAGTATAAGGTTTTGAGCAATTTCTTTAAGCTCCTGAATATATTTAAATGCATGCGGACATATAATTGTTGTGAAAACATTAGTTCTTTCGACGAATTTTTTTAATAATTTTTTATCTGCATTTGAACTGTCTATTTTGGCAAAAAGGTATATATTTTCATTTACAGACTGCATCGTATTATGTATATATGACATAATTTCTTTTTGCAGTTCAGGGGTCATTTCTGAAATATCAATTACAGTAACATCATTTTTTTCAATTGCAATACTAAGATTTAATATATCTTTTAAAGTTTCGGCAAATACATTTAAATCTCTGTATTTTAATAATTTATTTTTAAGCAGGATAAGCTGGGTAATTTGAGTTTCTCTATATTGCTGGTCTACTACATTTAAGAATGTTTCAAACGGCAGATAGCCTTCCGGTAATGTTTTGGTATATTCCTGAACTTCAATGAAAATATCTTGAATAACTGCTTTACTGGTAGCATCAACATCTTCAAGGTCATTGTCATATATAAAGTTTATTGTGTCATAGTTTAGAGGAAGTTTAAAATCTTTTCCGAATACAATTTTTTGTTCGCTTTCAATAAGACCATCAGTGTCAAAGACTACTATTTTGTCTTTCACCTGTTCAATAATATTATTTAGAAGAATATTTGTATTTTCAAGGTTATTTGAGCAAACAAGAAGATTGTTATCAAGTATAGTTTTGTCGACTTTTATTTGTACATCCTGCTGTGCAAGCTGCCCGAGGACAAGCGGAGTTTCTGCCGGAATAATATCCAGCAATTCTTTTGAAGGAAGCACTGAAATTACAGATTTTAGTGATGGTATTGTCCCGTTATAATTTTTTAAAATGCCTTCTTCGTTAAATGTAAATAAAAGCTTAACAATAGCATAGTTTGTTGTTGTATCGGCTTTAACATTAACGACCTGTGCAACATAAGGAGTATTAGTGTCTTCAATTATAACAAATCCTGAAAGAGCAAGATTGTCCTTTACATCATAAGCGATTTTCACTAAATTGTTCTTAATTTCCAATACCTTCATTTGCACTTCCTCACCTTGAACATTATTTTACCATAAACATGCTAATTTTGTAATATGTCTTGAAGTTTATTGTAAATTTCGATTGTTAATATACAAATTTTTAAATCTCTTTTGACAAGACTTTTAATGGTTTCTTTGTAGCATCTAAGCAGTGCTTTATTTAAGCCGTTATCTTCATTTAGCAGTGTTTGTATTTGCTTTGAATATTCTGTATCTCGTGTATTAGGTTCAATTTTATCGGCAAGAAAAACTATCTTTTCAAAATCTGTCATGTTAAGTTTGCCGAGAGTATGCCATCTTATAGCCGATAGTATCTCTTTATCTGTTACGCCAAACTCTTTTTCTGCTATATAGGCGCTTACAGGAGCATGAAGCGTTTTATAATTGAGCATTTCACATTTTTCTACATGTAAATTTTTGTGAATTATATCAAGAAGCTTTTCATTAGAAAAACATTTTGCGCAGTCATGCAAAAGTCCTGCAAGATAGGCTTTTTCTTTATCTAGTCCGTATTTTTCAGCCAATTCTTTTGCGCATTCTGCGGTGCCAAGTGTGTGAAGATATCTTTCATCACTAAGATTCTTTTTCAGCCATTCAAGTATTTTTGTATAATCCATTTTTATATATATAATCCTCTACATTTTTTGTTACAAGACCATTAATTGCCTTGCCATGTGATATTCTCTC
Organism: Candidatus Gastranaerophilales bacterium; assembly: GCA_944326615.1. Taxonomy (GTDB): domain Bacteria; phylum Cyanobacteriota; class Vampirovibrionia; order Gastranaerophilales; family Gastranaerophilaceae; genus Stercorousia. The sequence goes on along the minus strand of CALVEO010000002.1, from coordinate 69,238 downwards.
TCTTATATCTGTTGATGAAATGTCTGTAAAGGGCATTCTCGCTAGTTCAAAAGTGTACCCTTTTTCTTTTAACCAATCCAGATTAACAGTTTCATTTTCTCTTATAAAAACAAGAAAATCAACAAGTTTTTTTAATTTGTCTGTTTCATACCAGTTTTCAATTTGTTTGAAAGCGTCTGTACCTATAATAAAATAAATTTTACCTTCAATATTATATTGCTTGTGTAACTCCAGCAAAGTTAGATATGAGTATGATTTGCCATCGTTTTTATATTCAATATCTGAAATTTCAAAGCGCGGATTATTCTGAATAGCAAGTTTTACCATGTTATAGCGGTGAATGCACATTGAGCTGTCATAATCTTTATGAGGCGGCTTGTATGCTGGTATAAAAATTATTTTATCAAAGCCGTAATGTGATAAAACATATTCAGCCATTTTTATGTGTGCTTGATGAATAGGGTTAAACGTCCCTGAAAAAATACATAGTCTCATAAATTTATTATACTAGAAAAATTTATGAGACTATTGTAGTTAAAATACTTTGTTGTTATGTGTAATTTGTTTATCAATACGGATAATCTTTAGGGAACTGCCAGCCGTTCATTATTATTAATTGTGCGCAGCAATCTCCGTTTCCAGTTATACTGCAGTTTGAATTTATTGTATTTGTATCTTCGGTGTAGCAATCAGGTAATATGCCTTTTTCTTTTACACGTATAAATTGAAATACATCTTTTCCAAATGTATTGCTTTTGAACCGTTTATATCAATATAAACTTATTTTCAGTAAAACTTCCATCAGAATTTGTACTTCCCACTTCTATTGAATAAAGAATTCCATCAGTTGTAATAAATGGTATTCGCAGGTTTGGGTGGCTGAATGTTAAAGTATATTCCTCTCCATTTAATAAATTCCAGGCGAAATTCTTTTTATAATTACATTCAGAATATGTATTACAAATTTTTAAGACATTAAAGTAAGGCAGCCAGTATTTTGGTAGATATTGTTCTGCTCCCAAGCCAAATCCTTCATCCCAATATTCATATTCCCCATTGTCAATTTCAGACATTTTTAAAGCTTGATTAATAGAAGTATATGCTTTTTTAAGTTTAGATATTGTTTCTTGTTTTTTATAGTGTCCAATAACCGAGGGCATCGTCATTGCCGCCACTACCCCAATAATTCCTAATGTAATCAACACCTCCGCCAAAGTGAACGCAGCGCGACGAATGTCGTCAAAGTGGACTACGTGCGTAGCACCTTCTGCAAGAGTGAATGCGGCGTGTTTTTCTGCTTCCCTCCCCTGGGGGAGGGATTGAGGGAGAGGGTTCTGAAGATGCACATCATTCTGAACGTCAGATTGCTCTCTGCGTTTCAGGCGCTTTTTATTTATTCCTTCTCCCCTTTGCGGCATCGTAGCTGCTGCACCCGCCACCTGTGTTTTGCATGAATTTTGCAGGTTATTGCGTGAGGATGTAGCCGTTCCAGCCTCATAGTGAATTTTAAAACTTTCAGTATTACCACCTAATTTTTGAATAACAAACTTCTGAAACAAGTTCAGAATGACAGTTATATTAAGATAGCCTAAATAAAATTTAAAACCTGAAAAAGTCCTACTGTTGCGGGTTAAACGACTACGTTTGCGGGGGTGGGGCATTCAAAGCTTCTCTATACATCATTTTTCATCCTCCTGACTTTTTTCTTTTATTATTTACGATTTTTTAGTTTTGTCAAGATTACTTTTTGAAAATAGTCTGTTCTCTGTCAGGTCCAACGCTTACTATTGAAATAGGTACTTCTAAAAGTTCCTCAAGGCGCGAAAGGTATTTTTTACAATTTTCAGGTAATTTATCGTATTCTCTAATATTTGATACATTTACCCCCCAGCCTTTGTGAGTTTCGTAAACCGGTTCTAAGTATTTGTGGATAAAAACATCTGTTGGGTAGCTTGTGTATATTTTTTTGTTTCGTGTATCCTTGTAGGCTATGCAAACTTTTATTTCGTCAAAACTGTCAAACACATCAATTTTTGTTAATGCAATAGATGTTAGCCCGCCGACTAGAACGGCATATTTCATTGTAACAGCGTCAAACCACCCGCATCTTCTGGCTCTGCCTGTTGTAACTCCGTATTCATGACCTATTTCACGAATTTTATCTCCTGTTTCATCTGTCAATTCTGTTACAAAAGGTCCTTCTCCGACTCTTGTTACGTATGCTTTTGCAACCCCGATAACTTCGTCTATCATTGTTGGACCGTAGCCTGAGCCTGTTGATGCTCCTCCGCCTATCGGATTTGATGACGTTACAAACGGGTATGTCCCGTAGTCGATATCAAGCATTACCCCCTGTGCACCTTCAAAAAGAATAGCTTTTTTATCACGCTTTGCATCTTCAAGAACTTTTTGCCAGTCAAAGCAAACATAAGGCTTGAAAATTTCAGCATATTTTTTGCATAAAGTTAAAATTTCTTCTTTTGTATAAGTTTTCAAGCCATAAACTTCTTTTAAAGTTTTATTTTTTAAAGGAAGAATTATGTCAAGTTTTTCTGATAATGCATCTTCAGAATACAGGTCTTCTACTTTTAAGCCTATTCTTGCCATTTTATCAGTATAAGTTGGTCCTATACCTTTTTTTGTTGTGCCGATTTTCCCTTTGGTTGCAGTGTTTTCTGAATATCCGTCAATTTCTGTGTGATACGGCATTGTAATAGACGCAAGCGGATTGATTTTAAGTCCTGTTACGTCAATACCTTCTTTTATAAGCCCATTAATTTCTTCCTCAAAGTATTCTGGCAGAATAACGGTTCCGGCTCCAATAAAACAGGTTTTGTCTTTATACAAAATTCCTGAAGGTATAAGGTGGAATTTAAAGGTTTTGTTGTGCGCTACAACTGTGTGTCCTGCGTTGCACCCGCCCTGATATCTGATAATTAAATCAGCATCCTGTGCTAATAAATCAGTAATTTTAGCTTTTCCTTCATCGCCCCATTGAGCTCCGACTACTACCTTATTCATATCCCTTAAATCCTTTCTTTGAAAAACAGGTCAATTACTAATTTATTTTAGCACAAAAAAATATTTGTTATAATCTTATCGGATAATCATCTTTGAATTCCCACCCGTCATGTTCAAGCAATCCTGTGCAGCTTTGATGGAATGTATCTGACAGACATAATGATTTTAAAGTTTCCCTGTCATTGCTGGCTCTATTGCCATATGTATAGAATTTTGGAAATTCGGAACTGCCATTTTTACATAAATAAAATGCAAAAACATCTCTACCGCCTTCATTAGGATTTTTGTCCCCGTTTATGTCAACTAATATATCATAGCAATCTCCGGTATTTATAAATATACTTGTTCCGTCAGATAAATAAATTTGTGGTGTAGTCATATTAAGATTATTGATTTTTTTCGTGGTGACTTCCTCATATCTGATAGAACTAACATATGGTTTTAGATATGTAGCAGCAAACATTTTTGAAGCATTTCTACGTTCCTCAATGTTGTCATTAGTAAAACTAAGATATTCCCAAGTTTCCATTCCGCCATAATCAAGCTGTGCTCGTGTTAATGCCTGGTAAATTATTGAGTAAGCTTTTTTTACTTTTATTGCAGTAGTTTTTTTCTTGTGGTTTGATATCAATACCGGCATGGTCAAAGCCGCGACAACCCCTATAATTCCTAAGGTAATCAACACCTCTGCCAACGTAAAGGCGGCACGACGAAGATTGTCGGAAGTGGCTACGTGCGCATTATCTTTCACCAAATTAAACGCGTCTCGACGAATGTCGTCAAAGTGGACTACGTGCGTATTATCTTTCACCAAATTAAACGCGTCTCGACGAATGTCGTCAAAGTGGACTACGTGCGTAGCACCCTCAGCCAAAGTGAGCGCGGCGTGTTTTTTTAGTGAAGAGTGAAGAGTGAAGCGCGTTTTTCTGCTTCCCTCCCCTGGTGTAGGGGGAACGTAGCCGCTCCACCCGCCACATTGGGTCTTGCATGAACTTTGCAGGTCATTGCGAGGGAACGTAGCCGTTCCATCCACTACTTGGGTTTTGCATGAATTTTCTATGTCATTACGAGGAGAATGCGAAGCATTCGACGTAGTAATCTCATTAATATTATATAAATTATGAGATTGCGACGCTCCATTCTGTCGCTCGCAATGACAGGCGTTAGATTGCTGATTGAATTTACGGGAACATGCTCCCTCCCTCGGGGGAGGGCAGGGGAGAGGGTCATTATCAGAAGAACAGAAGTTCAGAGGGCAGGAAGGCAGGCTAAATAAAGAAGCTATTTTAGTGCGCAGCACAGATAATAGCTTGCCCTCCTGACATCCGGTCCTCTGTCTGCTATATAACTTACCTTTCTGATAAGCCCCTAATTTTTGAATAACAAGCTTCTGAAACAAGTTCAGAATGCCCCTAATATAAAGATCCCCTAAATAAAATTTAAAATCTGAAAACGCCCTAATGTCGCGGGTTAAGCGGCTATGCTTGCGGGGGGGGGGCAGTTCAAAGCTTCTCTATACATCATTTTTCATCCTCCTGACTTTTTTTTTCTTTTATTATTTACGATTTTTTGATTTTTGTCAAGATATAAGTTCCTCGAAATCTTTGTGGGTATTAAGAAATACTAATATTTGGATTCGTATCATCATTTAATGTTTTTATAATTCTTATTAATTCAGGAATTATTTCAAATGCGTCTCCGACAATTCCACAGTCGCTTACATCAAATATCGGAGCTTTATCATCGTTATTTATTGCGATAATTTTATCACTGTCCTGCATTCCGACAATATGCTGTATTGCTCCTGAAATCCCGCAGGCAATGTATAATTTAGGCGTAACAGTTTTTCCAGTCTGGCCTATTTGAATATCAGATGATGCAAGCCCCATATCAACTGCCCCTCTGCTTGCTCCCACACAGCCGCCTAGGCATTCAGCGAAGTTTTTTAAAAGTTCAAACCCGGCTTCATTTTTCATCCCCTTACCGCCTGCAACAATAATTTCGGCACTGTCAAGCTCATTAATCGCTGTATTTAAACCTTTTACAAACTCTATAAATTCTACTTTCTTTTGAATATTGTCAATCTCAGGCTTTATATAAATAAATTTTGTATCTTTAACGATATTTTCAGGTGCAGGCTTAAAAACTTTTGGTCTCACAGTTGCCATTTGCGGTAAAGTTTTGCATAAAATAGTAGCCATTAATTTTCCGCCGAAAGTAGGACGTGTCGCGGCAAGCTGGCCTTTTTCGTTGATATCAAGTCCTATACAATCTGCTGTTAAACCTGTATGAAGGGATGATGAAATTCTTGGTGCCAAATCCCTGCCTTGTGTGGTTGCGCCTACAAGTATAATATCAGGTTTTACTTCTCTTATAATATCAACCGCGATTTTTGAATACAGTTCGGTTGAATAGTAGGTTAATCTGTTGCTTTCTGCAATATAGACAAAATCAAAGCCTGAATTTATAAATGCTTCTTTAAAATTTTCAGCCAATCCGGTTTTACATATTAAAAGAGCAGAGACAGACGCGTTATCAAGTTTTTTTGAAAGTTCCTGTGCTTTATACGCTAGTTCAAAGACTACTGTATGGAGGTAATTCTCTTTTGTAACCTCTGCATATAACATAATATTACTCATTTGAAATTCCTCCGAATTCTTTTATTTTATCTGCTAGAACATTGCAGTCAGTGCATATTTCACATTTTCCCCTGTCATGTTCAGGACGGAATGCGCGGCTTACGTAGGTAGGAGAACCTTTAATTCCGGTCTCTTCGGGAGTAAGGCCTATATCTTCCATTGTATATACAGTAATTTTTGTATTTTGAGCTTTTATAATTCCGTTAATCTTCGGGCGTGTAAGTTCTTCCATCCCTTTTAAAACACAAATAAGCGCCGGAAATTCTGCTTTAACTGTCTCAAGTCCTTCTTCAATTTCACGTACTGCATAAATGCATTTACCATCACATTTGTTAAGTTCTTTTACATAAGTAACCTGTGCAATTCCTAGCTGATTAGCAATACTGGGGCCTGTTTGGGCAGTATCCCCGTCAACAGCGAATTGCCCGCATAAAATTAAATCATAATCAGGTAATTTACTCTTAATTGCCGAGGCTATTGTTTTTCCTGTAGCGTAAGTATCCGCTCCGGCGAATTTTTTGTCAGAAATCAATACAGCATTATCACATCCTACAGCTATTGCTTTTCTTAATATTTCTTCAGCCTGTAAAGGCCCCATTGTGACAACGGTAATTTCAACATCATCAAGAGTTTTTTTTAATTTTAAAGCTTCTTCTATTGCGTATAAATCATAAGGATTTATGACGCTTTCAACGCCTTCTCTTTGAATTGTATTGTTTTCTGTCCATTTAATATCTGTGGTATCCGGAACTTGTTTTATGCAGACAATTATTTTCATAAAAATCCTTATCTGTGCTGTTGAGCAGCTTTTTGTCTTGCGTTTGTTTCCAATAGTGCGTTATATGCAAGCATGTACATTGAACATTTTCTGACGCTTGGAAGATACCAGGCACAGCTTTCAAGTGTACAAACTTTATCAATATCAGATCCTGCACTCATTAATGGACAATAAGGTATATCTTTAGCCATAATTTTCTCTCCTTACTTTTTATTTGATATTTCTGCAGCCTGTTTTAACAAATTGCAGTTTTCATCACGTTTTCTTTCCTGATCTTTATATATTTTTGTTCTGTTAATAACTTCGTCAAAGTCAATTTTATGAGCATCAAAATCAGGCCCGTCAACACATGCGAATTTTGTTTCTCCACCGACTGTAATACGGCATGCTCCGCACATACCTGTTCCGTCAACCATAATCGGGTTCATACTTGCTTCAGTATAAATATTTTTCTCACGTGTTAAATCCGCCACTGCTCTCATCATTGGCATAGGACCGACGGCTATTGCATAATCTATTTTTTCCTGTTTAATAATTCTGTCTAATACCTGGGTTACAAACCCTTTTTCACCCATAGTCCCGTCATCTGTGGTTATGAAAAGTTCATTGCAGGCATCTTTCATCTTATCCTGCCAGAATATCAAATCTTTGTTTCTTGCTCCCATAATCATATAAACTTTGTTGCCTGCTTGTTTAAATGCTTTTGCGATTAAATAGCAGGGAGCTGCACCGTAACCGCCTGCCAGGCATACTACTGTTCCGTATTTTTTTATATGAGTAGGTTGTCCGAGAGGACCAACAATGTCATGGATTTCATCTCCGGCATTTAATGCTGCCAGCTGTTTTGTTGAATAGCCGACTGCCATAAATACAAGGGTAAGCTCGCCTTTTTCTTTGTTAACGTCTGCAATAGTAAGCGGAACACGTTCACTGTCAGCATTTGCTCTGAATATTATAAATTGTCCAGCTTTGGCATTCCTTACAACGTATGGCGCATCTACCGTAATTTCAAACTGATTGGGACAAAGTTCTTTTTTTGATAAAATTTTATATCCCATAATTTTCTCCTTCTTATATAAAATATTATACTATAAAATGCGAAAATTAAAATAGTTATAAAAAATTAATATGGTAAGGGAAATCAGTTATTAAGCTAAGGTAATTTCTATCAAACTATATTACTATCCGGTATGTCCCGTAAATGTTATCAGGATGAAATATGGAAAATTCAAATACTAATTTTAAATCTTCAAATGACAATATGGAATTATTTTATGAACGTACAAGATGTAAGGCTTTGTGTCATAAATATAATTCAATTTCTCCGGAAATGATAGGTATACGTCTGGAACTGCTAAAAAATATCATTGCTAAAACAAAATCCGTATTTTTACTGGAGCAGCCATTTATGTGTGATTACGGTTACAACATTGAAATTGGTGATAATTTTTATTCTAACCACAATCTTATAATTCTTGATGCTGATAAGGTTATAATTGGTGATAATGTTTTAATCGGCCCCAACTGCGCAATTTATACGAGTATGCATCCATTCAATGCAGATTTAAGAGAAAAAGGTATAATTTATACAAAACCTGTTTCAATCGGCAATAATGTGTGGATATGCGGTAACGTTACTATATTGCCTGGTGTTACTATTGGCAAAAATTCTGTGATTGGAGCGGGAAGTGTTGTAAGTAAAAGTGTTCCTGCCAATGTCCTCGCGGCTGGAACACCCTGTAAAATTGTAAAATATCTTAATTAAATTTTTATTCGTCAATTTTATAAGTGTATTCGGGTTTTGCCTGTAATCTTTTTTCTATTTCATCAAAAGTTAAAAGTCCCTGTGTTGCACCGAATGCAGATACTACACCTGCAGAATTTACAGATGCATACATCAAAGCCTGGCCGATATCTAATTTTGTCCTGCCGAGTGCTGCACAAAATGTCGATGCAAAGGCATCACCTGCTCCTAATGTTGATACAACAGGCCCGTCAAAAACAGGACAGTAATAATATTTTTTGCCATCGTATGCATAAGCGCCGCGTCCGCCGTCTGTTATTACAATAATCTGGTAATCTCTGACTTTCAGTTTTTTGAACATCTCTTTAATATCAGGGTGGATAAGGGCTTCAGAAAATTTTTCTTCTCTTGTGTCTGGCCTAACCTGAATTTGTGTTGCCAAAGATGCCTCTTCTTTGTTCATTACAACAATATGTGCATCTTCAAGTATTTGTTTAAGGTAGCTAAAGCCTTTTTTTAGGCTTGAAGAACCTGCGTTAAAACATACTTTTACATGATTTTCTTTTGCAAAATTTACTATATCGTCGAGGACTTTTGTGCTGTCGCCGTTCAACGGGGCAATATAAAGGAATTTAGCTTTTTTGATTGCTTCAAAATTTATATCTTCTTTTTTTATAGAAGCATTTGCTCCGCGGTGCGCAAGAACAGTTCTATCCCCTTGAAAACTTACAAGAATTATTGAAAAACCTGTACTTTCATCCGGATTTTGAATTATATTTGATAAATCTACATTTTTGTTTTTGAAAGATTCAAGAATACCTTCAGAATAGATATCATCTCCGATTTTGAATATAGCACTTGTATTAAAACCCAGATTGGCAAAATTACATGCTGTATTAATTCCGCCGCCGCCAACTTGTGAAGTAAATTCAGTGATTTCAACTTTTGCCCCGTAAGGGTAGCTCATAAATTCGGATTTTTTGTTTTTAGTGGAAACGGAAACAATATTTGCATCGTCGCTTTCAACAAATACATCCATAGTTGCACTACCAATAGTTATAATATCGCACATTTTTAATTCCTCCAGTCAATTTCAGCTTAACACAAAATACAAATTTTGTTAACTTTAAATTTATGTGCAAGAACATAAATAAGCATTTATAATAAATTATGTTAGTGGGGAGCAGATGTCAGTAAGTCCAGCTTATTTAGAAGCTAGGAAGATAGGAGGGTAGGCTGTTTACACTAAAAGGCTTATTTTCTAATTGTCGAAGTCTACCTTCTTGTAGTGATATAACAAGTTCATGCAAAAATGCCCGCTACTGCGGAGGTAAAATCGTGTCTGGCGGATGGAAAATAATTGATGATTATCCAAGGTAATTCATATAAGTTAAAGTTTTTAGTTTAAAGATATTTTCATGCTAAAATTTTATATATGAATCTGTTAGAGAGAATTAAAAGTTTAAGCAAAAAACAGAAAGCCTACATTGCTGCTTTTGGTGCTATTGTAGGACTTCTTGCATGGGCTTTTATATCTGCAGGCGTAATTACACATAATTTCAACAGGAGCCAGCTTCAGACAGATCAAGACAGGCAGGAAGCTGTTATTGACGGTATTATTCTGACTGAAACAAAAAATGAAAAAAAATACTGGGAAATTTACGGTGAAACAGGAAATTACGACAGCAAAAATGGTGTTGCTATTTTGAATAACGTTATAGGTAATTTTTATGACGATGATAATCAGGTTTCTATGAGCTTTGAATCTTCAAGAGGAACTTATAACGAGAAAAAAGGCCAGATTATTTTATATGAAAATACATATATTGTATTAAAGGATTTTACCACTTTAAGGGCAAACAGACTTGTCTGGTCTGGCAAAGATATTCCGACTATTGCAGAAGGTAACGTTAGAATAACAAGAAAAACCGAGCTGCTTGCGACTGCAAAAAAAGTCGAAATAAGTCCTGATTACGAAAAATTTAAAATAATCGGCAATGCAGTATCAAAAGTTTATAACGATAAGGAGAATAAGTGAAAAAGTTAGTATTAATTTTAATCATTGCTTTTTTTACGGCTGGTGTTCAGGCGTCTGATTTAATCATTGAATCAAAAACGCAGAGTTATAATGAACAGGAAAATAAACTGAAATTTGACGGCAATGTAAATGTATCTGTTGATGATTTGCGTGTTGTTGGAGAGTCTGCTGACGTAACAATGGATGAAAATCAAAAGCTGGATACTGCCACTTTTTATAACAAACCATACGCTTATGAGATTAAGAAAAACAAGAAGCGTGAAGTTAAGGCAAATATTTTAAAAATGTCTTTAATTACCAAAATTGTAAAGGCACAGGGAGATACCCAGTCTATTGTTTTTGACGGGAAGGTTCCTATTGTTGTGATAAATGCTGATGAGCAGGAGTATGATACAAAAACAGGTATCATGACAGCAACTGGGGCTGTTACCATAAAATATAAAGATCTTGATACTTTTTCTGACCGCGCAAAGGTCAGAACTGATAAAAACGGCGATTTAAAAGATATTGAACTTGTCGGTAATGCAAGAATAAAACAGCAGAGCAATGATTCGTTTGCAGATAAATTTACTTATGATACAACGACAAAAGTTCTTGTTGCTATCGGGAATACGACATCAAAAGCTATTATGGATGACGGAGCCACACTTGTATTGAAATCAAACCGTCAGGAATATGCTCAGGATAAAAATATTTTTAACGCATCCGGTAATGTTCGTGTATGGTATCAGGATTATTATGCAGAAGGTCCAAAGCTTACCTTGTACCCTAATAAAGAAGGCAAACCTAATGAAGCATATTTTACGGGCCGTTCAAGTATTACACAGGGAGTAAGAACTATTTACGCAGATAAAATTAAAATGACTATGAATCCGAAAGATTTCCATGCTGACGGCAATACGAGAACCGTTATAAAAAATATCGGTTCAGGCGACAACGGAGAAAGTGAAAACGGCGGAATAGGATTGGGACTATAAATTATGAGTGAAAAAGAAAAAGTTGATAAGGCATTAGAAGCTTATAAAAAAGGCGAATACAAAGAGGCTATTGATATATTCAGCTCGGTTCTTGAAACATGTCAGGATAATGCCGAGTTATATAACAATATTGCTCTATGTTATGCAAATCTTGGCGATTATGACAAAGCAGAAAAAAATTATTTGAAAGCGCAGAGTTTAAATCCGAAACTTCCTCAGGTTTATATAAATCTAGCTGATATTTACTACCGCAGAAAAGATATGGGAAGCGGGATTGAACTTGTTTCACGCGGTCTTTCTGAAATTCCTGACAATCTTGTACTCCGCCATTATCTTGCAAGATTTTATATGGAAGATGCAAGGCTTGATCTTGCAATAGATGAACTTGAATACATTTTAGATAAACAGCCGGAAAATTACGATGTTTATTATGATCTGGGCAGAGTTCATTTTGAGCTTGGAGATTATGCAAGTGCAATTGAAAATTTTGAAAATGTACTTCAATATAAGAGTGAAAATCCCTGGATTTACTATTATCTAGGAGAAGCTTATGAGGCAAACGATGAGATTGATAAAGCTCTTTCAAATTACCTGAAAGCAATAGCTCATAATGATTCATTTTCACCCGCCTATAAAAAAGCAGGAATTCTCTTTTTTGCAAGAGGTGATTACGATGACGCTATTGAATACTTTGAAGACTATATAAATCTTGATATTCCTGAAGTTGAAGCAGGAAAAATCAGAGAGCTGATAGAGAGAATAAAGAAAAAACAAAATGAACAAAAATAAATACTGGATAGCTTTTTCATCAATAGAAGAAATTGACAGCTCTTTTGTACAGAGACTGTATAATTATTTTGGCGATATTGAAAAAGCTTTTAATGCGGATGATTTGTCTTCAATAGAGGGGCTAAGCGTTAAAAAAGCTGAAAATTTTCTGCGTCTGCGCGATAAAGTTGATATTGATAAGGCGGTAAACGAAGTTGAAGAACGCGGAATAAACTATTTTGTATTTGAAGATGAAAAATATCCATATATGCTTAAAAACATTGATAATCCGCCATCTGTTCTTTATTACAAAGGTGATTTAAAGAGCTGTAATTTGGAAAGGACGCTTGCAGTTGTTGGTTCCCGGCGTGCTACAAGGTATGCAAAAGAAGCACTTGAAAAAATTATTTCAGAATTTCAAAATACAGATATCTGTATAGTTTCAGGTCTTGCAACAGGAATTGATACTACAGCTCATGTTGCTGCGCTTGATAATAACTTAAAAACAATAGGAGTTATTGCAAGCGGTTTTGATTATACATACCCTGCGGCTAATAAAGAATTGTATAAAAAAATAGAAGATGGTAACGGGGCTGTCGTAACGGAATATTTCCCGACATTTCAGCCTATAAAATTCAGATTTCCGCAGAGAAACAGAATTGTTTCAGGGCTTTCATACGGAACTCTTGTTGCGGAAGCTTCTTTAAAAAGCGGAGCATTGATTACCGCAAATTTAACATTAGAACAAGGACGCGAATTGATGTGTATTCCGGGGCTTATCACAAATCCTAATACCGAAGGAATTTATAAACTTTTGAAAAACGGTGCATCACTTGTTACATGTGCTGATGATATTCTGGAAGTTCTTGGCTGGGAGGTTAAGGTTGAGCAGGGAAATCTTTTTAATCTCCCTGATTTAAGCGATGATGAAAAAATTATTTATGAAGCACTTGAGATAGAAGAAAAATGTGTGGATGAACTTCAGGCATTTACAAAATTGAGTATAGATAATCTTCTGATGTACTTGACAACCATGGAGCTTAAAGGGATAATTAAACAAGTCGACGGGGACAGGTATAAAAAGGTATACTGATGAAGAATTTTTTGAAAACACTTTTTATGATTAATGAACCTATAGGAAGATTGGAGTTTTTTTTCATATCCCTTGCAGCTTCTTTTATAGTTTTTATATTATGGTATGTGTCAGTTTATCTTCTTTATTATATTGATGCTTTTAAAGCGGATGCTCCCTTATTGTTTATGCTGGGTGAATTCACGTTATTAGCTTTTGTACTATTATTTGGTTTAGCATTACTTGTAATAAATTTTGTTTGTATTACAAAAAGATGCTGGGATATTATACCTGATAAATTATTATCGGTTATTATCGGGATTATTTTAATGGTTTTAATTTTCTTAATACATAATATTGTAATCAATATAATTTGTTACCTGATTTTGTGTTTGCTACCCGGACAAATATTTAAAAGACAAAAAGATATATCTGTTTTGGATATACTTAAAAAAGAAGATGAGCATAGTTCAGAAGAAGGTTAGAATAAATGGCAGAGGCAAAAAGTAAAAGTAAAGAAAAAGCATTAGTAATAGTTGAGTCTCCTGCAAAATCCAAAACAATAAGAAAGATTTTGGGAGACGGATATCAAATCGAAGCAAGTTACGGGCATGTTAGAAATTTGCCGACTAAGGATCCGTCAACTGAAAATTTGGGATTTGATATCCAAAATCATTTTTTGCCAAAGTTTGAAATTATTCCCGGCAAACAGGCTGTTGTAAAAAAATTAAATGATTTAGCTAAAAAAGCAGATAAAATTTATCTCGCATCCGACCCTGACCGCGAGGGAGAAGCAATTGCATGGCATGTAAGACAGATTTTAAAAGTGCCTGATGATAAGATTTTGAGAATTGTATTTAACGAAATAACTCCTAAAGCTGTTAAGCATTCCGTTGAAAATCCCAGAGGGATTGATATGGATATGGTTCAGGCACAGCAGACAAGACAGATCCTTGATAAGCTTGTAGGGTATAAGTTAAGCCCTGTCCTATGGAAACAAATTGGAAATAGAAAACTTTCTGCAGGACGCGTGCAATCTGTTGCTCTAAGAATGATTTGCGAAAGAGAAGAAGAAATTGAAGCTTTTATCCCACAGGAATACTGGTCAATTCATGCAAACCTGGATAAAGACGGAAAAATTTTTGAAGCTGAACTTTCAAAGATTAAGGGCAAGGCAGTTGAAAAAAACATTAAAAACAGCGAAGAAGCTCAAAAAATTGTCGATTTTCTGTCCAATTATCCTTCAGAATTTGACGTTACAAAGGTTACGAAAAAATCTACAAAGAGAAAGCCCACAGCACCATTCATTACATCAACAATGCAAAGAGCAGCCAGTTCGAAACTCGGTTTCGGTGTTCAAAAAACAATGCAGGTAGCGCAGAAACTCTATGAAGGGATTGAAATTGACGGAACTCCTGTTGGTTTAATCACCTATATGAGAACAGACAGTGTAAGAGTCTCTGACGATGCTCAAGGCATGGCAAAAGACTTTATTCTCGGAAATTATGGAGAAAAATACTATCCTGAAAAACCTAATATCTATGTTAAAGGCAAACAGAATGTTCAGGATGCGCACGAAGCAATCAGACCTTCATACCCAGAAAGAACTCCTGAAAGTATTAAAAAATACCTTGATAATGACCAGTATAAGCTTTATAAACTTATCTGGGAAAAATTTATGTCATCCCAAATGACTCCTGCCGATATTGCTAACAAAACCGTTGAAATTACAGCAGGTGATTATACTTTGAAAGCCGGTACAAGCAAGGTTACTTTTGACGGATTTTTGAAAGTTTACAATGACGCAGATGAAGATGAACAGGAAGCCGAAGCTAAAATTCCCGATTTGAACGAAGGTGATAAGGTTAAATGTTTAAAAGTTGAACCAAAGCAGCATTTTACCCAGCCGCCGCCAAGATATAATGAAGCTTCTCTTGTAAAAGCATTGGAAGAATACGGTATAGGACGTCCTTCTACTTACGCAACAATTATCACTGTAATTCAAACACGTAAGTATGTTGAAAAGAAAGACAAAGCACTTCATCCGACATTGTTGGGAAGAACAGTATGCAAACAGCTTGTAGGACAGTTTGCAGATATTATGGATTACAAATTCACTGCAGGCATGGAAACCAAGTTAGATAAAATTGCCGAGAAAAAAGCTGTCTGGAACGATGTTTTACAGGAATTTTACACACCGTTTATTCAAGAAGTGGATAAGGCGCTTCAAACAGGTGAACGTGTTAAAATTGAAAGTAAAATTAAATGTCCAAATTGCGGAAAACCTATGGTATTGAGGATTGGTAAAAACGGTTCGCAATTTTTAGGCTGTTCAGGTTTCCCTGACTGTAAGACAATGATGTCGTTAAATGCGTTATCAGAAGATACAGGCGAAGAATCTTCAAACGAACCGGAAGTTTGCGAAGAAAAATGTGAAAAATGCGGCTCTGATATGATATTCAAAACAGGCCCTTACGGCAAATATATGGAATGTACAAATGCGGAATGCAAACACCGAAAACCTTATAGAAAATCTACAGGGGTAAAATGCCCGAAATGCGGACAGGGAACAATTGTTGAGAGAAAATCAAAACGAGGTACTGTATTTTACGGCTGTGATAAATACCCTGACTGTGATTTTGTCCTCTGGAATGAGCCGACAGGCGAGACTTGTCCAGAATGCGGTTCGCTTCTTGTGAAAAAAGTTTTGAAAAAAGGCGATGTAATTACTTGTTCAAATATTAAATGTCATTATAAAAAAGAAGCAACAGGAGAAAGTGCTGATGAATCCGGAACTTTATGAACGTTATCTTGCAAAGAAAGCTAAAAAATTAGGAATAACTGTTGAGGAATTGAAAGCTCAAGGAACTTCTTCACCTGTTAAAGAAGAACAACCTGTACAAACACCGTCTCCGCAGCCAGTTTCACCTGAACCTCAGTATGTACAGCGTACAATTCAGGATCAGCTTGCGTCAGAAAATTCAGAGCCTTTGTATAAACCTTATTCAGGTATGCAAAAAGAGACCGTAAAAACAGAAATACCATCTTATGTTTTCGGCCCTTCAAAAATGCAGGATACTCCTAAATATAGCAGCAGCCCGATTAATCAAACTGTGCCCCCTGAAATTAAGGACACAAGAGAGAATAAATTCGGGCTTATAGGTTACCCTCTGGGGCATTCGCTTTCAAAAGTTATTCATGAAGCAGGATTTAAAAGTCTCGGGATAAATGCCGCATACGATATATTAGAAACCCCTCCTGATAGTCTGGTTGACAGAATTAAATGGCTTAAGGCAAATGGTTATAAAGGTTTTAATGTAACAATCCCTTTGAAACTGCCGATCTCATTATTTGTTAATGAGGTTGATCATTATGCAGATTTATCACGTGCTGTTAATACTGTTTATATAGATGCTGATAAGTCTTTAAAAGCTTACAATACTGATGTTATAGGTTTTAAACGGGCAATTCCCGATGATATAGATTTACGTGGTAAAAAGGTCGCAATTTTGGGAACGGGCGGTGCCGCTCATGCAGCCTGTGTCGCATTGACTGAATGCGGTGTTGAAGAAATTGCTTTTTTCACAAGAAATATTCCGAATTCTATTGACTTGATGAATTATGTAAGAGCTAAATTCCCGGCAGTCAATTTCAATGTTTATCAGATAGAAAATATAAGGCACTTAGGCGAATACGCAATGCTTGTCAATACAACGCCTATCGGGATGCTAGGGAAGGCCGCTGATATGATGCCTGTTGAGCTTCGTGCTCTTGAAACATTAAGTCCTGATGCAGTTGTTTACGATGTAATTTATAATCCGAAAAAGACTTTGTTGATAAAAGCTGCTGAAAAATTAAATTTTAGAACAATAACAGGCCTGGATATGCTGATTTTTCAGGCTGTAGCCGCACAGGAAATCTGGTTTGGTGCTGATAAAAAGATAGACTGGAAAGATATGAAAATAGCGGCACTGGAAGCATTGTAGGTTGAAAAAATTATAATATTTGTTATAATGCTTAAATTTCCCGTCTTCCTTCAATGGCTTTTGCTATAGTAATTTCATCAGCATATTCAAGGTCTGCCCCTACAGGCAGACCGAATGCTATTCTGGAAATTTTTATCCCGAATGGTTTTATAAGTTTGCTTAAATAAAGACTTGTAGCTTCTCCTTCCACTGAAGGACTGAGTGCAAGGATTACCTCTCTAACCTTCTCATCCGTAAGACGATTAAGAAGTTCTTTTATTCTTATATCATCAGCCCCAATTCCGTCCATAGGCGAAATTAAGCCCTGCAAAACATGATATAAACCTTTATATTCATTTGTCTTTTCAACGGCAATCAAGTCTTTGGTTTCTGCAACAACGCAAATTGTCGACTTATCACGCGTTGGAGATTGGCAGATTTCACAGGGGCTTGTTGAAGAAAGATTAAAGCATATATCACACGTTTTAGTGTTTTCTTTGGCATCAATCATGCTCTGTGCAAATTTTTCCACCTCGGATTTTGGCATTCTCAAAAGATAAAATGCCATTCTTTGGGCAGATTTTGGCCCTACAGAGGGAAATTTTTGGAAATGTTCTATTAAAGAAGCTATTGATTTCGGGTAAATCATTAGAAATTTAATCCCGGAATATTTATACCGCCTGTAACAGATTTCATTTTAGCTTCCATTGTTTTTGAAGCTTTGTCGCTTGCCTGTTTAATAGCAGAAGAAATAATATCTTCAAGCATTTCTACAGTATCTGTATCTACAGATGACGGATTTTCAGGATTAACAGCTTCTGCAGTTAATTTAATTGACTTAAATTTACCTTGTCCGTCGCAGATAACTTTTACTGCACCATTTGCAGCTTCTCCTGTTATTTCAAGATTAGCAAGTTCTTCCTGGGTGTCTTTTAATTTTTTTTGCAAGCTTTGAGCTTGTTTCATCATTTGCATAATGTTCATAAGTTTTCTCTCCTAAGTCTGAATTGATTATTTTACTTTCTCTATCCCTATTGTAACACAATTGGTTTTTACAACAATTTATTATATAATAAAAATATGAAAAAATATACTTATGTTGCTGAATCTTTAAAAAACGGACGAATAATGCGCTGGACATTTATGCCTTTGAAGGTATATATTGCGCCTATGAAATTTTATTCAAAACAGGGGCAGGAATATAAGTACAGGCAGATGGTAATAAGAGCTCTTAATGAGTGGGAGTCTGCAACAAAAGGAAGAGTAGCTTTTAAGGTCGTAAATACTCTTTTGGAATCGAATGTTAATGTAGATTGGAAAAGGGTTGAGCGAAAAGCGCTCGGACATTGTTATTTTAATTTTGACGGCTCTAACAGATTATACGGCGCAGAAGTCGCAATCGGGCTTACGGAGGGGCTTGTTCATGCTGATTATATGGATGAGGGGGAAGTATATCACACAATTTTGCATGAAATAGGGCATGCTGTGGGGCTGGGGCACAGTCATAACCCTTCTGATATTATGTATACTCCGCATCAAAAGGGGGTAAATTCTATATCTGAAGGAGACAGGCTTACTATAAATTGGCTTTATACTCTTCCGCAGGGAGCCGATACTGCAGAAGTGTCTTCTAAATATGGTATTGGCGGCAGCAATATTGATGAAATTATTGCAAAATTTATTGACAGAAAATCTCCTACCGAATTTGAAAAAGTTAAAGCTTCTATAAAGTTTCCTAAAAGAGATTTGTTAGAAGAACAAGAGGCTATTGCAAATTTGAGAAAATATCACATGGCGTTACAGAATGTTCAGATTTCCGATGATATGAGAAAATTTTTTATTAATAAGAATCGCAATCACTAATTTGATAATCTATTCCTGATTTTTTAAAAAGTTTATTGAAAAAATCTTTGTTTTTTATTACATCTTCTCTTTTTAGTTCCATATCAAAACCGGGAGAAAGAATAAAATCTTCGTCTCTGTTCAATTTATATTTGTTTACGGCAGCTATATATTCGTATAAAAGTTTGTTACCTTGTTTAATTTTTTCTATTTTAGGTATATTGTCACTATCAAGCCACTTTAAAGCTTTTGCGGTAAATTTTGAGAAGCGTTTGTCGTACAATTTATTTGCTATATCTCCTGCTATATAGCTTTTAATTTCCATAAAATCGGTTATTGCCGGTTCAAATTTAAACTTTGAATGAAAATATACTGCCTGTCCAATTGAAAATAATTGTATTTTAGGTATTTTATTTTCGAGCGTCATAATAATATCTCCAAGGCGCATTACTGAACCTATCCCTTTGATTTTCGGGTTATGGCTAATATTATTAATTATACAGTTATATAATATACCTTCATGCGGTGTATTTGATGTGTTTTCACCGAGTATTTTGTTATCATTTGTATTTACGCTTATAAAAAATCTGTTAGGGGCTGTTTTCATTCTGACAAAACAGTCCATTTCCTTATCGTTATTTATTAACTTTGCTTTAAAATCTTCAAATATTTTTACATTGTCCAATTTTTTGAAATTAAATGAACTAAATCCAATTTTTGATTTTGGAGAATTGTATTGAGATATTTTCATAATATGATTTGTAAAACGTGTAAATGTAAAAATTTGCTATAAAATTTTTTGGTTGTATAATTATTTTGTATTTGAATAAAATTATTATTTAAGGGATATATTATATGACAGTTCAAGATTGGTTTGAGAAAAGAAAACAGGCACAATTACAGCGCAGACAGCTCGAAGGCAGAGTGGAATTAGATATGGATCCTGACTTATGGACTAAATGTGTTCACTGTGATGCCCAGCTTTTAAAAGAAGATTTAATTAAAAATGATATGGTTTGTCCGATTTGTGATTATCATTTCAGGATAAATGCAAGAACACGCATAAAACAGTTATTTGATGAAAATTCTTTTGAAGAATTATTTACAGATATAAAACCAGCAGATCCTCTTGAATTTTCTGATACTGAAAGTTATAAATCTCGTCTTGAAAAAGCACAGAAAAAAACAGGCCTTAATGATGCTGTTGTAACAGGAATTGGTGCAATTTTGGGGAACAAAGTTGCAACAGCTGTTATGGACTTTGATTTTATGGGCGGTTCTATGGGGAGCGTTGTTGGAGAAAAAGTTACAAGAATTATAGAAAAAGCGATAGAACTTAAGCTGCCTGTTCTTGCAATAACTTCTTCAGGCGGTGCAAGAATGCAGGAAAGTGCACTAAGTCTTATGCAAATGGCCAAAACTTCATGCGCTGTATCAAAACTTGATGATGAAGGTTTGCTATATATAAATCTTTTGACAGAGCCTACATTCGGCGGTGTTACTGCAAGTTTTGGCATGCTCGGTGATATTATTGTTGCCGAACAAGGTGCAAGAATTGGTTTTGCAGGAAGACGTGTAATTGAGCAGACTATCAGGCAAAAATTGCCGTCTGACTTTCAGACAGCAGAATATTTGCTTAAATACGGACAAGTCGATATTGTTTCTGCACGCAAAGATTTAAGAAATACTCTCGCCAAAATTTTGGAAATGCATAAAGTCGTACAGTAAGAGGATAAATTTATGACAGCAGTTTTAGATTTTGAAAAACCTATTTTAGAAATTCAGGAAAAAATTGAAGAATTAAAAAAGATAAGTTTGGAGTCAGGCATGGATCTCAATAAAGAAATTGAAACTTTTGAACAACAAGCAGAAGATTATAGAAAAGAACTTTATTCAAATCTTAAACCTTCACAGAAACTTCAGATTGCAAGACATCCTGAAAGACCTAATTTTATGGATTATGTAAACTATATTTGTGAAGATTTTGTCGAACTTCATGGTGATAGAGAAGGAATGGATGACAGAGCAATAATAGGCGGGCTTGCAAAAATTGACGGCAGGCCTGTAATGATTATTGGTACAATGAAGGGTAAATCTACTAAAGAAAATTTGGAATATAATTTTGGTATGCCGCAGCCTCAAGGATACAGAAAGGCTTTGAGACTTTTTAAGCATGCAAGTAAATTTCATATTCCTATTGTTACACTTATTGATACCCCTGGGGCATATCCTGGAATCAGCGCAGAAGAAACTAACCAGGGCGGTGCAATTGCTGTAAATTTAATGCAGATGGCAAAACTGAAAGTTCCGGTAATTGCAATTATTACAGGCGAAGGCTGTTCAGGCGGTGCATTAGGGCTTGCTGTTGCTGATAAAGTATTTTTGCTGGAGCATGCTTACTATACGGTAATTTCTCCTGAAGGTTGCGCTTCAATTCTCTGGCGTGATGCTTCAAAAGCTTCTGAAGCTGCTGATGCTTTAAGAATTACAGCAAAAGATTTACTTCATTTTGATATTATTGACGGTGAAATTAAAGAACCGACAGGCGGTGCTCATACAAACTATGAAGAAATTTCGGCTAATATGAAAAAAACTATTCTGGAAAGTCTTGATGAGCTTTCAAAACTGCCTCCTGAAGATTTGAAAGAAAAACGCTACCAAAAATTCAGAAAAATGGGAGCTTTTTTAGAAGGTTAGAAATGTCTGGAAAGCAAGCTGTTTATACAGAGTTACAAATAAGAATCAACCCTCAAATTGAAGATATTGTATCAGATTTTTGTTTCGAAAATCTACCTTGTGAAGGTGTTGTTCTTGCTGAAGAAACTTATAAAGACCTTGAAATGATATCTACAACCGAGGGAACTTTAAAAGTTTTTCTTACCTTTGAGCCTAAAAATTTGTCTCAGCTTTTAAAAGATGAGCGTGAACTTTTAAAATCCCGCGGACTTACTGATGAAGAACTTGGAAGCTGGGAGTTCGTAATTTCAAACAAATCCAATGAAGATTGGTCAAAAAAATGGAAAGAAAAGTGGGGTATAACAAGAGTTTCTGATAAAATAGTTGTTGTTCCTGACTGGCTGGTGTATAATTCAAAATCCGATGAAGTTGTTATCAGACTTGAACCTGGTTGTGCATTTGGAACGGGAACTCATCAGACAACACAGCTTTGTATGAAGGCTATTGAAAAATATATGCCTGAAGGTGCGAAGGTTGCTGATATTGGTACAGGTTCGGGAATTCTGGCAATTTGTGCAAAAAAATTCGGCGCCTCTTATGTTTACGGCTGTGATAATGATGATACAGTAATTGATGTTGCAAAGGAAAACGCATTGAAGAACAATGTTGAATGTAAATTTGAATTAAATACTGCTGACAAAGTATCAGAAAAATTTGATTTTGTTTTAGCTAATATTCTTCATAGTGTTTTAGCAGAAATTATGGGCGATTTAAAAAATATTATGAATGACAAAGCAATTCTTGTTTTGTCAGGAATTTTGGATGAAAAAAAATCTGTAGTGATCGATGCAGTAAAAAAATTTAATCTTGAAATGATAGAAGAAACTCATCAAGATCAATGGACTGCATTAATAGTAAGAAAGGTTGATTAATAAATATGAATGAGACTGCAATAGTTATTCCTGCAAGATACGGTTCATCAAGATTGGAAGGGAAACCATTAATTAAAGTTGAAGGGAAACCTGTTATACAGTGGGTTTATGAGAAAGCTATGCAGTCTAAACTTACTGATATTATTATTGTTGCAACAGATGATGAAAGAATATTTAATGCAGTCAAGGAATTTGGCGGGAATGTTGAAATGACTTCGGTTAACCATAAGTGCGGCTCAGACAGGATTAAAGAAGTCGTTTTACGTCATCCGGAAATTTCTTTTATTGTAAATTTGCAGGGAGATGAGCCTTTAATAAAACCAGAAAGTATTGATGAAGTTATTAGAAATGTTAAAAATGATGCCGGTGCAGATATTTCTACATTGATTAGACAAATTACTCCTGAAGAAGCTGAAAATCCGAACCTTGTTAAATGCGTTATTGATAATTCCGGCTTTGCTATGTATTTTTCGCGTTCAAAAATCCCATTTGAAAGGAATGCCGGTAAAGCGAGTTTTTACGGGCATCTGGGTATTTACGGCTATAAACGCAATGCTTTAATTAAAATGACAGAACTTCCACAATCAGACTATGAACAGGCTGAGAGTCTGGAACAGCTGCGTGCATTACAAAATGGTATGAAGATAAAAACTTCAATTGTTGATTTTGTACCTGTCGGAATTGATACTGCAGAAGATTTAGAGAAGTTTAAAAATATTGCAGCTAAGACTCTTTAAATAAAGAGCTTGGATTGACTTTGAATAGTTCTGAAATTTTTAGCAGCATATTAAGACTCACACGTTCTTTACAATTCTCTACTCTGCTAATAAATTCACGCGAACAATTTAGCTTTTCAGCCATATTTTCCTGTGAAATTTTGGCTTTTTTCCTCAATTTTTTAATATTTTCTGCAATAATATTGTGATATTTATTATTTTTTTTCTCCATACTTTCTATTAAAGCTATATCTTACAATTAAAGCTATGAAGAAATACATCACACTTCCGGCTATATTTTAATATAGTCTGCTTAAAAAAAAAATTTTTAAAAGTACTTGCTTTTTTTACAAAATTAAATTAATATATATATACAAATATTAAAAAAAATTTAAAAAAATCAATATTTTGTAATATTTTATATTTGTGTTATATTTAAGGTGTTAGATTATTGTAACAGAGGAAATGAAGACTATGACTGAAAATGCGGAAATGTCTAATGAAACAGAAGACCGTCAAAGAATACTTTTAGCTGATGATGAAGCAAGTATAAGAAGAATTTTAGAAACTAGATTAAAAATGGCAGGTTATGATGTATATACTGCACAAGATGGTGAAGAAGCAGTTAATGCTTTTAATAAATATAATCCTGATTTAGTAGTTCTAGATGTTATGATGCCTAAAATGGACGGCTACGGGGTTACTAGAGAAATAAGAAGAACATCTGATGTGCCTATTATTATATTAACTGCATTAGGTGATGTTTCTGAAAGAATTACCGGGCTTGAATTAGGTGCAGATGACTATGTTATAAAGCCTTTTAGCCCGAAAGAACTTGAAGCAAGGGTTAAGGCTGTATTAAGAAGAACAAATAACAGAGAAACTGTAACTCCTGCCGGTAAGGTTACTAAAAATGTTATTACAACAGGTAATATTAAAATTGATACTGCACGTCGTCAGGTATTTAGAAAAAATGAAAGAATACGTTTGACTGGTATGGAATTTAGCTTGTTAGAACTTTTGGTAAATAATTCTGGTCAAGCTTTTTCAAGAAATGAAATATTGCAGCATGTTTGGGCTTATCCGCCGGATCACAGAATTGATACAAGGGTTGTTGATGTCCATATTTCAAGATTGCGTTCTAAATTAGAAGCAGATCCTGCAAATCCGGAATTAATTTTGACTGCACGCGGAATTGGCTATATGTTTCAAAGAATAAGCTAAAATTAGAAAAAAAAGATTCATTATTTAGAATTAATAATGAATCTTTTTTTTACCAAAACTTATTTATAAAGGTTAGTTATTGTGTTTGGTTCTAAAATTTCAAGGTCAGAAATTCTAATTATTCTTATTACTTCTGTATCTATTTTGGCAAGTTTCTCTCCATTCATTCCTGTATACAGAAAAGAAGTTTTGAAATGTAATTGGCAGAAAAATACTTGTATTGTATACAGAACAAGATATCTTGGAAGTGTTGAAACACAAATTTTGATGCCTCCAAATTCAATAGATTCTGTTGGTTTTAGAGGTAAAAGAATTAGGTACGGACGCCATCAAAAAATAAATACCGGATTATATTAAGAGCAAAGGACGGTTCTGAACAGCAGGTTTTTGCTGATACTTATAATTTATATTCTTCTGTGAAGAAGAAATCGAATGAACTTACGTATAAATTTAGAAGTAGAACAAACATAATAATATTCAATCGCTAAAAAGTTCTAGACAAATTTTTTTTTTATGATATTATTAATTTGAGCTTTAGATGGCGTCTGTCGTCAAGCGGTTAAGACCTCGGATTGTGGTTCCGATATGCATGGGTTCGAATCCCATCAGACGCCCCATATTAAACTTATTATCAGTCAATCGGTCTAAGAACTCGAATATGACTGATTTTTTATGTGTTCGAAATTCTGAAAGATTATACTGAATGCCTTCGGGGTAAATCAGCTTTTGAAGCCTTTGTCTAAAATCTAAACTCCCATTTAGCCATAAATCTTTAATGTTATTTAATACGAATGTACAACTATTCAAATACTGTTCAATATTAACATCGGGTAATTCAATAGTTGCAATATCAGCTTTTTTAGAATTGATAGAGTTGTCATAGTCCTCGTTTACAAGCTTATAGTCATTTTCTGTAATTCTATCTTCTAAATATCGTTTTGTAAGTTTTTTCTTATTCTCTATAAGTTCTTCAAGCTCTTTATTTAATCTATTTAAGGTTGTTTTCTGTTCTTTAATACTTTTTTCGTAAGTATCTCCTAAAATAGCTCTAAAGAGTTGTAATAACTCTTTTTTAGGCTTAATTTGTTCCAAATGAGCAATAAAATCACTTTCTATTCTTGATTTTGTAACTCTGAATTTGATATTACAATCTTTGTTATGGCAATGATAATATGCGTATTTTTCTTTTCTACCTTTACTATAACTTGCAGTTAATGGAGAGTTGCAATAAGGACACCTAACATATCTTCTTAAAGGGAAGTCCTCTCGATTGCGTTTGTAACCACTTATTATAGGCTTCTTTCCATCAAGAATAGCCTGTACTTTGTAAAAAGTTTCATCATCTATAAGTGGTTCGAAAATTCCTCGTTTTGGTTCTTCAAGCCAATCATAAGTTAATAATCCTATATAAACCTTATTTCTTAATATTCTTCCTATTTTATTTTTATCTAGCTTTTCCATGCCGGCAATACGCAGTTTATCTATTAACTCTGTTTGAGAATATAACCCTGTAGCAAATAATTCAAAAGCCATTTTGATATATTTGGCATTAACTGGACAAGGGATTAATGACTTTTCTTTATCATTTTTATAACCGACTGGAGCTAAATTAACCCATCTCCCTTGTTCAACAGCTCCACGCATTCCCAATTTTGTGCGTTCCTGTATTTTCCGCCATTCATATCTTGATGTACCTTGATTTATCCATCTTAATAGTTCAGCTTCTGCTGTTTCTTCATTATTTTCAGTAACAGATAAAGGTCTAATATTATTCTTATCAAAAAATTTACCTAACTCTAAGTAATCGCTTTGTTCACCTCTTGATAATCTATCCCATTTCCAAAAAATAAGAGCATCAACATCTTTGTATTTTTGTGTACAGTATTCAAACATAGCTTTTAACTGAGTTCGATTTAGATCTTTTGCACTTTCACCTTCTTCAATGAAAACTTTATCAATCTCATAACCCTGTTTTAGTGCAAATTCAATACATTCTTTTTTCTGTTGAGCTAAACTATAACCATGTTTAGCTTGTTCTTCTGTTGATACTCTACAATAAATTACTGCTTTTGGCATTTTGAGTTACCTCTTTTTGATTATTTATCAATACTGTACTTAATTGATATAGTGTATCCCTAATTTCTTCTAATTCTTTTTTTGACAATTCATCTTCGCTTAACCCTAAAATTTTACGGCATTCTTCAATACTAAGCATTTGCTTATTCCCTACTGCTTGTATTGAAGCTCAAGTATTACATTGTCACTTCAAAGATATAATTTACTAAAATAGTTAAATTAGCTCAATTTATTCATTGTCACTAATCTAGCTTTTCGGTTTTTTCTATTGAAATATTGTAGTATTGCCCAGTACCTTTCCCAATAGTTGTTTTAATATATTTATCTTGTTTTACAAGATTTTCCAATTCTTCATTGGTAATATCTGTATTATTTTTTATTTGAGTTGTTCTGAGTAATAATGATTTGCTGTTAGATTTCTTTTCTATTTTTATATGTTTTATTTCATTATCTCTTATAGTTTTAATAATTTTTTGTTCTTTAGAATTTGGCAAATCTTCTTTCAATGATAATTCATCTGTAATGGCTTTTTCGTTATCTGAATGGAAAATATATTCCGCAAAAACACTTAAATATTTTGAAAAAGGTAAGACTAAAAATGGTTTAAATTGTTTTAATCCATTTGCAATATTTAAAGCTAAATCTTTTTCGGTTAAATAGAATGCATTGCAATTATCATCTATCATTATAAAGAAATTTATACCTCTTTTATAAAAAGTAGATGCATAAAAATCAAAATATCTGTAATTGAATGTCTGATTTTTTACAAGAACATCAGCACTGTTATCAATTACTTGTTTTACAATTAGTTTAATTTGTTCGTTTGAATAACCAAACTTTTTTAAATCATTTATAAGAAGTAATTGAACACCTGTTCTAATCGAATATTTCCGCCATTGAATGTTGCTAGCTCTTTTATCTTCAAATAAACCTTTTGTATTCCAATCATTAACTTTGCGATAAGTGATTTCAGATTTATTATTGTTTGATAATTGTTTTGACGCTTCAAATATTGTTTTTATTGATAAAAATGGATGAATAAAATAAGCATTTAAAATTGCTAACTCGTAGTATTCTGACGTATTAACAATATTTTCTACAAAAAATGCGTTTTTATATTCATCAGCAGTTTTATAATCTTTTATATTTATAAATTTTGGATTAAAATTTTCTAAATCAATATTATTCATTTTTATACCCCAATGTATAATTTATCATAATGTATTCTAATTATACATGCAAGTATAATTTAAGAAATATTAATCCTTTATTCCAAAACGAACCCATTAGAGTTTGAAACATTTATATCTATACTATTTGGAATATATTTATATTCAGAATTTCTATTAGCCATAAGTCTTTCTAATTCATGTTCTATTTTAATAAGATTATTTTGAATACTTGTTTTATATTTCTGGAATTTATTTAGTTCATCAATAAGATCAAGCTTTATTTCTGGTTCATATCCTTTTTTCAAGCATGTAGAAAAATCCATTTCTATATCTGGATGTATTTTGGTTTCCAGATATTCTTTTTCAACTAAACATATTCTTCTAAAAGTCAATAAATTAGATAAAAGGATTTCCACCATTTGATTTTCATACTCATTTGCCGGCATGAAACAGTTATAAATAGATTTGCAAAAATCTTCATTATTTAATTTATCAAATTCCGTTGTTATCTTGCTAAAAAATCCATATTTTGTTGCATTTTGACTTGATATAGCTTTTCCAACTTCTGTTTTAACACCACCTTTAATAGCATTCTTCCTATTTGCTTTGATTTGCTTTATTGTAGCCATAAGTATTTTCTCCTTATGACTATTATATAATTTTTTATAAATTTCTGCTTTTTATACTAAATTTTAGAAATTATATAATCTTTAATTTGTGCAAATTTTTCTTCCTCATCTGGCTTTGCAAACATTACAGTATTTTCATCTTTTGTAGCATCAAACAACCCATTCTTACTTTCTTGGCTACCTTGAAATATTATCTGTAAATAACCACTTGTAACTTTACCACTTTCTTTATATTGCAAACCTGCTATGGATTTAAGAAATATTATTTTTGTACCATCCATCCCATGAGTGATAAAACTAAGAGCCCCTTTGCGTTTTATTTCAATTCTATTTGAATATAATAACATTTGCCCATTTATACCATTTGCAGTTATAATCATTTCTTTAACCATATTATTTATTCCTTTCTATATTTCATTTCCATCAACTATTAATTTTGTAGGAGTAAAGGAGAAATACAAATCTCCGCTTTGTCTGCTTATATCCTTTATTTCAGAATAATATTCATCTTCATAAAATGTCATATCTATATCCGCTTTAGCTTTTTTAGGAATAATTTTTGTATTTTTAATTTTAAAATCTCCAAGATTATTATCCAATTTATCGCTTATACTGATAATTCCCTCAAAAGCTTCTATATCTATATCTTTAAGATTTTCTATTTCAGCAGTTATAATTAAATTACTTTGATAATTGGAAGTTTTAACTTCCCATGTATAATTATCAAATTTTAAATATTCATCCCTTATTTTTTGTTTTTCTGCACTAATAATTTTTTGTTGTTCGGCTTCCTTGTTTTCTTCTTCTAAATTTTTTTGTATTTTTTTAATCATCTGATTAAAACTTTTTCCTTCGAGGTAATCTATTTTATCTTCATTATCACCAAGTGATACTAATTCTGCCATTGCAATTACAGCTTGAACTTTCTGATAATCATCTTTTGAACTGTTTTTTCTTATTCTTTCAATTACATTGTCATAATTTTTTCGTGTTACTTTGATATTCATAGGATTTGTTAGTAGCTTAAATGCTAAAACAACAAATGATAAAATAATAAATGAACAAATAATATAAGTTATAATTTTCCACTTACTAACTATAAAATCTTTAATTTGTGTAAATATAATTTTTAAGTTTTTCATATTTTTACCTTTCTTGCATTTAAATGCAATTTTTGACTAATTTTATTTTGTAATATGCATATATACTTGCATAAAGATAAAAGAAATTCAACTTATTTTGTGGCTAAGATTAATTCATTTTTACAAATATTTCATAAAGAATATATTGTGAGGTGAAAAATGTCTGAATTAAAAAAGCTTTTAGGAAAAAGAATTAGAGAAATAAGAATTGCAAAGAAATTAACTCAAGAAGAGTTGTCAGAATTAACTGATATAGGAGCATCTAGCATAAGTAAAATTGAAAGCGGTCATTTCCATCCTACAGATGAAAACCTTGAAAGAATTGCAAAAGCCTTAAAAGTTGAACCTTATAAACTATATATGTTTAATCATCAGAAAGATACAAAAGAACTCCTGCAAGACATCCAAACAATGCTAAACAAAGCAACAGATGAGGAAATAAAACTGGCTTATAAAGTTTTGAGCGGGATTTTAGATTAATTTTTTTTTGAAACTCTGATAAAATATTAGAGTATTCGTAAATATCATTATGATCAATCCAATGTCTTGCAAAATGTGGAAGATCATTTTCTTCTAACTGATCAAAATAAAAACTTTGTTGAGGTTTATCTTGTGGTTTATATTGAATTATTAAATTGCATAGTAGAGTAAATATTTCAGAGTGTTTATCATTTTTAGATAAAAGTAGGTTTATCAAATTAATTCCTTGATATAAAATCTTTTTATTCTTTAACTTTTCAAAATAAATAATTATATTTTGAATTAAATTTTTAATTATTTCCTTATTTCTCATATCTGCATTATTATAAGCTTGTACAGCTAAATTTACAAAATGTACAAAATCTTCTATATATAAACTAGGAAATGTTTCTGAGTTAGTATATTTTTCTAAAATATTTAAGAAAATAGAGTAGAGTTTTTCTAATAATATACTAGATGCATCTAATAGTAATTCTTTTTGATAATTAGTAGCATTTATTCTTCTAATAAATAAAAATATGCATTTTTGGATATTATTTAAAGCTTCTGAAATTCTATTTATACTAATAGTATTATTACTATCAAATAGTGTTTTTGCTGAACTTTCAAACAAATCAAGAAAATTAGCTATGCAATTAAAACTTCGTTCGAAATACACATTATTGTCAAAATCATAAACTAATATAGCATTATAAACTTGATCTAAGGCATTTACATAATGCGTAAATAATGAAGAACCGTTAATTATAGCATTTTTATAAGGGGTCTTTATATATGGAGAATTGTTTAATATATCTGTAACAGATTTCAAATTCAAATCTCTACCAATATTATTAAAAAAACTAGAAAAATCACTTGGATATGTATTATATGTTATTAGTAATTCAAAAGTTTTTACAAAAGCTTCTTTAACTTTGTTTTCAATATAATCTGTATCTATAGACATTTTTTCTGTCAAATTGTACATAGCAATATTATAAAAAATATTAATTAAATCGGTAATTATAAGGCTTATAAGATTGATACACCAAGCATTGTTTGTTACTTTTTTTGTATTGTTCAATCTCCAAATAATTTCAGCTAATGCACTTAAATCCTCTACTACTCCGGTTGCTTCATTTATCGAATGATTAAATATAAGTTTATGAATAAACTTTCGTAAAGAAATAATCGCATCACAAGGAGCAGAAGTGTTTTCTAAATTTATTGAAATTATAACAAATTCTTGTGCATTTTTTTGAAAAGCTAAAAATCCAATACTTTGTATTGTATGAAAGCTATTTTCATCAGTTTTTTCATTTATCGCACAAATACCGATTTTCTCATTTAAATCAACAATATGTTCTGGAAATGATTGGTATTTTAGCGTTACAGATAAAATAAATAAATCTTTAATTTTATATGCAAGAAACTGGCAAAATTTTGTTTCCAAATTATTTTTATATAATTTATTATAGGTTCTTGCAATATTAATAAGAGCATTTTTACAAGTTAAAAAATTATTTAAATTATTTGCTCTTAAGAAATTTTCAGCTTGTCTAAAAATTGGTTCTACTTGCTTTTTTAAATCTTCTATTGTTGTTTCTGAAATTGTATAGTATTTTTTTCTATTAATACCCCAGAGTTTATATTTAATAAAATATTTTATCCCTTTTTTGCTTATATCACTTATAAGAGTTTTATCGGAAGAAATCTTCCAACTTTTAATAAAATTAATAGTATAAATTTCATATAGTTTAAGAAGAACGTCAAAATTCATCATGAAAGATATATTAATTGCAATTGTTATTAATTTTAAAACAAGATAAATTGATGCTATTAGGACTAATAAATCAATAAAATTATTTGAGCCTTTATAGTAAAAAATAAATGATGATGTTGTATAAACAGCTAATATTATGAATAAGAAAATATTTGTATTTTTCCATTGCTGAAATATAGACTTAAAATCAGAATATTTGTTTTCAAAGTGTTGTAGTGTAGCAAATAAAATAGTTAAAACAATAGATGATACTGTAATAACAATTCCGATAGTTTCAAATACGGGATGTTTATTATTATTTAAAGCTGTTGGAATATTCCAATATGCATAAATATAATATATAAATAAAAATGACATGCCAACATCAAGTATTTTGTCAATAAATTTTGTTATTCTGAACGGTTCTTTATTTAAGTTATACAAAAATTTATAAATATTGTTGATAATTAAACTATTAAAAGATGTATTTTGCCTATATATTTCAATTAATATAACAATAGGAATTGTGATAAGAATGGTATAAATTGTAAAGCAATTAAATAAATGCAAATAATACATTATCCCGACTATACTAATAGTTATAATAGTTCCTAAGAACAAATAAACTAAGTTGATAAGAATTTTACAACACAAAGAATTTATATTTATTTCAAGATTATTCATCGTCTTTTATTAGCATACTCCTACCATTTTTATTTATTGTATATAATGTTATAAAATGAAGTATGATTGTTACTAAAGTCGCACAAAAACACCAAGTTATAGCAAACCAAAATAATATAGGTTTTAAATTAAAAGAAAGATTTAAATTTATTTGTAATTTATTTATCAAAAAATAAATAAAGTTAATTGTAATTATATAAAAAATCGTAGCTATTATAATAGATAAAAAATCAAATATAAATAATTCTAAAAACTCTTTTTTATTCTTTTTTATGATAGATATTAAATTAACAAATTTTTCTTTCATACATATATCCCTTTTCTTAATTATAACAAAAATATATTTAAGAAAAGACTAATGTTTAGAAAGGTTTAGGTCATTCATAATGATTTTAGATTAGTTTTTTTATTATATCCATTATTTCTTTATATTTTTTCTTGTCAGTTATATTTTTAAGTTGTTCAATAGATTTTTCTATAAATTTATTTCGTTCATTTGGATTATTTTGGAAATATGTTTTTATACTTTCTAAAGATGTCTGTTTGATATATCGTAATATTTCTATATTTATCTCACTAAAATCAATATCATTATAATGAGAATTGATTTTTATAATCATAAGATTATCATTATAATTTTCTTTAAAATTGTAATCCCGAATTTGTTCAAAATAGTTTTGTTTATAAGCATTCAAATCTTTAATTAAGTTATATATAACATTTTTATTTGTTAATTTATTCTTTTTTATAAAATAATCTATTAAATTTAATAATTGAAGTAAAGTTATATTATAAGGGAAATGGCTAACCCTATTAGGATTAAAAATCAACTCCTTTTTTAATAATAAAAGCACTTTTTGAACTAGTTCTTTATTTACTTTAACAAGTTTGGAGAATATAGATTGAAATAAAATATCTACATACTGACCAGCTGAACAATTTTCTAAAAGATTGTACGCTATATCATATAAATCATCTTGTTCAATGATAAATGGGTATATATAAGTAATAACAAATAATTTCCAATAAGGATCATTGTTTATTTTATTAACTAATGATAGAAACTTCTTTTGATTTTTTAATTTATAAGAACTGTTTGACTCCTTTAAAATTCCGCAAATGTATCTTAGCATACAATCGTAATTAAAAGATTTGGCAAAATTAGCATATATATTTATACTTTCTTCAATAGTTAAATATAAAAGTTTTTCAAGCTGTTCACTATTTAGAAAGTTTTTTTGTGGATAGTTTTTATTATAGGTGTCAACCAAAAAAGAATATACTGTTTTATTTTTT
Organism: Candidatus Gastranaerophilales bacterium; assembly: GCA_944326615.1. GTDB lineage: Bacteria > Cyanobacteriota > Vampirovibrionia > Gastranaerophilales > Gastranaerophilaceae > Stercorousia. The sequence continues at coordinate 35,626 of CALVEO010000002.1, read as the reverse complement.
GTGTTATTAAAATTAAATTTATTCTCAAGTTCATTATTGTTAACAAAATTAATTAATTTAATTAAATTATCAATGATTTCAAATATTTCTTCTTTGGAAAAATCAATTTTACTAAATAATTTAAAAAACAAATGGAATTTACCATAAAAATTATTATCAATTTGATAATTAATAAATCCAGAAATAGTATTTTTATATGCACTGATTAACTTTGTTTTATCAATATCTGGTTCACACAATTTTAAAATAGAAGGAATATCTTTTAAAAATTTTTCTACATCTTGGTCTTTACAAGTTTCAATTAGCAGGTAAAAATCAAAGTAATCAAAACTTTCAACGGAATTGGTTCGCCATAATAGTTTATCTTTATTGGCTTCAACTTCTATATTTGTTAAATAGCTGACAAAAATACTATCAAAACCTTTTCTAAAAACCTTTTTGTATTCTTCATAATGTTCAAAAACATAGAAATTATAATTACTATAAGCAAATAATTCATTTAGATATTTATATAAATCATGTATATATGAATTAGAAGAACTACCTCCATTTTTTACATGTTGGTATGTAGTTGATGTTTTATCATTAATGTCGGTAACATTACTATAAACTTCTTTGAAAATCTCAAAACTGGTTATATACTTGATAATATCTTTAATTTCACTAGGGATAAATCGTTCAATTAAATCTTCAATATTAATTTTTAAATATTGATCTTTTATGTTTTCAATATCTTTATCATCTGAATTAAAATAATATTTATTATGGAGAAGTTTACCTAAATAAAATTGATTAAAACTTGCTATTACATATAATATAAAATTATTATTTTTATTAGCTTCGTATGAAATTTTTTCATATTCATAATAGGCTTCTTTATATTTCCCTAGTTTTATAAATAAATAAGCTTTTTTAAAAATATTAACAGTATTATCAGAATAATCAATATCTATATTTTTAAGTTCATTATTTATACCATCTGAATTGTATAACATAATATTTTTAAAATCTTTATTCTTTGTTGGAATTGGATTTGTCGAAGAAATTTTAGACCAGATGTACTCTATTTTAGATTTTTCATCTTTTGATATTCTATATAATATTTTTAATCTATTTATTACATTTTGTAATTCGTTTTCAATTCTTGTATCTTTTTTGGTTGAGTGACATTTATTGTAAATATCATATATTTGTTTTTTTATATCATCCTCAAGATATGAGTTGTTGTATAATAATTCCAAAGATATATCATTAGGAAGATTTTCATCTATTAATGCTATTTTTAATTTCAATTCATTTAAATTTTTTATAAGATATGGTTTTATACCATATAGGCCATGTCGCATAAATACATTTGGATTACATCCAAATACTTTAGCTAGAATATTATTGGGGATATAATTTAAACATTCTAAATACTTTAATTTACGATAGCAATTTTCTATATATTCAGAAGTATCATTAGAAACATTCTTTTTCTTAATAAAATATAGTAATTTAAATAATCTTTCACCATGTCCTTTTTCTAAGGCTTTAAGCTTATATTTTTTATTATAATCAATTAAAATATCATCTGATACAAATTGTTTGATATCGTCTTGAATTTCATCATAGTAAAGAGAAAAAATCCCCATATCTTTTAAATATTCAAACTTTACTCGTTTTTCTTCTTTTGATTTGTTACTGTTTTTATATTCATCAGTATTCAATAAGTATGCTGGCTGACATGAATTACCCAATATATCATGTATCCATTGAAATAGTTTTCTAACATTAGCATCTTCTGCTGAAAATCCTACAAAAAGAATTGTATTTGTTGCGATCAATCCCTTTACAAATGTTTCAATCAATTTGAAATTATTTGAATATGTATCATAATCGCGTTCTTTTAATACAATTTTATCAAGTTCTCCATGCATTTTAATTATAAGATTATTGTTTGAAGCTATTGCAAGTTCTTTGTCACAAGATACTTTAGAGTATGGGGTTTTAGCAATATTTTCAGCTGTTTTTTCTAATAAATTATCGTAATTTGTAGTTATAATGTGCTTAGGATCTAAATCAACAATTAGATAGTCAATAGGGTTTGGTTCTAAATTACAAGAAAAAATATTGTGTAATTTATTATTATATTCTTCTTCTCCAAATTCATTAAAGTAGTATTGTGGTATTTTTAAACATTCATCTGTATTATAATGAATTTTTTGTTTTTTAAGGATTTCGATTTGTTCTTCTGTTAAAGTCTTTTCCAATTCTTCTGGGATTAATTTTTTCTCAATACCTAAATCTAGTGCAAGTTGATTAACTAAATCATTCCAACTCGGTAAATTTGAATTTTGAGAAACTCCTGCGCCAACAAAAATAATCAATTTTCCTTTTTGTCGTGCTTCTTGAATTTTTTTTATACTTGTTAATGTAAAATTTCTTAAATTCATTCAACTTCCTTGAAATAATAAAACAAAAGAATATTGTAATAGTTTATTATTATTATAATTATAGCAAAAACAAGTTATTTTATTTCAGTAATTGCTTTAATTCATAAAATTTATTAATTTCGTTTAATAATCGGTTCGAATTAAAATCTATTACCTGCCCCATTTATTAAAATTGACCCTTCGGGGTCTTTTTTATTAGGTATAATGCTCGTTTTGAGGGATCTAACCTTAGAATTTACCCCAAGATTTATTTGACTGATTAAATATTCTGTAAGTTCACTATTAGCACTGCTTGTGAGCGTGTACATAGTAGCTGCATTATGTAATATTTAAAAAAATAATACAAGTTCTTAGCCAATAGCCGGTCTTACTTACGCAAGCCCTTGCTGTGATTAGCTATTAGTGCGTTACTCTAAAATTTTTTTTGCTTTCTTTATTGCTAGATTTTTTCTGATAGTTACAGACCTATTTTTTTTAGCTCTAATTCATAAATAGGTTGACCGTTCCACATTTTACCTGAAGTTTTATAAAAGCCAGTTAATGCTTGATCAGTATCATAAATAGGGTACTGAACCCTTTTTACATCTTTAAAAAATTCTAATGCTCGGATTTTATCTAAATTTACGAGAACATCCTCAATTTCTTCAGGTGTTTGCGACTCTATCCATAAAATATCCTTTTTAGTCCCATAACTTCCCAGATAGAGTTTAAGCGGTCTTGTATCTTGCTTCCCATGTTTCATATTATAACCGTCCTGTATTGGCGCAAATGTTATTTCAGAATTGTTGCAGTTATACTTACTAATATCTAATTTAACCCCAAAGCGTTGCGGAGCCCCAGACTCTTGCATAAGAACATTCTCATTTTTAGTATTTACTAATAGAATACTTTTATATTGTTCTGAACATTTTTGCAACAAATGTTTAAACTTGCCAATTGCCTTTTTCTGACTAATAGAATTAGAAACTAAGTGTTTTTCAAGATTATCAACACGCACAAAAGTCCGGTCTTTTTTCTCTGAAGCTTGCTTAAAAATATTCAAAAGTGAACCAAATGCATCTTTTAGTGATAATTTACCAAAATCTAAATTCACAATTTCACAACCTGATTGTTTAGTTAGCCACTTTAACGTTTCATTATAATCTTTATCATTAAAGTTTTTAAAAATAATCCCATTAAGTGCATTCAAATCAATAGAACGCTCGCCTTTATTCATTTCTCGTTCTGCTTTTAGAGGCATAAGTACTCTGTCATTTAAAGTTTTTTGTATATATGCTCTTTTTTCTTTTTCATTTGTTAATTTATTAAGGTGAATTTGCTGTCTCTTATTTAAAATCTGTTGGCCGTATAATAAACATTTTTTTTTCTCTTGTTCTTGTTTTAATGCATTAATTTCAGCCTGTTTTTGAACCGTTCTCTTTCGTAAAAGTTCACCTTCCCTAGCCTTTGCAGCCATTTCTTCTTTTAGATCTTTTATAAGTCTTTTTACTTCATTAAAAGTGAAATTAGTGTCTTCTAAATAGTTCCCCCAAAATCTATCCCAACCGCTTTTAGCTTTCCAAATTTCATCACGCAATGAGGTATCAAAATTACAAGAGTTCAAATATTTTTTTGCTAATTTATATTCCTGATCAGTATAAACACGTTTATTAATGGTTATGCTACCAAAATTCAAATTAACGCAATTACTCTGTGTTCGTATATTATTGATAAAAATGGGTGTTATCATAATATTTCACCTTTTTGAAGCATTGCAGGAGTTAGTAAAGGTATTTCTTCTTGAATTGTTTCGATAAGAGCTTTTTTCGACAACATATGTTGGAGTTTTAATCCTTGTATCATATTTGTAATCTGACCAGTTGCATATGATGCCCCTGGATATTGTGTATCCATTTTATTATATAGTTCCAAAATTATCTCTTCAATATCCGATTTTTCAAATCCAGCCTTATTTAAAACATCATGATAAGTATTGTAATCTGGCTTTGGTACATGTATATTTTCAATACCTAGTTCGGGAAATTCTTCTGGTATTAGGTGTTTATCATTTAAAGTAAAGACAAATGTGCAATTATGTTTTTTCGAGCAATCTTTAAATAGTTCAAATACTTCTTTTTTGGGAAGTGCTTCATCGCATAATAACCATTCGGCGTTATCAATAAGGCAAATTGAATGTTTTTTGCTAGACCCTTTTGAGGTCTTTTCAAGTATGGTTCTTAAATTTGCAATTTCTGATGCAATATCTAAGCCTGGTTCAAGTTCACCGAATCTACATCCGCTTTGTTTTGCTAAGGCTTTTGCAAGGTGGGTTTTTCCACAGGAACTAGGACCATATAAAACTATGCCATTTGGTATTATAGAATTTTCACCATAAAATTTTTTTTGAACAGGAACTATAAATTTATTATGTAATTCCAACATTGTAGATCTTAAACCAAAAATCCCGCTAAAACCTTTATCACCTTCTAGTGGAGTGAAGGAGTTGCAACGATAACAGTCTTCTTTTATCTGAATAAAACGATTAACTGCATTCAAGTCGCCTACAGTTGTAGAACATATGACATCAGATATTTCTCCTGCTGAAGAAATCCCTTTTGATTTAAGCAATGGAACCAGTTGGTTTAATACAAATTGTTTATTTTTATTGTTTACAGAACGTAAATAAAACGCTAAATCTGACATACTTTTCAAGTCTAAAGTCTTTGGATTGTCAACCAAATAATGAAAAATTTCTTTATTCTCTTCATTAAGATTTCTTTCTACAAGATAACTTTTTTCACTATCTTTAAATAGATGTTTTAATTTGCTTATATAATCAACGGAATTATTTTCAGAAACCGGATTGGAATGTAGAGGAGTAGGCTGAGAATCAGATAATGATTTCCCGTATGAAATTTTGGAAGTATTTCGTCCAAAATATTTTATTCCACCTAATATCCCCAGTGCAAGTAAAGTCAACCCTGCACCTGCGTATAAAATAGCCTTTTTTTTATTTTTTTTCGTTTTTTCAGATTGCACTTGAGGAATATTAGCTATCCTCATTGCTGATGTAGCAGTGTTACAAAAATTAAGATTATTGCTCTTTACAAGATTTCTCACAGGAGTAATTAACATAATTTTTTACCTAACTCTAATACTTCTGCCCCAAATCGTTTTAACATTTCCGGCGTAATATCTGGGCCTAAACGTCTAATTGCAGAAATTAAATCATTTTCTGTAATATTGTGCATATTGGAACGGCAGGAAGTAACAATTTCTTTAATTTGTCCGGCACTAAATGCGTATCCGGGTTTTTGAGATTCTATTACACTTACCATTTCACCTATTACATTATCATAATCTATTGCTTCTTGTGTAAAACCTTTCAAATAATATTTAAAAATTTCTTCCACATCATCAGCATTAGGAGCGCCGAGATATACATGATAAGGAATGCAATTTTTATTCTTAAATATATTTGCTTCTATGTCAAGGGGATGATTGGTTGTCATAAAAGCGGTACATTTATATTCTTCAGAGCAATTTGACAGAAATTTTTCTATTTTACCCACAGTTGACTCATCATACACTTTCTTTCCACCTTTAGCAATTGCGTCTTTTGTATCATCATCTAACTGTGCAATTGAATCAAACTCATCAAGCAACAAAATAGTTCTTTCGCCTGTTTTCTTATAATGCTTTTTAGCTTGTTCCTTAGCTATGTTAATTTCAGAAAGTATATCTTCATCGTCGAATTGTCCCATATCAATTTCTATGTAGTTACATTTAGACTGTTCCGCGAAAGCTTTGGCAAATACTGTTTTACCAGTACTTTGTGGTCCGTAAAATAAAATACCGTTTGGAAAAGTAACTTTATTTCCCCCTTTTTCTACCGCAAGTTTGTTTATGAACCATTCCTCAAGTTCATTTTTTACACTTTCATTCCCTGCAATTCTATCCCACCCTTTGCCAGACTGACGTTTAACTAAAATTTCCTGAGCATCCTCCATTTTTTTTAGTTTTTGTGCAGCAACGTCGCGATCAATATTTTTAGAATTTATTATATCGTATGCTGCGTTTAGTTTATTCTCCAATTCAATAATTTTTTGAGAATTAGCTCCACTAGCTTTGGCATCATCCAATTGCTTTTGCAACAAGGCTTGCTTTTCTCGTTCAACTTTCAAAACTTCATCTTTTGCTGCAACTTCTCTTCTTTGAGCGGCTATTGTTTCATCTTTCATCTTCTCACGTGAATTTCTATCAATATTAAAACCTGTCAATTGGTCAACAGTTTTATTATATGCTTTCTTTTTCCCCATACCAAACAACTTCTTGAAACCGGATCTTTTATCAAGATTTTCCTTATATCTCTTATCAAAATCAAATGTATCTTCACTTGCTCCAAATGAAATCAATTTTGTTGATTGGTAATTAGTTTTAGCTATATTTACAGAACTATTATTACAATAGCCAACACGTTTGTTAATACAACGGTCAAACAATATTTTCATATTTTACTCCTTATACCTAAAATTTAAATACAAACAAAAGAAAATTTTGCTATTTCTTAAATTATAATTGTAATATTTCTTAACAAAATATTTCAAGTCTAGCAAATTTTTATTTTATGATTTTTTCAGCATATGAGGATATATTTCTATGCAAATTTCTTTATTAAGTTCTTATTGTAATAATACAAAATATAATTACCAACCTCTTACATTTAATGGAGGTCTGAGTTCTTTTGAGAAAGCGAGTAAATATATTAGACAAGGGGATTTTGCAAGTATTGAAAGTCTGGCCGATGTTTTTATTATCAATAAAGATATGCAATCGCTGTTACATGTTTCCAGCAAAGAAAATAGTTTACCAATTTCTAAATATCTAATAAAACAAGGTCTTGGTTTAAATCAGGTAGATAAAAAAGGTGAAACTCCGATATTTTTAGCGAAAACTGCAGACATAATTAAACTATTTGTAAATAATGGAGCTAATATTAATATAAAAAATAAATTTGGAAAAACTCCAATATTCAAATATACAATTCAAAATAATTATGAGTTATTAGAAGCCGCAATTAAAAATGGAGCAGATGTAAATGTCATTGACGTTAACAAAAAATCTCCACTGATGTATGCTACAACACGTAATATACAAAAAATTTTACTGGATAATGCAGCAAGTCCTAATGTAAAATATCCAGATGGATATTCTCTGATCCATAAAGCGATTATGGACAATAATGATGATTATGTGAAATTATTATTAGATTATAAGCCAAATCTTTCAGTAAAAGATTCTAGAGGTTACCGTCCTCTTTTTTATGTGAAAAATCCTGAAATCAGAGAACTTTTGTTACAAAAGGGTGCAAACCCAAATGAAGATTTTTATCTGCAATATTCTCTTCTATTAAGTGATAACACTGCATTGGAGCAATTTCTTAGATATGGAAGTAATCCTGATAAAATTGCACCGAACGGAAGAACTCCTATATTTTTTGCAAACTCAACCAAACAAATTGAACTGCTTTCACATTATCAAGCTGATTTAAATTTTCAAGACAAGAAGGGAAATACTGCACTTCATCAATTTTCTCTGCTTGGGCAAAGATTGTTAATTGATAAACTTATTGAACTTGGTGCAGATGAATCAATAAAAAATAATAAAGGAGAATTGCCGTCTGACCTACTAAAACTATGGGAAAAATATAATTTCTGGGTGAAATAATGAAAATAACAAATAACTTAACAACTAAACTAAATATTAATAATCAAAATTTCTCTGGATACAAAGGAATTGAGACCTATGGTACTGAGCAAAACCAAAAAGCAATGGAATATAAAATTTCACTAACATCTGCAAAAATTGATGAAATTATGCGTTCAGCTAAAAGTACCGATGAAGGATTAATAAATGTATATAAACTTCTAAGTGCAGAAAATAACAATATTTCAGAAGCTTTTAGAGGAATGAATGTAATCGTAAAGCATTACCTAATTATTGCAAATAAGCGTAAAGAAGAGATTCTTGAAAAGAGACCTTATGGAAGTAAAATACCTCTAATCGGGCTTATTCCTGACTATATTTCACAAAAAACTGGTGGGTTTGCAAATAGAATCCAAGGATACACAAACGATTTAATAGATGATTTTAATGAGATTATTGATATGAGATTTCATCAGCAATTAAATAAAATGGTAACGGATTACAAGGTAATTAATGATCACTTTATCAAAGGTATTGAATATATTAATGAGATAAATGGAGGAAATGAGTTAAGGCAAAAAATATACCAAGCATCACAAATAAAGGCTGAAAACAACAAAATAAAATATAATAGCTTATTTAAAAATTTAACAACTCTACGTGAAACATTGACAAAAATGAGCGAAGAAATTATATTAAAACAAAATAAAAGTCAAAGTACAAGAATTACAATTAAGAGTGTAATAAAACTTATAACAGCGGGGTTAGGATAATATGAATATTCAAGCAATTACAGGAGTTGAATCTAATAATCAATATTTTAACAGTACAAAAAGTATACACTTCCAAGGTAACTTATTAAAAACGGGGAATGATTTAATTGAAATTAGTATCCCAAAAGCTGAAAAGGGGGGAGTAAATTTAATTTCAAAAACTAAAAAATTTTTTGAAAAAATATTAAGGAAAGGAAAACTTGAACCAGCAGATAATCCAATTATTGCTGAAATGTCACGCAAAAGTTGGTATAATGATGCTGGAGAAAAATTAAATGATATTTATCTGGATTTAAAATCAAATGATCAGTACACAGGGCATGTAAAAGATAATATAGAATCGTATAAAAAGCTACCTCAAGTAATTAAAGATGCATTAAAGCCAAATGATGTTGATTATTATGGTCATATATCCCAATGTAAGATTAATCAGTTATATGAAATTGCCAAAGATGCCAAAAGAATTCCAGCCTATTCATACCCTCCAACATTTAAAGGTGATACAGAAGAAATGTTAAACAATGCTCTTAATAGCAATGAATATGGTATTTCTCTTAATACTAATGATATTAGTAAAATAGATTTAATTTCAGATATAAAAACAGATGAATTGAGTGAGGGATTTACAGCTATATCTACAGATAGTAAAGGTGCTGTTATTGAAGAAACTCTGCTTGAAGGAACTGATTTAGAAAGTGTCACTTCAAGTATTCATGAAAATTTGAGTGAAAACTTGCACGAAGGATTTGATACATCTTCTCTAATTGATGCGGCAAAAGAACAAGTAATGGACTTAGGTGAGACTATTGCAGAATTCGCAAAAGGTTTAATTGGGCATTCTTAATGAAAGTGCAATATTATCAAAACTCCATATACCAACAAAATTTTTCAGCCGGGTTAAATAGAAATATTATAAATGCAGCTCAGAATTGTGATGTAAATTTAATCTCGGGATTGTTGTATGAAAAAGGAATTGTGAATAATTTTCAAGGTGATAAGGTTCGTGCTTTTTGTTCTATGAAAATTATAGAGCTAATTGATACACTAAATAGAAATTTTCATCTTGATTTTTGTTATCCTAATGCAATTATTACTGGAGATTTAACAAATCATTTTGGCAGACCTAATACTTTTGGATTTTGCACTTTTACTCCAATAAAAAGTAAGTCTGGATTTATTTGTCCTGAAAAAACTATCTTCTTTAACCAATCTAAAACGGATGTTAAAGAAGAACTTGAAATTTTAGATAGAATTGCAGAAATAGATTATCAAAAAAGATTCAATAGCTCAGATAACTTCATGGTAAACTTTATACACGAATTTGCGCACGCGATACACGAGGGAAACTTATTAAAAAAAAATTCAGCTTGGAATGTTAATAAGAAATTACAGCTTTGGAGTACTGATAAATTCAATGCAGAATATAATCATAAGTTCTCAAATTATATATCTGAAATTTGTGAATATGCTAAGACTAATCTTTTAGATACATTAGCTTGTGATCTATCTGGGAGATTAGGGAACAGCTTAAATAAAAATCTTACTATTGAAAATAATATATTTAAAAATACAGCGTACGAATCACAAAATATTATAAAAAGAATTAAACGAGTATTTGTTACAGACAAAATTCAATCCAAAAATGACTTAATCTATGCTATTTGGAACGGAAACATATAAAAACTATTGCTATTTGAACAACATCATTTTGATTTTTATTTTAAGCATAATGAAAATGTTTTATGCTATTTATAGTTTCTATTTCATGTACCATATAGTGTGCTAGATCAGAGTAAAAAGGTTCTAACCTTATACCATTGGCCGCCCCATTTAAATTTTTTGACTCGAAAGAGTCATTTTTTGTTGATATATTTGAATTTGACGGGGTTCTAACCTGTTAGTTTCTACTTGCATTTTTGTAGCTTTTCTTCACATCTTGTAACACTTTGAATGTGTATTTTAGCTCAACAATGACATTTTCTCCGTCAAATTTTACAGATTTTGGAAGAGTTGTAACAGTTAGTTTTTTCTCTTCTGTTGTTGTAAGCAGAACGACACCAGGGAATCCTGCAATACTGCCAGAGCAAAAAAGATCAGGTTAAAAATTCAAAACAATGTGAGAATTTTGATGTATTTATAAATAATATTGATAATCCGCTTGAACAAGCATTTGACGATTAAAAATAAAGCATTAAAAGCAGTGTTTTGAAATTTCTCATGTTGTGCTTTAGCTTGCTGAATATTTGCTTTCTATAATTTTATTATATTCGTCTTCTGTCATAAAGTGATTTTGGAGAACGTATTCTTTTGATAACTTTTTCTCTCCGTTTTTAAATGCTTCTTTAAGTTCATTCATTTTTTTATTGGTTTTTTGTATTTCTCCATCTCTGGTAATGCTTTGTTTTGCATCGTCCATAAGTGCTTTTAGACCATATTCTGATACTCCGTTTGCATTTATTGTATCGCCGGAACGTGGATTTTTTATTTTTTTGCCTGATGTTTGTGCGTTGTAATCCTTTTCCATGACACTAAGATCTTTTTGTTCCTGCTCACTGTAGAACCTGCTAATTATTGAAGCTGCAGTGTCGCCGTCATGGACTGTAGCTTTAATGTCATATTTTAGATTTCCGTTTTCATCCTGATATGCATTTGTTATTCTGTTTTTGACGTAATCTTGTGCTGTTTTATCAAGATTTGTAAAGCCTTCGAGATTATTTAAAACTTCGTCAAGAGTTTTCGGACTATCACTATCTACTTTGTCTGTTTGTTGTGTATTTTCTGTTTTGTTAGTTTTATCAGAATTTTCAGTATTTTCAGTATTCTGGGTATTTTCTGAATTTTCTACTTTATCTTTTGAAGTTTGGTTATCTGTTAGTTTTACTTCTTTATCTTGACAATCGCATTGATTTTTTTGAAGTTGCTCAATTTGTTTTTCCATTGATTTAACTTCATTTTCTATTGTTTCAAGTCTTGATGTTAAAGAGTTATTCTGTCCATAAGATAAGTACGGGTTATATTGTCCAAGTGCTCCATACTGGTTATACAGATTGTAATTTGTTTGACCTGCGCGGTTAAAACTCCCGAATATATTTGACAGAAGATTCATTCCTGTCATCCAGCCTAATAATCTGTTGTATCCGCTGCAATGATGGTGCATGAAGTGAGGTCTGCCCATAGGTGGAAACATTGGACCTGCTCCGAAATTATTTATTATAACTTTGTTTGAACCGCCCCAAAATGTTCTGGGGCCGCCAAGTAATGCGTAAAATGATTCCATATTACTGCTCCGCTTTTATACTCTAAATATATAAAGTATATATTTATTAAATAATTGCTAATTTTTAAATAAATAACGTTACAATTCTTAATAAAGTTATACAAAATAGAGATTAACCCCATCTCCAGAATTTTTAATTTTCGTAAAGCTAAAGCTGAAATTCTTTTCTCTCAACGTGAACAATAAATTTTTATATATCTAAACTGCTTGTGAGAGTTAATGATGTTGCTTCTTTTAATTTCGGGAAATCATCAATATTGTGGGTTTTAATAAAGTCGATAGCTTCGTTTCGTGCCATTTCAAGAATTTTTGCATCACGTACTATATCTGAAATTATCAGGTCTGGAAGACCGCTCTGACGTGTCCCTAAAAATTCGCCGGGGCCGCGGATTTGAAGATCTTTTTCAGCAATTACAAAACCGTCATTTGTTTGAGTCATGATGTTTAAACGTTCTTTTGTTTCCTGAGATTTTGTAGATGTGTGTAGTATACAATAAGACTGTAAATCGCTTCTGCCGACACGTCCTCTTAATTGGTGAAGCTGTGATAGCCCGAAACGTTCTGCATTTTCAATGAGCATTACCGTAGCATTTGGAACATCAACCCCGACTTCAACAACTGTTGTAGAAACAAGAATATCATATTTTTTATCTTTAAAATCTTTCATGACTTTATCTTTTTCGTCATTTTTAAGCTTTCCATGCAAAAGTCCGATTTTAAACTGCGGAAAAACTTCATTTTGCAGGCGTTCTGCTTCAATTGTTGCGGCTTTAGCTGATAAAGTTTCGCTTTCTTCTATGAGCGGGTAAACAACGTAAGCCTGTCTGCCTGCTTCAATTTCCTGTCTTATAAGTTCATACACTCCTCTATGCGATGTTACAAGTGATGTTTTAATAGGTTTTCTGCCTTTCGGGAGTTCATCAATTATTGTAAGATCCAAATCTCCATGTACGGTAAGGGCAAGTGTTCTTGGAATCGGTGTAGCTGTCATGGTTAAAATTTGTGGATTTTGTGATTTTTTCTTAAGAACATTTCTTTGCTTTACTCCAAACCTGTGCTGTTCATCAACAACAATCGCACCAAGATTATTGAAATCGACTCCTTCCTGTATAAGTGCATGAGTGCCGACTGCAATATTCATCTGTCCGTTTCTCAAATCTGTTCTGAATTTTTCTCTTACTTTTTTGCCTTGACTGCCCAAAAATAATCCTACACTTATTCCCATTGGAGTGAGCCATTGCAGAAGATTGTTGTAGTGCTGCTGGGCCAGAATTTCAGTTGGAGCCATTAACGCTCCCTGATATCCGTTTTCAACACCTGCAAGAAGCATAATTGTTGCAACAACAGTTTTCCCGCTTCCGACATCGCCCTGTAAAAGTCTTGCCATAGGTATATCAGAATTCAAATCATGCAGAATTTCATTTACCGCTCTTTTTTGTCCTCCTGTCAGCTCAAATGGAAGATTGCCAATAAATTGCCTTACAAGTCCGTTTTCTTTTATCTTTAAGGCTAGTGCAGAGTGATTGTGTGCATTTTGCTCTCTTAAGCGAACAAGTTTTAATTGTATTAAAAAAAGTTCTTCGAAAATAAGAGAAAATCTTGATTGCTCAAGAAGCTCCATTGTCTCAGGAAAATGTATCTGCTCAACAGCTGTTTTCTTATCTAAAATTCCGTATTTTTCTCTGATAAAATTCGGAATAACATTTTCGATTTCATTTTTGTATGTCTGAATTGCATTATATATTGCACGCCTCAGAACTTTAATGCTTAAATCCTCACATACAGAGTATATTGGAACAATTCTTGCCAGATTTAGATTTGAATTTTTATCTTCAAGAAATTCACCTGTCATTATAGAATAATTGGGCTTGTCGAATGTGAGTTTCCCATCGTAATTGTTCCTTTTAACCGTACCGGAAAGCATGATGCCTGCATTAGATGGAAACTGAGCTTTTACGCGTTCAAGCATATAGCGGTTTGATTTTGCATGGAAAAAACTTAACTCAAGCCTTCCGCTTTCGTCTGCAACCGTAACTTTGACAACAGACAGATTATTTTTTGTGTTAAATGCGGAAACAGATTTTATATAGCCGAAAACAGTAGTATTTTCTCCTTCTTTTAAATTACGGATTAGAGTTCTTGAAGAATAGTCAATATGTTTTTTAGGGAAATACATTATTAAATCCTGCGCTGTATAAATCCCTAATTTATTAAGTTTATATGCAACTTTTGGACCGACGCCTTTTATATACATAACATCTGTGTCTTTTGCAGGCTTTATCTTTTGTGAATTATTTTTTTCTTCTGTTTTCGGGTGTGTTTCTGATTTTAGAATTTTAATTAATCTGTCAATACTTTTTCTTCGTTCATTAATTCCCGCAAACGGGTAATGTTCAAAGATTTCTGCAAGAACAGCCCATTTCGGATTTTTCTTAGACAGTTTGTAATATCTTTTTGCCTCATTTTTTATAAAGCTTGAAAAAGTCTGGTTTTTGCCATGAATATCAATATATTTATATTGAATTTCAATTTCAATAGCTTTTTTTAATTTTTCGATATTATCAATCACTTATGCGTAAAACCTCGTAAATATCCATTTTTTTAGCTTTACCGCGAATTGTAACATCAGCAATTTTGATAACATCTGCGATGTCACTGACATAAGAATATGTTGTACTGCTTATAAGAAGATTTGTTTTATAAACTTTATTATAGCTTTCTATGCGGCTTGCAAGGTTTACTGTGTCTCCGATTACTGTGTATTCAAGACGCTTTTCCGAACCTATATTCCCGACAAAAGCTTCTCCTGTGTTAATTCCAACTCCTATTTCAATTTTCGGTTTGCCTTCAAAAAGCCATTTGTCCTGTAGCTGATCAACTTTTTTCAGCATGGCACATGCACATTTAACTGCATTTTGCGGGTGATTTATGTCCTGAATTGGTTCTCCGAATATTGCCATTACAGCATCCCCGATAAATTTATTTATAACACCGTTGTACCTTGTAATAATAGGTTCTATTTCAGAAAAATATTCATTCAAAATAACTGAAACTTCTTCTGCTGTCATTTTTTCACTCATGCTTGTAAATCCTCTGATGTCTGCAAAAAGAACTGTTACATTGGCTTTTTTCCCGCCAAGTTTGATATCATCAATATTTTGGACAACATTTTTCATAATATCCTGAGAAAGATATTTTCCCATAGCATTTTTTATTTTTTCTTTGTTACGTCCTTCCAGAATAAATCTGTATGAGTAGCCGAAAATCATAGTGCTTAATTGAACTGCAACAGGTGTGATTACATAAGGTATTATGTTGTGTTTAAAGCAGAATATGCATAATATAAGGTATAAAATTGCAATACCTATCAGTATTATAAGAGAAGGAATAAACGGGAAAAATCTTATTACGGTAAATGTCAAAATACAGAGCAGCACAATCACTGCTATATTCTGCAATAGCGTAAATTTTACAAAAAATTCATTGTTTAAAAAATTGTCAAGTATTGTTGCCTGTATATCTACCCCCGGATGCTTCAACGAAACAGATGTTTCTAAAACATCCTCAACTCCGAGAGCATTAGCGCCGACAATAATAATTTTATTATTAAATTCAGCAGGGTTTATTAACGGCTTTTTGCCGCTGTTCATCAACCTGTTAGAATTTATAATATCAATTGCCGAATAACTCTTATGTGATACATCTGAATTTGGATATTTAGTGCAGAATTTTATATTGTGCTTTATGTCTCCATTCTTTTTAAATACTGGAATTTTCAGGCCTGTTTTATCAACAATAATGTATTTATTCGTGAGTGTGATTTTATTAGTATTATTTGCAAGCATGTATGCTCTCAGTGCAAGCGACGGATAAAAATTGTCATTATAGCTTATCAAATCGGTTGATTCTCTTAAAACTCCGTCTACAGAATCCAATGTAAGATTAACTGAACCGGCATATTTTTGAGCATCAAAGTATGCCTTTGGAAACATTGTAAGGCTTTTATAAATACTACTCCTTGAATTATCTCTTACTCGTTCGTCTGTTATGTCTATTGAAAACTTTTTATGAAAATCTTCATCGTATAAGCTGCCTTCATCAGGATTTTTATATTCTGTTCCCACTGCCATATACCCGCCTATAAAATTATCTGATTTGGCAACGGTATCAAAGAAAAATTGATCAGAAGATGCCGGACGTTCTTTATCAAGACTGTTGAGTATTGAATCAAAAACAAGAACTTTTGCATTTGTATATTTGTTAAAGTATTCAAATATCTCACCATACAAAGATCGTGCCCATGGCCACCTGTAACTTTCAAGGGATTTATTATCAATGATGACAAGCGCTATGTCTTTAGAGCCGTTCATTGTGGCATTAACAGAGTTAATAATAGTGTCGTAAATAGGATTTTCCCAAAAATTGACAGATACAAAAGCAATTATTGCAACCAAAAATAAATGAAGAAGTATTGATTTTAAAAAGAAGCCTTTTATTTTAAATATTTTCATTTCCAAATATCCCTTTATTTTATGATATAATAAATTTCGAAAAAAGGATAGTTTATGAAAGAAAATTTAATTAAACTTTTGTCGGAGGAAAGAATTCTTCCAATACTTAGAAATAAAGATGCTGATGCTGTAATTAGTTCTGCAAAAGCTTTGATTGACGGCGGTATAAAAATTATTGAAATCAATATTGAAAATCCTTCTATTTATAAAGCTGTAGAAGAAATTTCAAAATATGCTACAGTCTGTGCAGGCGGTATAATTACATCTATGCAGGCTGAGGCTGCTATTTTATCAGGAGCAAAGATTTTATCTTCTCCTATTTTTTCCATGAATCTTGTAAAAATATCAAAAGATAAGGAAATTCCTTTTATTGCAGGAACTTCAACTGCAAATGAAGCTTATAACGCTTGGAAGGCCAGAATTCCGCTTATTAAAATTTATCCTATTACAGCAATGGGCGGTGCTATGTATATTGAAGATCTTTTAAGACCCATGCCGTTTTTGAATGTTTTACCGCTTGGTAATGTAAAATTAGATGAAATTCATACGTATCTTGAAGCTGGTGCTTCTGTTGTAGGTATAGGAAGAGATTTTTATGACGGTTTTTCTCTTAGCGAAATAACATCAAGAGCTAAGCGGGTTATAAAAGAATTGAAAGGTTAATTATGGATGAAAAATTAGACATAATAACTATTGGTGAATGCTTAATAGAATTATCCACAAATGCAAAGATGTCTGATGCTGAATGTTTGTATAAATATTATGGCGGTGATGCACTTGCAGCTGCAATATCAGCATTAAGAATGGGGTCTAAAGTCGGATTTATAACTCGTGTCGGGAATGACCCTTTTAAAGATTATCTTTTAGATTCCTGGCAAAAAGAAGGTCTTAATATTTCTCAGGTGAAACTTTCTGCCGAATCAAACGGGCTTTATGTTATATCAAGACCGTCCGGTGCTGATAAAGAACTTGCTGTTTATCGAAAAAAGATTGCACCGTCAAAATTATCTGTTGATGATATTGATGAAAATTATATTAAAAATTCCGCGGTTATTTATGCCACCGGGGTAACCCAATCTCTTTCACCATCGGCTTGTGAAGCTGTTGAATACGCATTTAAAATAGCAAAAGAAAATGGTATAAAAACAGCCTATGACCCGAATTATCATTCAGCTTTAACTACTGTTGAAGACGCAAAAGATGCTTTTTTTAGAATAGCTTCTAATATTGATATTCTATTCATGAATGCAAAGTCTGATTCTGCAAATATTCTCGATATAAATTCGCAGGAAAATATTATAAAACGCCTTTGGGATATGGGAATTTCTACTGTTGTCTTAAAGTCTGAAGAAAAGCAAGGATATTTTACAGGGTCTAACGGAAAAATAGCTTTTACGGAATTTTATACAAATGAATGTGTTGATACAACTTGCTCCGGAGACGCATTCAACGGCGGATTTTTGCATGCTGTAACACATGGCTTTAATGAATTTGAAGCTTCTAAATTTGCTTCTATTGTTGCAGGTATTCAGGCCAAAAGTATTGGAGCTATAAAATCTATACCGTATAAAGATGAAGTGTATGCAATTTACAGAGGGCATAATGGCTAAAATTGCGATTTCTGGTTATTACGGTTTTAAAAATTTTGGTGATGAAGCGATACTTGATGTTCTTATAACGCACTTAAAATGTATAGGAGCTGATGATATTACTGTGTTTTCTTCTGATATTGATTATACTGTAGAAAAATACAATGTTAGTGCTGTAAAAAGATTTGATATTAAAAATGTAATAAAAACGATAAAAAATTGCGATGTTTTAATATCAGGCGGAGGCAGTCTTCTGCAGGATGTAACGAGCCTAAAAAGCCTTATTTATTATGCTTCTATAATTGCTCTCGGTTTGCTTTTTAACAAAAAAGTTATTATATTTGCACAAGGGATTGGTCCATTAAAATCTTTTACCGCAAAATTCATAGTTAAAAATTTATTGAAATATTGTTCTCTGGTCACCGTCAGAGACGAAAACAGTTTGCAGATTATGAAGGATTTCGGGATAAATGCAGAACTTGTCTGTGATCCTATCTATTCGCTTCAAATAAGTAAGCAGGCTGCTGAAAATTCAGTCGGGATTCAGCTAAGAGATTTTAAAACGGTGAATATTAATCTTTTAAACAAGCTTGCTCAGCTAATTGCAAACAAATTTCCAGACAAAACAATTGAAATTTTTTCTCTGCAAAAATCTCAGGATTATGAAATATCAAAAAAGTTTGAATCAATTTTGCAGGCTTTTAATCATGAAATTGACACAAAAATCGTAGAAGAAGATATTGCAGCAAATATTTCAAAACTTGAATATCTTTTTGCGATGAGATTTCATGCTATACTTGCTGCCTTAAAGTGCGGAGTAAAGACTTGCGCAATAAATTATGATATAAAAGTTGAGAAATTAGCATCTGATGCAAATATCCCAATAATTTCAATGGATGCGCATGAAAATTTTGAAGAAATTTACTCTAAACTTCAAAAACTTGAACCTGCTTCTTTAAAATATTTTGCTGATAATAAAATTTTTGATTGGTCAATATTTGATGAATTTATTATCTGAAATTACTCTTGCTCAGTTTTTTCTTTTCCGAATAACTGGTTATAATTTTTTCTAACAGCAGTATCAAAAATATTTGAGGATTGATTTACCATATTTGTAGACCATGCTTCATAATCCTGTGATGTTATTTTACCGTCAAGATCTTTTTCAGCCTTGCCGGTTGAATCGGTATCAAATGTTGCCATTGCTGCAGCCATTTCTTTCCAGTCAAGTTTGTTATCTCCATTCTGATCTAACTTGGAGAATGCAATTTGACCTGCTTGCATAGCTTGAAGTTTTTGGGCAGCATCTGCTTTAGATGACAAACCGTTTTTCATTTCATAATTTATAAATTCATCTGCAGTAATTTCTCCATCGGCATTGCCGGCAGATTTATCAATATCTGCAAGATATGATTTGCCAAGTTCACTTAAATCAGATTTGTATTTTTCTTTACCTGTTGGGTTAGAAATAGTATATGATTTGCCTTCTATTGCATTACCTTCTTCGTCAACCATTGCATTTATCGCTTTATTAAATTCGCTGCCTTGTGTTGTATCTTGGTTTTCATCTATATTACCGGCATAATCATTATCTGTCCTTTGTTGGTTAAGCTGTTGTGATTGCAATAAGGTTTGCTGCTGTGCAGATGCAAGGCTGTTCATTTTTGCCTGTTGAGCTAATTGATAGCCCCATTGATATGCAAGTGCATTGCCATATTGTGTATTCATTGTGTTTGTCATGCTTGTTGGACTAAAAACTCCGATACCCAGCGGATTTGACATTGGATTATACATTGAAGGCATACCAAACCCCATTCTGCCACCAAAACACCCGCCGGACATGCCAAAGATACTCCCACCACAGCAATTTGTGCTGTTTCTTAGCGCAATACTAGTCATGGCTGTCTGCGTCATACCGCTTCCAAGTTTTGCAAGTGAATTACCAAGATTATGCCAGAAATTTACATTTGCCATTATACTCTCCGAATTTATATCTTATATATATAAAGTATATATGAGATATAAAATTGCTTTTTAATTTTGCATATTAATCTTATTCCCGTATATAGAGAGCATTTTGCGCTAATTTAATATTTCTTAATAAAAAAAGAACCCTATAAAAGAGTTCTTTTTACAAATGCCCTGGGCCAGACTTGAACTGGCACTGGATTTAACTCCAACCGGATTTTAAGTCCGACGCGTCTACCGATTCCGCCACCAGGGCATATTAAATTTTCAATCTATTCCCCAGCGGACTCGGTAGACGGCGTCTACTCTCCCCTCCTTCTTTTTCGATAATCAATCGAAAAAGCGGAGTCCTTGCCACCAGGGCATATTAAATTTTCAATCTATTCCCCAGCGGACTCGGTAGACGGCGTCTACTCTCCCCTCCTTCTTTTTCGATAATCAATCGAAAAAGCGGAGTCCTTGCCACCAGGGCATATTAAATTTTCAATCTATTCCCCGGCGGACTCGGTAGACGGCGTCTACTCTTTCCTCATACTTTTTCAATAATCAATCGAAAAAGCGGGGCATTTATCACCAAGGGTTATTTTGTTTTCAATTTTATTTGCAATAAGCCTCTTTATGTTGCTCCAAGCCTATTTGCGTATATTCATATTAGAACAAATAATTTCTTATGTCAAGAATTTATTTAAGCGGATATAACTCTAGATATTCAGATAATTCTTCAGTTTTTGATTTTAAAGTATTAACCAGTCTAGTTATTTCAGCCTTTAGCAAATTTTCATTATCTAATGATACTTTTCCGAAAAGTGGAGGATAATTAACATTTTTCAAAAAACTGTCTTTAAAATTTTTGATATCCTCATAATCGTTTTTATCAATTATAACTGCCACATCTGACAAATCTATAAATAAGTCTCCCAGTGCAATTTTTGCTTTTATTATTTTCTTAGAATTAATGTATTTTTGAATTTTAGACAAGTGCGAAAGTATTACTTCATAGTTATTTTTTATTTTTGATTTTTTGTCTGGCAGGAAGTTCTTAAAATAATTTATTGTTTGGTTGTAGCCTGATTCAATAAGCTCTATACGTTTGTTTTCATTAATATTGAAGTCAACTACGACTATACCGCCGGTGTTTAAAACAATGTAATCAAACTTGTCTTTATCAACATACAAATTGGTAATAAATGATGTTGACATTGCAGTCATGCAGCTGTATACAGCGTTAGCATAATCAATTCCCGAAATATCATTTTTGTCATTCGTGTCATAATAGCCTTCAAGTCTGAACTCAAGAATTCTTTCATCTTTTAAAAGCAGATTTTTTGAAAGTTTCCACATTGGCCAGCTTTTTTGCAAATCGCCGTCTACCAGAAGCGTATTGTTGTATTCAATAGGTTTCATAAGTCCTGGCATACAGCATGAAATTCTGACTGCTGATGCTATTTCATAATCAGGAGTTTCATATCTTGAAAATTCTTTGCATTCAAAATTTGAAAGATTTGTAGTAATAATAACCAGATTTTTGTCAATGTCTTTAAATGTTACGGCTCTGTTTGCTCCTTTTTTGTACTTTTCGCCGTAGAATTTCTTTTCGATAAGTTCTCTAACCCACTCTAAGAAAACTTCGCCTTTGCTTAGCGCAAAAATCGGCCCTATACCTATAGAAATATCTTTAAAAAGTTCAAAATTTACTTTTATAAAAACTTCTTTCAAATCTTCTGCATTGTAGCCGACAGCAAGCAAAGCTGCAATAATTGAACCTACAGAAGATCCTGCAAGGGTATGAGGGTTTATCCCGAGTTCTTCCATTGCCTTTACAGCACCTATATAAGCCATTCCGCGAATTGCGCCTCCGCCGAACAAGCATGTATATTTAAAACTATTATTCATATAATAATTATACTATAGTTTAAAATTTTATGTCTGTATTAAACAGTGTATTTTTATAATAGTTTGTGTTATCAGTCGGTTGTATAAATTTTCTGCCTGCTTTTGATGCCGGCAGAAAAACGCCAAATTTTGCGCCTTCATAAACTACTGTCCAATCTTTAGAATTTTTGAGTTTGTTATAAATGGGATACATATTTTCCAAAATCATGACATCAGGAGGGAAATTTTTTAAAACAAAATTCCAGTTCGGGTAAGCAAGGAAAAATTCTTTCAGTGCCGGCACCATATAATCGTAATAGACTTCTTCGTACCTGCCGTCCATAAATATAAGATTATTCGGATAAAGTTTGTAAGAAACATAGCTTCCGAAACCGAAATTTGTTAATATATTTCCTTTAAGATTATTTATTTTGACAAATTCAACTTCTTTAACAGGATAAATATCAATTCCTGCAGGAACCGAGAAATTTTTTGCAGTAAGCGTAAACAGTGAAATAAAAAGTATTGCTCCATAAACTGCTTTATCTTTCCAGACAGGTAATTTAATATTTTCTATAATCTTGTAAAAATCTTCATAGATAAAACATACTGATGCAATTGCAAAAAACGGGAGAAGTTTTACATGCTCTATTGCAAGGTATAATGTAGATAATAAAACAATAAGTTTGACTTTGTCTTCTTTGAAATACCACTCTTTAAAAGAGGAAAGCCTGATATTTTTGAATATATAAATTCCTTCAATAATAACCGAGGCAAACATGAAAAATTTAAATTCAATAAGTTTTGTGAGGTAATATTTAGAGAATAATCCCCACCATTCGACTATATATGGTCTGTGCATTGTGTTTGCCATAAAAAGAAATTTAATATAATCATAACCCCAGGGGTTGATAAATAGTACGGGGAAACATGCTGCAAGAGTTATCAAATATTTTTTGAATGGTTTATTATTTAAAAATTCGCCGAGCGCGTACATGCCAAGAAGTCCCAATCCTGACACAACTCCGCCATGGACGTTATTCCAGAAGACTATTAAAAACGGTATCAAATAAAGCAGTTTTTTGTTTCCGCGCCTTACTTTTTCAAGCAGATAAATAAAAACGGTGAACAGCAAAAAGCTGAACATGTGGCATCTTACAGGGTTATTTAAATTCCCCATTACGGCCATCAGTGCAAAAAAGTAGAATAAAATATTATAGGGCTGCGTGCCGGCTCTCATTTTTACAATTCTTGAGGCAGTAAAAAATATTAAGAAAAACATTATTGCCTGTAGAATTATAAGGCTGTATGCGCCAAAAAATTTTAATACTATATAAAAAATTACGCCGGACCCCCATTCATGATCCCACCAGGTATGCACCGGTGTATATGACAAAAAATCAGATGTAAGAACATGCCCGCCTTCAACCACTCCCATACCGGCAATTAATCTAGCCCACAAATCAAAGTCAAAATTATTTGCTGTTGTAGAGAATGCAAGTATCAGCAAGAATAATGTTATATAAAATAATATCCCCTTTTTATTCATAAATTTTATTTTATCATGAAAAATATTAAAAAATCCCGCCTTTGATTGCGGGATTTACAACTTTTATAATTATAGAAGTTTAAGCTGCAACAGAACCTTCAATTTCTCTGATTAAGTATTGAGCAACCCATTCAAATTCTTTGTTATTTTCAGCAGCTTTTTTCAAATATTTAACGGAAGCGTCGCCGATTCTAATTAAAGTCATAGCAACAACACCTCTTTTTATACCTCTAACCACCTGCAGTTCATCAACGAGCTGCGGCAGAGCTGAAGTACCGATATTTACTAGTTCATTTTCCAATTCATTTTTAGTAGTGTTGTCAGCGTTTTCCAATTTTGAAAGAATTTCATTAACTGTTTCCATTATAATTATCTCCATTTATCTTATCTATATTCTGATTATAAACTAAAAAATATGCAAAGTTTGATTTCCTTACATAATCTTTATATGTTTTTTAACTTTTCCCTCTCCTTGGGAGAGGGATTAAGGGAGAGGGTTTATTTAGAGGACCGGAAGTCCGGATGTCAAGCTGGTTTAGAAGGTAGGAAGCTAAGAAGGTAGGCTGTTTACGGTAAAAAGCTTATCTTCCTATCCTCCTACCCTCTTATCTTCCAAATCGTACCCTCTCCCCAGCCCTCCCTAATCAGGGAGGGAGCATGTTACGGGTGCAGCGGCTACGCTGCCCCTCCCACCAAAGGGAGGGAGCATGTTGTGGATGGAACGGCACGCTCCATTAGCTGTAAATTTTGAATGTTCTTTCAACGTTTTTGTCTATAGCTGTTTTAATTGATTCATATTCAGTTTCAAGAGAATTGTGTTCTGTATCAATATTTTTCAGTTCAAGGTCATACATTTTATCTTTATTTTCAATTTTATTCATCGCTGCGTTGTATTCAGCTTCTGCTATAGTTATTGCTTCGCTGTTTGTTTGTTCTGTGATATCACTGCAGTTTGAATACATAACTGTATTCCAGGCGAATTTCGAATCAACCTGCTCAAGTGTAACCAGTCCGCTTTCAAATGCAAACTGAATCCATTCAGGACTAGAGGCAAGTCCGTCCTGCAAAACTTTGTATCCGCCGTCCTGCATTCTTTGAAAGAGGTTTGTGTACCACTGGGCTTTGGCATCGCCGTTTTCGTTGTATGAATCAGTTACGCTACTAGTGTCAATCCAGGCTACTTTTGGCTCGCCGAATGTATTCATAACCCTGTCTAAGGTTATTACTTCATATATGTTTTTGAAATTTTTATATGCATCTGTATCAGTGCCACAATTAGCCTGTACTTTATCCCACATCTCATCCGGATCTCCGAGTATTCCAAACCATTCATCATCGACTGTTGTAGTATCATCTCCGTCACCATGAATATTTGTACCAAATATTGTATCATATAATTTCTCAGCTGCTTCTTTGCATTCTGTATATGCTTGCCATCTTGCATCGCCATTTTGGGGCTTAAATTTTTCCGGATCCCAGACGGAGTAAATGCTCTGCTGGAGAGATTCCAAAACTTGCTGCGCAGCATTCAACATGCTGCCAACTTCAAGTTCAGTCGTTTCTGATATTGTAGGTGATGAAGGTGCTGTTGGTGGAGTACCCTGCATTGGCTCAATAACACTTTTAGGTATTTTAATAGTGCATGCTTCCGTTTCGTATGTACTGTTGGCTGGAATTTCAAATACATAATACTCTACACCATCAATTGTTTTTGTATTTGATACAGTTTTTGCCCCAATTGTTCCTCCGATAGGTTTACTTGTATCTACGTTACCAGAGCTATCTAAATATTCTTCGGTATTTTTTACAGTCAATGTAACCCCTGAACTACCTACCGCAATTTCATAGTTATATACAGGATTATCGTGACTATCTAGGACAGGCTCATATTTGCCTGTTTCCTCATTATACACAGTATCGGTAGCTATTTTTAATCTATTGCTTGTACTATCATATAAATATATGTTTGAGTCACTGCCGTCTGATGTAATATTGGTATAAGTTACCTCTCCATTTTTAGCATCACTTACAGTTGTTTCTAAATTGTTAAAGTAATCATTTGCCACAGCATTAGAGCCGGTGTATTCTGGCTTTTTCGCTTCATTTATGAAAGCTGACACGTAATCAAGAATCTTTTCGCCTGTTGTCAAATCTGGATCATTTGAAGGGTCTGAGTCGTTTAACAGATCTTGTAGTGCATCAATTTTGTCTAATGTTTGTTCTATAGTCATTTCGCCCATAGAAGTACCTGTATGTTTAAACCCTTCAAGTTTTTCATCCATGGCCTGAGCAAGAGTTTTGCAGTATGCATCGTATTTTTCATTGAAGCTTGCTAAATCTCTTGAGTAGTTATAATAGTAATCTGATTGTAATGTGTTGAAATAGCCGTTATATGTTCCTATTACAGTTCCATTGTCATCTCGCAAGTCTCCCCCGAAATACATTGCTTCAAGTTCTTCTGCATTGTAACCTGTAGTTATAAGCTCCATTTTACCGTCTTTTGTTGTGTTACCGGTATAATATGCAACTTCTCCTGCTCTATCAATAGTATTTCCTGCAGCATCTATGTCGTCCTTATTGAATATATATTCCTCATTCAAATTATCAAAATATGTTGTAGTTTGTTCCAGTCCATACATGCCTAAGAATTTGTTCAAATCTCCGTTTGATTTTTCAAAATAGTCTGCATCTCTCTCAGATACAAGAACCTGACCGGCTGAATTTGAAATTGCATACTGGTTGTTATAAGGGTTGTATGCTGTTAAAGAATTAAACGTTAATTGCTGATAAGTAGCATTGTTATCAGCATCATAATTGGTAAACATCATCTGTGAGTCATTGAGTGCCTGCACATAGGCTTCGCTGACCTGTGCGCTTTTTGTTGCAAGACGCATCTTATCATTATTGATAAGCTGTGCTCTTAATTCATTATCAGACATACGAGATGTGATTGATAATAATCTAGCCTGTCCTGCTGCCATTCCCATAGTCGAAGTTTACCCTTTCAATTTTCCTTAGTAACTTTCAATATGGTATATCGGCTTTTTTAGCTTTAATCTTTAATATTGTAAACTTTTTTGTTACAAATTTTAATACTTTAAAAAAAATTTTATCTTTATTCAGTAATATCCGAAAGATTGAATGTAATTATCTTTGCAAGATCGCAGAGACTCAATTCAACCTGATAGCCTATTTTGCCTGCACTAAAAATTATTGTGTCAAAATTTTCAGCGCTTTTATCAATTGTAGTTTTATAAAATTTTTTCATCCCGATAGGCGAGCATCCACCATGAATGTAGCCGGTAAGCGGTAAAAGTTCTTTTGACTTTACCATTTCAACAGACTTTTCTCCCACTGCTTTTGCGGCTTTTTTCAAATCAAGTTCTTTTGCAACAGGAAGCATAAATACATAATTCTTTTTGGATTTCCCGGATGTTACAAGAGTTTTAAAAACTTTATCGGGATTTTGATTGAGCACTGATGCGACTTCAATTCCGCTGACAGCATCGGTATCTGCATAGCAGTAGTGGTTATATTTTATTTTGAGCCTGTCAAGCTCGCGCATGACATTTGTCTTATGTTCCATATTGTTTATCCGCGTGCGCAAATTGTTCTTGCGGCATGTACGCCTGATGCTGATGCTTGTATTAAACCTCTTGTTACGCCTGCACCATCGCCTATTGCAAAAAGGTTTTTTACGCCTTCTGTTTCAAGTTCGTTTGTTAATTTTACTCTTGCTGAGTAGAATTTAACCTCAATTCCGTATAGAAGAGTGTATCTTGAAGCTGTGCCGGGACAAACTTTATCAAGAGCTTTAAGCATCTCAATAATACTTGTCATTTGTCTGTATGGAATTACAAGGCTTAAATCACCCGGAGTTGCGCAGGCTAATGTCGGTCTAATTGTGCTTGCTTTAATCCTTTCAGGCGTGGATCTTCTGCCGTCAAGCAAGTCGCCGAAGCGCTGGACTAAAATCCCGCCGCCAAGCATATTTGCAAGCCTTGCAATATGCTGTCCGTACTGTATAGGCTCTTTAAACGGTTCTGTAAATTTTTCACTCACAAGTAATGCAAAGTTTGTATTATTTGTTGTTTTTTCTGCGTAACTGTGTCCGTTAACTGTTGAGATGCCGTTGTAATTTTCCTGTACTACTTCGCCGTTGGGGTTCATACAGAATGTTCTGACTTCATCACCGAATGTCGGAGAATTATAGATAAGTTTTGATTCGTATAATTTGTCTGTCAGCGGTTCAAATACAGGTGCCGGAAGCTCAACCCGCACACCAATATCAACGGCGTTATTCACCATGCCTATTTTGTGTTTGGCAAATTCCTGAGTAAGCCAGTCTGCACCTTCTCTGCCGGGAGCTATAATCGTGTATTCGGCACAAATCGTTTCGCCGTTATCAAGAACAATTCCTTTAACCTGTTCGCATTCTACAATTAAAGATTGGGCACAGACATCATTCAGAATTGTAATTCTTTCATTTAAATAATCCTGCATATTTTTAAGAACGTTCAGGCTTCTTTCTGTTCCAAGATGTCTTACCGGAGAATGAACGAGTTTTAACTCCGCCAATACTGCCTGACGTTCAAGCTCCTGAAAAACTTTCATATCAGTTCCGAAAACTTCATCTGTTGCACCAAAATCAAGGTAAAGCTGATCAGCATAAGCAATTAAATTTTCAACATGTTTTCTGTCCATATAGTCGACTAAATGTCCGCCGACATCAGGTGTAAGAGTTAATTTGCCGTCTGAAAAAGCTCCTGCACCTCCCCAGCCGCATAAAAGCCCGCATTTTTTACATGTCGGACATTTTTCATAGCCTTCGCGGAGCAGACATTTTCTTTTTTCAATTTTCTGCCCTTTTTCAATTAATACGACTTTCCAGTCAGGTTTTAATTTCGTAATTTCAAGAGCCGCAAAAATACCTGCAGGACCTGCTCCGATTATAGCTACATTATACATCTCTTATCTCCATTTATTATTTTTTTCATACAGCTTTAGCATAAAACAAACAAAACTGTTTTTAAACTGTTTGTGAAGTATTTGTTAAGTGCCGGCAGGAGTAAATGATATTTTATCAAGAAACATTTTAAAACTGCTTTGCCCGTATTTTCCGTTGCTTGTAAGATGTATATTCAGATCAACCGGCTTTCCTGTTCGTTGTTTTGTTATTGCATCATAAGTTTCACGCAGACGGAGTTTCGCCGAGCGCAGACTGTTTTCAATCGTAAATCCGTATCTTTTTTTAGCCGCGTGCAAGTCAAAACTATCTTGAATTTTTCTTGCCTTGCAGGTCTGCTGTTCCAAACCTACAGCTTTACCGGCTTCTCGGAGCTTTTTTGCCTGCTCGCCGGTGAATAAGTAACTTCTTAAATCATCTGCAATAAATCTGAAATAATCTGAAGGCTGCATTTTTTTTGTGCTGTTTTTTATTTTCGGATAACCGTTAAGACCAAAGTGAAGGATATAATCAGGATCGTGCTGCGCGAATGTCTTTACAATATTAATCTTTTTTGCGTCATCTTTTACAGGACCTGCAAGGACTGTTGATAATTGCCTGCAGGCACTTCTTATATTCTTCTGGTTAAATGTTTCCATTCCGTCTATATAAACCCTTACAGGCACTACACTTGTAAATGATAAATTATTTTGATTAGCTGCACAACGCATATAAATTCCTTTTTTACAGTATAAAAACCGTAAAAAATTTTTTTGCTGTTATTCCTTATTATTTTTTAGGAAATTACCCATAAAAGGCTTTTCATTTGTATCTTGTGCATGCTGAATATTAGTGATTAATTCCTGAATTTCTTCACTGTTAATTATTTGCTGGGCTTGTTTTGCATATTCTAATGCTTCTTTTAGATGACCGCTGTTCATATATATTGCCGAAATATTATAGTATATCATATATTTTTCATTTTTGGTTTTTGCAAGAGTGTAAGCCTTTTTCATTGCTTTTATTGCAGAAGATGTTTTATTCAGCTCTGCATAAGCTACTCCCAGATCAATATATCCCGCCGCTAAATCAGGAGCATTTTTTATGTAATTTTTCGCTTCCGCTAGTTTTCTTGATGAAATTTCTTCAGATGTGCCAAGAACTACAGGCGCATAAATCAGATCTTTAGTTTTCAGATCTTTTAAAGGCGTGTTTGTTATCTGCGGAAGCAGTGTGTAGAGCAATTTTATGGTATTTATATCTTTTGAAGATAAATATTGAAAAGAACTTCTGTATGGAGCATAAAAGCTGTTTGAATTTTCTGTTGTCATGTACATAAGGTCGCCTGTGCTGTAGCTGTGCCCCATTATACCAAGTGCATGTCCCAGCTCATGCAGGATTGTGTTATACATCTCTTTATCAGAAAAATAGTTACCGTAAGGATCTTTTGAGTATAGGGTAATTGTTGATTTCTTTAGCAAATTTCCTTTAATTTCAGGAGTTGTATATCCCACAACATACTTACATCCATCCTGCGTGCAGTTATTTTTTGGAGGTTCTGAAATTTTTACAAGAATATCAGCATCACTAAGATTTTCAGTTAATTCAAATTCGATAAATCCGGTCGAAGCCTGCCATTGTGAGAGGGCACTCAGTATTTGTGTTTTGTAATAATCCGGAAGATTTGTTCCGCTCATATCTTGCAGTCCTACTTTAAGCGGAAATTTATTCTTGTCCCAGCGCAAAATCCCTCTGTCAAAAGGCGCCTGCTCTATGTAATTATCGCCGAATGTGTTTAATATTTTTCTTTTCCACTGCGAAAGAGCAGCATCTGCAGCCTGCTGTGCACTATCTAATTCGCGGCCTGAGGCTATTTCAAAAATTTCTTTCTGCACAGTAATTGTCGGTGATAAATGCGTTAGAGTTTTTACGTAATAATACCTGTAATCTTTATTGAGCTTGTCAGAATTGTATGCCCGTTTTAAGTTTATGTAAGCCTTAGCAAAATCCTGTTGTTTATAGTAATTCAAACCCTTGTTATAATAATAAGAAGGCATAAATTTATATAAAATGCCAAAAATTATTGCAATTGAACATATTATAACAGTAATTATTCTGTCAGAATTATTTTTTCTCTGAGTCATTGTCTTTTATCCCCTTATCAATCTCAAGAATTTTTGCAAGGGAGCGTGTATCACCTTTTAGTTTAAAGTATTCTGCAAATTTCGGGGTTGTTTTTAAATTATAACTTCTGCCGTTTTTATCACGTGTTTTTGATACTAATCCCTTTTCAACAAGTTCCTGAACATGTTCATAAGCAGTTGAACCGCGCAATTCTTTTAAATCTGTCTGCCTGATAGGTTCTTTTAATGCTATAACAGATAAAGTCCTGAGCACAGCAGGCTTCAAGTCAACAGGGCAGAGAAGCTCCACAAGATCCATATAATCTTCTTTTACCTGAAGAATATAACCGTTTTCATCGTCAATTTCCAGAGCGCCCTCCCTTGTAGAATAATCCATAATCAGCTCTAAAATTGCTTCTTCAATTGTTTCTGTATCTTCACCGAGAATTGTTGCAATTTCGTCCAATGAAACAGCTCTTGCCGTTATAAACAAAACTGCTTCAATTCTGGATTTGAGTTGTTCTATAGTCATTTTCTCCGCCTTTTACAACATACAAATCAGAATAAAATTCTTTTTGCTCAAGTTCATAATCTGTTTCTGCAGTTAAGAATAACAGTGCAATATATGCGCTTATTCTGTCCATCCCTAGCAGAGTAAGCTCATTTAATTCTATTTTATCATTTTTTTCGAAAATCTGACACAAATTTTCTTTTAATGTTTGCACACAGCTTTCAATATATTCTTCATGGGCAAGATTTACAATATCATCGGGAGTTAATCTTGAATATGACTGGACACGCCTTTTAGCACGTTCATGAGCGCTTTTTAATGATTGTTTCTGCTCTAATTTTTCATAGAACTGCAATTGTCTGATTAAGTCTTTCAATGTAACAACGCGATTGTGATTTAATCTTACGCTTGTACGCCTTTGGAGAACTTCATCAATTGAGATAACGTTATTTGTAGGTACGTAATCATCCTCACCGTAATCTACAATAAATCCGTCATCATCATATTGTATGTTATCTTCATCCTGCGAATCAAACTGATTAATATCAACACCTTCAAGAATATTTGATTTTAATTTTAAAAGTACAGCAGCAAAAAGAAAAGTTCTACCTGTAACCCTGAGATTTTGGGATTTCATTTGAACCATATGCGCAAGATATTTATCTGTAACATCGACAATATCAATATTCCATGGATCAATTTTTCCGGCCTTTGCCATATCGACTAAAATCCCGATGCCTTCGCTTTTGGGCTTGCCGTCTGTTGATAAGCCTAAATCAGGTAAATCTAAATTGTAATTTAAAGCTGTCTCTGTACTCATATCCTGATTATTCGTCCCTTAGTTTTATGCCGGTAACTTTTGTGATACCTTTTTCTTTCTGTGTAACACCTAATGTTCTATTAGCTGATTCTATCATAGGTTTTCTGTGGCTGACTACTATAAATTGCGTATCTTTTGACTGATTCTGCACCATTTGGGCGATACGCTCAACATTCATAGTATCTAAACTTGCATCTACTTCATCAAATGCATAGAAAGGAGAAGGCATATAACGCTGAATTGCAAAGACAAAGGCAAGTGCCGTCAATGATTTTTCACCGCCTGACATACTTTCTAACCGTTGAAGTTTTTTATCTCTAGGCTGTGCCTCAATTGTAAGTCCGCCTGATAAAGGATCTTCAGGACATTCAAGTTTAAGCTCTCCTTCGCCTTCTGACAGCTGGTGGAACACCTCTTTAAAGTTTTCATTTATGTGATTATAAGTTTTCATAAATGTTTCTTTTTTGAGCTGCTCATAGCCATTCATTCTGTCCAGAATTTCTTTGCGTTCCTTAGAAAGGGTTTCAATATGCTGCTTCAATTCATTCTGGCGTGTTAAAACTTCATCATACGCTGTTAAAGCTTTCATATTAACATCACCCAGTTCCTGCATTCTTTTTTCAAGGCGCTGTATTTTTGATGTAATTTCTTCAATAGAAATTTCGACAGGTTCAAGTTTGTTAATATCTTCTCCAGCTTCTTCAAGCTCTTTTCTTGCTGATTCCAATTGCGGTTCAAGCTCGCGTCTGCGTGATTTGAAGGACTCTATAGCCTCTGAAATTTTTTCAAGCTCGTTATTCCGGGTGAATTTTTGTTCTTTAAGCTTATCAAGTGATTCTTGAATACTGTCGCGTTCTTTAAGAAGTTCGCCGAGTTTTTCTTCTATTTCTTCAATTTGTTCATGAAGAATTTCCATTTTTTTATTCAAATTTTCAATATCATTTTTATATTGTTTTTTATCTTCATCAAGTTTTGAATTGTTGTGTTCAATATTTGTAATTTCTTCTTCTTTTGTTTCTATAAGGTTGTTATGGAAAGCTATCTGGCGGTTGAGATCGTTTTTATCGTGCTCAGCACCCATTAGTTTCCCTTGAAGCCTTTTTATTTCAACTTCAACACCTTCTGTTTTTTCTTTAAGCTCTTTCAAATCTTTATCATTAATAAGTTTTTCAACTTCATCAATTTGTTCCTGACAGATTGCCATATCATCATAAATTTTTACATTTTTTTCTTCTAATTTATCCAGTTTTTTATTTAATTCTTCAATTTTCGGGGCAGTCTGAGTTATAAAATCTTCCTTTTCTTTTAGGATATTTTCGCTGTTTTCAAAGTTTCTGTTCATACTTTCAAGTTCGCCTTTTGACTTTGAAAACTCGTTCATTGAATCTGAATATTTACTTCTGACATCTTCAAGTTTCTGTTCAAGAGAATTTTTTTTGTTTTCCAGAGAGCCTAATTTATGCTCCATTTCCTTAAGACGGTCTTTATACTTATTAAGTTCGTCATCATCATTCTGACTGAAGCTTAAACCTGTTCTCAATCTTGTTCCGCCTGTCATTGAACCTGATTTTTCAAGCAATTCTCCTTGCAGTGTTACCATTCTGTATCTGCCGATAAGTTTTTTTGCGCATTCAATATCTTCTACAACTATCGTGTCACCTACGGCATAGTAAAATGCATCTATATATTCGTCATCAAAATCTACAAGATTGATAGCAAAATCAATAACTCCTTTGTCTTTTGGAAGCTGCAGGCGTGATGGGGCTTTTTTTATTTTGTTAAGAGGGATGAACGTTGCTCTTCCCGCATTTGAAGATTTTAAAAGTTCTATTGCAACAGATGCGACATGTTCATCATCAACTACAATATGCGCCATTCTGCCCCCAAAAGCAACTTCCATGGCTATTGAATATTCTTTATCGACAGTTCCGAGTTTTACAAGCGGTGCATGCACCCCGCGCAATTTCGCATTCATAATGGTATCTATTGCGCGTCCGAAATTCGCTTCTTCTGCCGCCTGTTTTTTGGCTTCCATTGAAGAAATTTTCTTATATGCCATTTGAATATTATAATTCAAATCGTTGATTTCATTTCTCGTTAAATCCAGTTCATTTAATGTATTTTGCTGGATTGTTTTAAAATCCGCCATTTCTTTTTGAAGCTGTTCAACAAGCGTTTTTTTCAAATCCTGATTTGATGCAAAATTTGCTTTCATTTCATTTAATTCGGCAAGTTTAGTTTTTGCATCAGCGAGGTCGCGCTGAAGGTTCTTTAATTCATTTTCAAGCGGAAGCTTAGTTTGAATTAATCTGGTTTCTTCATCTTTTAAATCTTCAAGCTGCTTTCTTAAATTGTTTCGTTTTTCAATATGCTGGTCTGCTGTTGCATTGAGACCTGTCATATCTTCAAGAATTTTCTTTAATTCAGCATCTCTGGCTTTAATATTTGTGTTTAATCCACCGATTTCATCCTCTTTAAGTTTTATATCCAGTTTTAAATCTTCTATTTTCTTTTTGAAATTTTCAATCCCGTTTCTGGCATTTTCAATTGAGCGCAAGCCGTCATGAATTTGCTTATCTGCGTAATTCAAGGCATTATTTTTTCTGTCAATTTCGCCTTTGAGGGTTTCTTCCTGTTTTTTAAGTTCAATTTGTTCACTTTCGCCTTTTTCTTTTACTAAATTTGAAACTTCCTCAAATTTTTTAGTTATAAGTGTTATTCTTTCTTCCAGGTCTTTGGTCTTTATTTCTTCTTCTTTTTTCTTTTTAGTGAATTCCAGGATATTTTCATGCGCTTTTTCAAGACTCTTTTTTATGTCAAAGAATCGTACTTTGTTAATCTGGCTTTCAAACGATTGTTTTTCATCTCGAAGTTTCTGGTATTTTAGAGCTACTTCACGTTCTTCTTTGAGCTGTTCAAGCCTGTTGTCTACTTCATTTAAAATTACTGTCGAACGTTCAACACGCTGTTCTACAGTTTCAAGTTCTCCTGTAGCCTGTTCTATGCGTCTGTCAAAATCGGCAATTCCAGCTATTTCATCAATGATTTTACGGCGGTTTTTGGGAGAGCAGTTTGTAATCCCCATAACATCACCCTGCATCATGACGTTATAGCTGTTCGGTGTAACGTTATATTTTTCAAGAATCGCATGAACATTTGTAAGAGTTGTAACACTGTCATTTACGTAGTATGTACTAGCATAGCCTTGAGATGTTTTGCGGATTTTTCTGCCGATGCTTAAATCTTCTCCGTTTTCAGTTTCTCCAAATGTTACCTTTACAAATGCTTCATTCCTTTTAGTGTAGGTCGAAATAAAGTGGGATAAATTTTCTGCGCGTAATTCACTTGCGTTTGCAAGTCCGAGGGCAAAAAGCACGCTGTCTATAATATTGCTTTTACCTGAGCCGTTCGGGCCTGAAACTGTCGTAAATCCTTTTAAAAGCGGTATTTCCGATTTGTTGGCAAATGATTTAAAATTATCTATCTCAAGCTGTTTTATGTACATAAATTCCTACCAAGTCTTATTATCTATTGAACAACAACTTTTTTTTCATGTCAAAAGCTTAAA
>CALVEO010000001.1 GCA_944326615.1 Candidatus Gastranaerophilales bacterium | reverse complement strand
TTTAAAGACTCAACAGAAGATGCCATTTCAATTTTTACATCTTTTGTCGCAAAATTTATCAATTCATCCGAAAGCCCGTCCGCTTCAGAGCCGAACATTATAAGAACAGGGTTATTTACCTTAAAACTTTTCAAATAATTTTTTGAGCGCGGAAGCGTTGCAATTCGTTCATAACTGTTAAAAACGGCTTGAAGGCAAATAAAATCTTCAATATAAACAACCGGTATTTTCCATAAATTCCCGACCGATGAACGCACGCATTTAGGATTATATACATCCGCACATTCTTTTCCGTACAAAACGACCGCATCTGCACCGAAAGCTGTTGAAGTTCTTAAAATTGTACCAAGATTACCTAAATCTTTTATATTTTCCAGAAGCACAACTTTTTTTGCACCAGATAAATTATCTACAGTATAATTCTTTTTGAATGCAACAGCAACAGCATCAGGTGCTGTATCGGTTGTAGAAATCTTTTTCAAAACAGGTTCGGTTGTTAAAATAACCTTATCTGCAAGAAATTCGTATTTTTTCTCATCAGACACAAATGCGTATTCAATCTCAATTCCTGCATTAAAGGCTTCTTCAATACATTTAAAACCTTCAAGCAAAAATTTATTTTCTTTATCGCGGTATTTTTTCTGCTGCAGTTTGACGGTTTCTTTTACCAGATTATTATTTACGCTTGTAATTTCCTGCATTTTTATAAAACCTCAAATTCTTTGAGCCAATCTTTTTCCTGCTCTGACAAAAGCGAAAAGTCTATAAGTTTTTTTTCGTAATTCATGTGCACAAAAGAACGAATTTTCCCGTCTTTCATATAGCAGGAATTTTCCAGCCTTACGCCGAAATAACCTTCATTATAAAGCCCAGGCTCAATTGTAAAACACATATTATCTT
The DNA here is from genome assembly GCA_944326615.1 of Candidatus Gastranaerophilales bacterium. Classification (GTDB taxonomy): domain Bacteria; phylum Cyanobacteriota; class Vampirovibrionia; order Gastranaerophilales; family Gastranaerophilaceae; genus Stercorousia. The sequence continues at coordinate 120,656 of CALVEO010000001.1, read as the reverse complement.
TAATTTCAACTTTTGCCATCACGTTTTTGCTTAAATTCGGCGGGTACTCATGAACACTGACGCCTATTCCATGCCCGAGCCCATGATTGAATACAAATCCGTCTATTTCATTTTCGGAATATATTTTTCTTGCAAGTTCATCAATTGCATAACCATTTGTCAAATTTGAATGGTATGAATTTAAGAACATCTTTAATACAATTGTATAAACACGTTTTTGAAGTTCTGACGGAGTACCTTTTACAAATACTCTTGTAATGTCCGTTGCAAGTCCCTGTTCGTAATACGCTCCACAGTCTATTAAAACAAGGCTTCCGTCTTTTAAAATTTCATCTTTTGCGCATTTTGAATAATGAGCAAGAGCAGAATTTTTATCTTTTGCAACAATTGATTTAAAGCTTAAACTCTTTGCACCAAAACGTTTAAATTCTTTTTCAAGCTGCTTCGAGATATCAAATTCCGAAATATTATCGTTATTTTCAATATAATCTCTTATTGCTTTAACAGCCATATCGGTACGTCTGAAAGCATCTTTGTAATGTTCAATTTCATCATCTGTCTTCACTGCTTTCATAAGCTTAATCGGACTGTTATCAAGAACTTTAACCTTATCACCGATTAAGGTAAAATCATAAGCATTAATTGTTGATTTATCAACAAAAATATTTCCCTGATAACTTTCGACAAAATCATCAATATCATCTAGCAGTCGTGCTCTGCCTGCTAAAATCACCGCTTTGCCCCGGATTTTACTTGAATAATTTTTTGAAAAATCTCTTAAATTGAAAAGATAAGAAACTTCTTCCAAATCCGTAATCAAAACCGCACCGTCATAATTTATATTTTTAATTTTTTCTTCAACAGGTACTCCGTCGACTTGAACAATATTTGAGCTGTCATAAGAAACTACTTTATCAAGAGGATCTGTCTCAAAATATTTAAGTTCAATTCCTTTAGATTTTAAATATTCTACCCGTTTTTGTGAATTTTTCTTTGAAAAAATACCCAGAACTTTTTCAGCAGGAATCTTTTTGACAAGTTCTTCTAAAAAAGACTGCCCAGTCTGAAGTTTTACAACCGAAATAATATCATGGTTAACCTCTAAATCAGCCTGAATATGATATCTCCCGTCAACAAATAAATAAATTGTCTCAGGTGTAACAAGCGCATCGCCGGTTGATCCAGAAAAATCAGTTAAAGCGTACCTTGAATTTTCGTCTAAAGGTGTGTATTCCTCCAAATATTTGTTTGCAGAATTCACAAGCAGGTATTCAATACCCTGCGCTTTCATAAATTCCCGAATTTTTTCAACAGCACTAATCATCAATCATGCCTGTCATTTTAATTAAATGCCACCCGAACTGTGTTTCAACAGGTTCAGAAATGTCACCGATATTTTTTAAAGCAAAAGCAGCGTCTTCAAAAGGTTTTACCATAACTCCGCGTTTGAAAAATCCTAAATCACCGCCATCATGACCTGAGGGGCAGAGTGAAACTTCTTTTGCAGCTTCAGCAAAAGATTTGCCTGCCCTAATTTCATCCAGCAATTTTTTAGCTTCTTCTTCTGTTTTCACCAGAATATGACTTGCTCTAACTTCTCTCAACATAGTTTTACTCCTTATTTTCTTCACAAAAAAATTATAACATAAAAAAGACTTGCCCGATTAAAAAACCGGGCAAGTTATGCATATCAAACATAGAGTCTGTAAATCTTGGGAAGTAAGCTTATTATATTTTCAACCAAACCGCTTAAAGAAAAAATCTTGTCGCAACCCCGAAAAAAGTGCCTGGATATAACAAGCTTACATATATATAATAACGCTTTTTGCAATGATTTTCACCACTCGCAAGAATGACTTTTTATATTTAAAACTAACAAACTTGAGCTAATTCTTAAGGATTAGAAGTATATCTTTATCAGAAGAGCAGAAAATCAGAGGGCAAGAAGGCAAGCTTATTACATTTCTAGATGTACTGATTAGTCAAATGCTCATTACTGCCATCTTCATGCCTGTAGCAGGCAAAGGCTGGATTCTTTTGCCTGCCGGCTCAGAATGACAACAGCATTCTCCCTCCCTTGGGGGAGGGACGGGGAGAGGGTTAATAATTATCAGAAGAACAGAGGACAAGAAGGCAGCCTGAATTCATTTCCTTTTGAATTAAATAACATTTACTATTGCAAAAATTTTTTTTTATATTATATTAGAAATATGCGGAAGTAACTCAATGGCTAGAGTACCTGCCTTCCAAGCAGGCTGTTGCGAGTTCGAGTCTCGTCTTCCGCTTTTTTTGTACTTTCTTATAAAAATTAAGGTTTACGAGACTCCGAACTGATATGCTGCTCTTGTTGTTCGCAGCATACGGAGTTCAATCCTTTCAGGAAATCCTGCCTCGTAAGGCTCGTGATGCTCGCCAACGATGCAAGCGAGTCTCGTCTTCCGCTTTTTTTGTACCCGAAATAATGGGGGTTAACATGATTAACGAAATTTCCGAATTTTCTGATAAAATTGATAAACTTTTGAATGCTTTGCGCATAAAATTTATTTTTGAAATTATTGTAATTTTAATTATCGGAACTTTATTATTCAAGCTCATTGATCTGCTTGATGCTAAGCTCAAAGACAGATTAAGAGAAAAAAATAATTCTCCTTTAACAAGGTTTGTTCCGATACTGAGCAACATCTTTAAAGGTATTATTGTATTTTTCCTTCTTGCATCATTCCTGCAAAGCCATGGCTATTCAATGTCATCACTAATCGCAGGTTTCGGAATTACAGGTCTTGCGGTCGGTTTTGCAGCTCAAAAAACAATCGCAAATGTTTTCGGGACTTTCGGAATTTTATCTGATCACTCATACCAGATTGGCGACTATATCAGTGTTAACGGATTTGAAGGCAATGTTGAAGAAATTAACATGCGTTCAACCAAAATAAGAGCTCTCGACAATTCTTTAATTATACTGCCCAATGACGTTGTATCAGGAACAGTTATAAAAAATGTTACTAACGGTGAAAAAAGAAGGATTTTTGAGACATTCGGCGTAACTTATGACACTTCTGATGAAAAACTTAAACGCGCAATAACCATACTTGAAGAAATTTTAAATGCGAACAACGATATTCATAATGGATTTATTGTTTATCTTGAAACGCTGTCTGCAAGCTCAATTGATATTAAAGTCAGCGCTTATACAAAAACTAATAATTATAATAAATATCTCAAAATTAAAGAACAGGTTTTACTGGAAGCAATAAGAAGATTCCGCGAAGAAGGAATTGAATTTGCATTCCCGTCTACAACCGTTTATATGGCGAAAGATGAAAATTAAAATTATTGCACCCGGGAAAATTAAAGAAAAATTTCTAAAAGAAGGTATTGATGAATTTTTAAAACGCCTTACTCCTTATGCTTCTGTTGAAATTATAGAAGTTCCTGCAATAGAGATTAAAGATGAGAATTTGACAGAAAAAATTTTAAAACAGGAAGGCGAAAAAATTCTCTCACACATAAAACCGCAATCTTTTGTCATAACTCTGGAAATAAATGGAAAAATGCTTTCTTCGGAAGAATTTGCACAAAAAATTGAGGCTCTGGCAAATGATGGTGTATCAGAAATCATCTTTGTAATAGGTTCTTCCTGCGGACTTTCAAATACAGTATCAAAACGCGCAAATCTGAAATTAAGCATGTCAAAAATGACATTTCTTCATCAATTTGCCAGACTTATTCTGACTGAGCAGATATACAGAGCTTTCAAAATTATTAAAGGGGAAACCTACCACAAATAGACGACATAAAGTTTTTCACCTGATGTTATAATAAATCCAACGGTAAAAAGGAGAAATTATAATGAGAGAATTTGAATTTAATCTTTCTATGGAAGAACTTGAAAAACGTACAAATAAAGATTACTTAATGACAAAAAAAATGTTGAAATGCGATGCGCCTGAATACCTGGAGCTTGAGAAGGGCGATAAAGAAACATTAAAACATCTTGTCAAAGCCGCATACATTTTAGAAAAAATCAACATGCAGATTGACTGCCATCACAACCTTGAATTTAAAGAATTTCTTGAAAGAGAAGTTGAAAAAGGGAACAAACAGGCTGAGCTTACCAAAATCCTCTTTGATGCACAAAAAGGCATGAATGCAATTGACACAATGTCAAATAAAATTAATCTTGCAAAAGGAATAAAAGAATACCCCGGCAAAGGTGTTTATCCTGAAGATTTATCAAAAGAGGAGTTCCACGCAATCTTAACAAAAATGATTAATGAAGGAAAAATTGAAGAAGTAAAAAAAATTCTTACACAGCGCTCTGTTGTTGAAAGAAATGGTGATGAACTTATAGGTATCGATTACATTGACAAATTCAAAGAAGATTTTGAAAAAATGGCTGATGAAATTGATAAAGCCGCAGAAACTTCTACAAACGCAGATTTTACGGAATATTTAAAACTGCAGGCAAAAGCTTTAAGAACTGCTGATCCGATGCTTGATGCTTATGCAGACAAAAAATGGGCAACCCTGCAGGATACACCGCTTGAATTCACGATAACAAGAGAGAATTATGAAGACGAAATGACCGGCACAATTGCCGAAAACAAAGAATTGTCCGATCTTCTGGAAAAATATGGAATTAAGCCGATACCGAAAGATTTTTTAGGCGGACGTGTCGGAATTGTCAATAAAAAAGGTACAGAAGCTCTTATGGCAATAAAAAAATACCTCCCTATACTTGCAAAAAATATGCCGTTTGCAGATGAGTACGAACAAAATATAAGCCCTGCCGACGTTGACACCTCATCCGCCGCCTTACAGGCACCATCTTCCCAAGGCGAGGGACAACAGGTAAAATTAAAACAAACAATGGTTGATGTTGATTTAGTAGCTGTAACAGGTGATGTCGGGGCATACAGAGGAGGAATTACACTCGCTGAAAACCTGCCGAATGACGACAAACTCTCGCTTACAATCGGAGGAGGCAGAAGAAACGTTTACCACAGACAAATTCGTTTCATTAGCGACATGAAAAAGCTTCAGGAAAGGCTCGATGCGATTTTGGATAAAGACCAGCATAAATATTATCTTGATGAAGCTGATCACTGGTTTACAATAGGTCATGAAAACGCGCATTCTCTCGGCCCTAAAAAGGCTTGCGAAACATTAGGCAAATACAGAAATATCATAGAAGAAAATAAAGCAGATATGGGTTCTTTGGCTTTTGTTGATCTTTTAACAGAACTTGGAATGTATACAGAAGAACAAAGAAAACAAATTATTGTAACTACAATTACAGATAATTTTCTAAAATCAAAACCAACATTGAGTCAGGCTCATAGAGTTAGAACAGTAATGCAGAATAAATATTTTGCTGAACGCGGAGCTTATGAAATTATTGATAAAAAAATTCATGTCAATATAGACAAAGTTGTTCCGATTGCTAAAGAAATGCTCGCAGAAATTATAAGAATTCAAATAGACGGCAACTTTGACAAAGCAGAAAAATATGTTCTTGATAACTTTGTATGGACAGATAATATGGAACTCATTGCCCAAAAACTTCAAAAAATAAATAAAACCTTAAACGGCAGAACAGAATCGGAACTTGCCGAAAAACTACTCAAAGAATAACTAAAAAGACCGGATAAAAATCCGGTCTTTTTTTAATAAATATATATCTGATTACCAAGGATAATCGTCAGAAATTTTCCAGCCATCAATTTGAATTAATAAAGAACAAAAATCCCCTTGTGAATATCCAGTACCGGAAGGGGCTGTTTTACTGCAGCCACCTCTTACATCAGACATTAAATAATCTCTGTCTTTTAGATAAGAAGAATTTTGAACACCTGAAGCATTTGCCCCATTAACACCGGCTGTAAATATGTATTTATCGCCCCAGTCCGGACGCATTGAAAAAGCAAATACATCTTTACCTATAATAGTTTTCCCGCTCTCGCCATTGACATCAACATAAAATTTTATATAAGAAGCTGCACCGGCACTTCCATGACCCAGACGCATCAAAACTCCCATACCATTAGATAATAAAGAATAAGCTTTCTTTAACTGCGATACGGTCTATTTTTTCTGATAACTTGATATAATAGCCGGCATAGTCATTGCAGCTACCACCCCTATAATTCCTAATGTAATCAACACCTCAGCCAGAGTGAACGCAGCGCGACGAATGTCGTCAAAGTGGACTACGTGCGTAGCACCTTCTGCCAAAGTGAACGCTGCGCGTTTTTTAAGTGAAGGGTGAAGAGTGAGGAGTGAAGTGCATTTTCCTCTCCCCTTGCTGGAGAGTGGGAGCGTGCCGCTCCACCCGCCATATTGAGTCTTGCATGAACTTGTTATATCACTACAAGAAGATAGACATCGACAATTAGAAAATAAGCCTTTTACTGTAAACAGCCTACCCTCGGAGCTTCTTACCTTCCTATCTTCTAAATAAACCCTCTCCCTTAATCCCTCTCCCAAGAGAGGGAAAATTTTTACGATACGTTCTACTGCATTACTGCCATAGTATCCTAGCATCCGAATAAAAAACTGCCATATAATGACACCATCTTCAAAACAGGCGAGGGATAGAATATTAAGACCTGTCATCGCGCACATGTTGCGCGATCTTTTTAGGGCAAATTCCAGATTGCGCAATAAATGCGCAATGACATTACTGTAGACTACTTGATTTCCTGACTTATTTCCCTCTGCTAGCTGGGAGCGCCCCCCCCCCGAAGGATTTTTTCACATGATATTTTTAAATTTTTCATAAATTTCACCTTTCTATATTTTTAATTTATTATATCATACAAACTTGATGCTTCCTGAACACTGACATTATTATCCGGCACCTTAACAACGCGGACACAAACTGTTCTGTTTGCATATTCAATTTTTATTTCATCCCCTTGTTTAATCTGCTTTGCAGGCTTCGCGCTGTTCCCGTTCACATAAACACGTCCTGTATCAGATACTTCATTTGCAACAGTTCTCCGTTTTATTAAACGGGAAACTTTTAAAAACTTGTCTAATCTCATAAATTCTCCTTTGTATATATTACAATTTATGGTATAATTTGTCCAGAGGATATTAATGATTAAAAATATAATTATAACACTTTTTTCTTTACTATTACTGCAAAGTTCGGCTTTCTCTGCAGTAATCAAATTCGTTCAGGTAGCAGACTGCCATTTTAAAGCAAAAGATGAATACAGGACAGAAGTTTTACAAAATGCGGTAAAGGATATCAACAAAGAAAAGGATATTGAATTTGTCGTGTTTACAGGCGATAATATTGATTCTCCGCATGAAGAATACCTGCCGGAATTTATGAAAATCATAAATAAATTAAAGGTTCCTTACTATATCGTTATAGGCAACCATGATGTTTTTCGAAATAACGGGCTTTCCAAAGCTCATTATCTGGAAATTGTAAGAGATTATAACTTTTTTTACAAATATAAAAAACCAAACTATGTATTTAAAAAAAACGGATTTGTATTTATCGTAGTGGATGGAGCAAAGGAAATAATCCCCGGCTCTATAGGGTATTATAAAGAAGATACTCTGACATGGCTTGAAAAGCAGCTTAATAAATACAACCGTAAACCTGTAATAATTTTGCAACATTTTCCGCTTATTTCAACAAAAGAGATAAAAACACACGAAGTTTATCAAAAAGAAAAATATCTTGATTTACTGGACAAATATGATAATGTAATCTCAATTGTCGCAGGTCATTTGCACTTCAACAGTGAAATTATGAGAAATGGAGTTTACCATATAACTTCGCCTACACTTTTGAGCGAGCCTCCTGTTTATAAAGTAATAACCGTAACGACAACAAAAGGCTTTTCTCCAATGATATATACGGAACTCAAAGAAGTTGATATGGAGAAAAAATAAAGATTGCATTTTTCACTGGATAATATTATAATAATTACACTTACAGAGAGATAAAGGGAATATATAATGGATGGTACCGGTAATACAGTATTTAATTTGTTTGTAATAGCGTTTTTACTATTTTCAAACGGATTTTTTGTTGCTTCAGAATTTGCAATGGTTAAAGTCAGAAAAACAAGAATAGAACAGCTTGTCAATGAAGGTAACTACAATGCAAAAATTGCAATGGAAGCTTTGAAGGATCTTGATAAATTCATTGCAGCAGTTCAATTAGGCGTTACAATATCAAGTATCGGCTTAGGCTGGGTAGGTGAAGGTACACTTGCACACATAATTGAACCAATGTTTGCATTTTTGCCGGGTATAGGTAAAAATATAGCGACTCATACCGCATCCGTATCAATTGCCTTCGCACTTATAACATTTTTCCATGTTGTGCTGGGTGAACTCATTCCTAAATCTATCGCACTTGAATACACTGAAAAAACGGCATTATGGGTTGCACGTCCAATGCAGGTTTTAACATTCTTTTTTAATCCGTTTATATGGTTATTAAACGGATTTGGCAATTTTGTATTAAAACTTATGCATATCCCTCATTCGCATAAAGGTTCGCTTGTGCATTCAACAGAAGAACTTGATATGCTTGTTAATGCAAGTTACAATGGAGGAGTTCTGAATGAAACAGAAAAAGATATGCTCCATAATGTATTCAAATTTTCAGATTTGACAGCGAAACAGGTTATGGTACCCAGAACTGACATGGTTTGTATACCGCTTGATATGCCAATGGAAGAACTAAATAAACTTGCCGCTGAAAATCAGTACACAAGGTACCCTGTTTATGAGGAAGATATCGACCACATAATAGGTCTTGTGCATGTAAAAGATTTGTACTCTCTTTCTATAAAAGATGAAGTTTGTCCGATAGCAAAAATTTTACGCGAAGTTCTTCTTGTACCTGAAACAATTACAATGGACAATCTTGTATTAGAATTTAAAAAACGCAAAGGCCAGATGGCAATTGTTGTTGATGAATTCGGAGGAACATCAGGACTTGTTACCCTGGAAGATGTCATTGAAGAGATTTTTGGCGATGTTCAGGATGAATTTGACGAAGAAGAAGAAGAGGAAGAAAACATAAAAGAAGTTGCCCAAAATACTTATATTGCAAATTCCATGATGAGACTTGATGAATTTGCAGAATTCTTTCAGATTAATGAAAAAGAAATTGATGATGAAGATATTGATACAATCGGCGGACTTGTAGTAAAGCTTCTCGGAAGGATTGCAGAAGTCAATGATACAGTAACCTTGAACAATCTTACATTTGTCGTTAAAGAAGTTGACGGTGCAAGAATTACTAAACTGGAGATTATAAAATCTGAACCTGAACCTGCTGAAAAAGAAGCAGAACAAAAACAGAATTAAGTTTTAGATAAAACATGACTCTTACTGCCTTAATGCCATAATATCTTAGTATCTTTAAAATATACATTGTACTACTACACAAGCTTTAGTAATATCAAACACATTTCCTCTTTTTAAATGATGTAGATGAAACTATATTGTATAGAATAGATATGTAAGATATTTAATATTTGGGAAATTTAATGAGCCAGAGTTTTGATTTTACATCATACAATAACATAAAAAGGCTGTCGGAAGATGAGCTGGCTTCACTATGGGAAGAATACCTTAAAGATAAAAACAATAAAAATCTACGCGATACACTTATTGTCCAATACATATATTTAATCCGCTATGTTGTTGGGCGTGTAAAAGTTACCCTGCCTTCGACAATTTCCATTGAAGATATTGCAGGCTACGGGGTTGAAGGACTTATTAACGCAATAGAAAGATATTCACCGCAAAAAAATACAAGATTTGAAACTTACGCACTTATCAGAATTAGAGGAGCAATATTAGACAAAATAAGAGCTCAGGACTTTCTACCAAGAAGCGTAAGAAAAAAAATTAAAGATATAAAAAATGCCCAGGAACATTTAAAACAAGAACTCGGAAGAATGCCGACGACTTCGGAAGTAGCAGAATATTTGGATATGGAGCCTGAAAAAGTTTTACAGCTTCTGTCAGAAGATACAACAATGACATCTATATATGACAAAAAAGGAAATACAGATGACAGCGTTGAAATTATAGATACAATTCAGGATACCAATAAGCTTAACCCTCAGGAACAGGCAGAAGAACAAAATGTAAAGCAGCAGCTTGAAAAAGCACTGAAAAGACTTCCTGAACGCGAACGCATAATAATGGTTCTATACTATCAGGAAAATATGACGCTTAAAGAAATAGGTTCTACAATTAACATGTCAGAATCGCGAGTCTGTCAGCTTCATGCTCAGGCAATTATGAAACTTAAAAATATTCTGAGTGAGAACAGAACAACAAGACTCCGCCAGAGTATTATCTCTTAGCTTCATATTCTAATATTACAAAATCAACCCTGTTATTAAGCCCATCTTTATTCGCAGATACATTATCCCGAAATGGCATATACTGTCCGTAGCCAAGTGCAAAAATTCTTGAAGCCGGAATTTTTCCATATGTTATCATATATTCAGCAATATTCTCTGCCCGCTGCAATGATAACTCTAAATTTTTATTATCAAAACTATCTTCTTCGGTGTGGTTTTCAATAACACAATAGTTGTTTAATTTTTCGAGCAATTCTATTATGGTGTCAAGAACCGGAAGCGAACTTTCTTTAATTTTTATCTCAGATTGATTAAAAAATATTTTTTCGTTTATACTCACAATAAGCCCTCGTGGAACTTTTGTAAAAAAAATATCTTTTTTATCTAATGGCAAAGCTTCTCTGAATATTCTATCAAGCCTGTCGACATTTGGTTGATAAGATATAGAAATGTCAGTATTATAAACAGAAAATCCTGTATTTAAAATTAGTATTAATATTAATACAGCAATATAAAAAATTCTCACAATACGCCTCTTGAATATTATTCTTTATATCAAAAAGCATATCTATTACCTGACATGGTTACGGCTTCAAAACAGAAAGTACATAAGTGTCATTAAAATATTTATTTGCACAGTTATAAATATCTTCTACAGTAACCTGTTTTATTTTATCAACTGCATTTTTATGAAAATCAAAACCAAATCCCATAACTGCATAATGTGCCAGCCAATTTGCCTGCTGGGAATTAGTTTCGCCTAAAAATGCCCATTTGCCGAACAAATTATTTTTTGCATTTTCAAGTTCTTCTTCACTTACTCTTATGTTTTTAATCTTTTGAATTTCTTCATCAAATCCCTTCAAAGAAGTATTTATATTGTTAGGTTCAGTAGCTATATAAATTGAAAAATTTGCAGAAAGCCTTGCAACATCATAGGAACTTCTAACAACATAAGCGAGCCCTTTTTTATCTCTAAGTTCCAAAAATAATCTTGATGATAAACCGCTTGCGCCTAAAATTATATTTAAAAGCGAAATCGAAGCATAATCTTTGCTGTCAGCAGTAGAAACAATCCAGCCTTTTAAAATATGAGCCTGATTTAATTCTTGCTGAATAACTTCGACTTCTTTTGATGTTGCAAGCTCCGGTTTTTTTAATTCAGGAAGATTTTCAATAGAAGGCGTAATATCTCCGATATAATTTTCTAAAAGCCTGTCAACTGTGTCATAATCCAAATCTCCGACAAATACTGCCACTTTTTTGCTGTTATCAATAATAGCTTTATAAGCATTTATTACATCTTCTTTGGTTATATTTTTCAGATTTTCAAGAATAACAGTATTTGTATAACCGTAATTATGACCTTCATAAATATTTTGGTAATAACTGTCAATAACTTTTACACGCGGGGAATCCAGCTCTGCAATAATTTCGCCTTCCATCTTTGTGCGTTCTTTCTCAAATTCTTCAAAAGTCGTGTTCTTTACAATATCTGAAAATATTTCCATTGCCTGTTCAAAATCTTCATTCAGACATACAAATTTAAACTTTACATAATCAAGTTTTAATTCAGCACTGAATTCTATTGCATATTTATCTAATTCTTCAGACAAAGCCTGTGCGGAGCGTTTTTTTGTACCCTGCATAAAAAGCCTTACCATAAGAGAATAAACTCCGGGATCAGGAAGCGGATTGTTTAATGAAAAATTTAAATAAAACGCAATACGAGGAGTATTTTTGTTTCTTTTATAAGCAAATTCTATATTATTCTTTAACTTTGTAATTTTAGTATCCATAGACAACTCTCCCTGTAAGTCAATCTTATCATAATGCGAGAGAAAAAACAATAGTAATAATCCATTATTCAGCCGTTTGAAGTTATGTGTATAACATATTTCTGTGCACTGCAAATTATTATAAAAATCGTTAATATTTCATGAAAAACAGCGGACTAAAAAGTCCGCTGCATACCAATTTTCAATAATAGATTATTCTGCATCTTTGTTAATATCTTTGATACTCAATGCAATTCTATGTTCCTGCGGAGTGAATTTTTTGATTAAAACTTCAACACTGTCGCCTATTTTAAATGTATTGAACGGATTTACATTTTCTTCTGCCATCTCTGAAACAGGCAATAATGCTTCAACACCAGGGAAAATGTTAATAAATGCACCAAAACCTGTTACTTTATTAACAGTTCCTGTTATAATCTGTCCTTCTTCAAACTGACCTTCGATTTGCTGCCATGGATCTTCACCCATCCTCTTCAAAGACAGAGAAATTCTTTTTAATTCATTATCAATTTTGATAATTTTAACTTCAATTGTTTCACCAAGAGAAATAACATCAGACGGATGTTTAATTCTTGACCAGGAAATTTCAGAAATCGGAAGTAATCCGTCAATACCATTAATATCTACGAATGCCCCAAAATCAGCTATTCTAACAACTTCTCCTTTTACAATCTGATCTTCTTCAAGTTCTGAGAGAATATTGTCAACAACCTGATCTCTTTGTTCTGCTACTGCAAGTCTCTGAGACAAAATTAATTTATTTTTCTTAGGATCTGCTTCCAAAACCTTAACTTCAATTTTTGTATCTATCAAACCGTCAAAAGGTGTACCAGTTCTCAACTGTGAAGAAGGTATAAAACCTTTCAAATCTGCGACATCAACCAGCACGCCGCCTTTAACGATAGAAACAACTTTGGCCAAAATTGTATCACCTTGAACTTTAGCATCGTTAAGCTGTGCCCAAGCCTGAGCATTAGCAAGCCTTTTAAGAGAAAGTACCATTCCTTCTTCATCATTTTCTTCTTTTAATACATAAAATTCTCTTTCATCGCCGACTTCAAGATTATCTATACCGTCAGAAGATGAAATTTCTTTTGATGGTAAGAAAGCTTCCGTTTTAGCACCTTTAACACTGATTAAATACCCGTCGCTTTCTTTTTTCATAACCGTACCTTCTACAATATCGGCTACGGAATAAGATTTTGCAAAAGATTCTTCCAATAATCTTTCAAATTCATCTAAATTTGTTTTTTCTAATGTTGTTGTCATTTTATTTATCTCCTTCGTTTAAATAATTTATAACTTTTTCAATAATATCCTGCGGGGTTGAGGCACCTGCAGTAACCGCAATTTTCTGTGCATTTTTAATTAAATCTTTGAACAAATCCAATTCTTCTGCATTTTCAATATGAATTGTTTGAGTGATATCTTTTAAAATTTCTGCCAAATGTGTTGTGTTTGCACTTTTTTTAGAACCAACAACAATAACCAGATCACTTTCTCCTGCAAGTTCTCTGGCTTCTTTCTGCCTCATTGCCGTACTCTGGCAGATTGTATTTGCAATATGAATTTCTTTAGAAATAGAGGTTAGATATTCCACTATAGAGTTCAATGTTGTAAGCCTTTGCGTAGTCTGCACAACAACTCCGACACGTTTGTGGGCTTTTATCTGCCCCTCAAATTCTTTCAAGTGTTCAACGGATGCTGCAACAACAACATTTTTACTCCATAATTCAGCATTTGCTCTTATTGCAATAACCTCAGGATGCTCAGACTTGCCTACAATTACAAGGAAATAATCATCTTTAGCAAGTTCTACAGCTTTTTGCTGAACTTTTTTAACGTCAGGGCAAGTCAAATCAACCGGTTCAAATCCAGCCTGCTTAATTTTTTCAATGACCTGCGGGCTTTCGCCATGGCTTCTTATAACACAGATACCGTCTCCATGTTCAGGGATTTCTGTTAATGTTTTTATCCCAAGTTTTTCAAGTTCATGAATAACATGTGTGTTATGAATAAGTTCCCCCAAGACAAAAACATTTTTATCAGAGTTTTCAGCCTTTAACTTTTTAACGGTTTCTACAGCTCTTTTCACGCCGTAACAAAATCCGGCATATTTAGCTAATTTAATTTCTTTTGCTATTTTTTCGGGCAATTTAAAATTGTCTTCTTTCTATGGAACTTGCGATATATTATTGAGATTCCGAAACAAGTTCAGAATAACCAAAAAACAAAATCGCTGTAAGAATATTAAAATACAAAGAATACAAAAAATCAAGCACAAAAAAGCCTCTTTAAAAGAGGCTTTTCGTTTTTTTCACAAACTACAATTTCAACCTTTTATGCAAGGATATTACCCATCTTGTCTTTCTTATAAATTTCTTTGCTGTCAAAATCCTGCGGTTTTGTTGTATATTTTCTATCTTTAATTATTTCTGCATCATTATTATCATATTCAATATCGTATTTTGCTGCAATATTTTGATAACCTATGTCTGATACGGCTAAAAATTTTACAACACCTTTAATTTTGTTATTTACATCTTCCGGCAGCCCCATTGATAACAATTGATCGGCTCTGTCTTTGTCTTTGATAATTGCATTAAACAAAGTAGAATCAGTTCTTGCAATTAATGTATAAATAGTTTTCTTCTGGGAATCCGGCATAGAAGCAAGTAATTTAATTTTCTTGTCAACCGGAAGTTTTTTGAAGAATGAAGCTAAATAATCTCTTCTTTCTGAAACAGAAAGCGTAGAAAGTTCACTTTCTGATAAAATTTGTCCGCTTGCAATCTTTTCCTGAATTGTTTTTGATTGCGAAGGTATTAAATCAGCGAATTGTTCAAGAATAGCGCTGTCTGCCTGAATTGCATTGTCAGATGCGTAAGCTTCAACAACTTCTGCCATTTCAGATTTAACGCAGTCAGGAGAATATTTAACACTTTCTGCAGCAGCTTCAATAGCCTTTTCGTTACCGGAAGCTAATACTGTTTCAAGAGCTTCTGCCTGCACAGTAGGATCGTAATCTTTGATATTACCTGCAACATGTTCCTGAACTTCTGAATATTTAGAATTCATCATTTCATTATGCATAGCAAGCTGGTTATCTTTATGGCAATCCTTAATCTGATCTGCCAGCATATTTGTATATTTTATAGCATCATCTTTATCTAATCGTTCTTCCAATCTCTGACGTTCTAAAGCCATTGCCGGTTGTTGGTTTTCTTTTTCTAATCTTGAAAAAATCCCATTTTCTGCTGCTCTTTTAAGAGCTTTTTCAGACTTATCTGTTGCAATATCCAATGAAGTTAATTGGGCTTTACCTTTTAACTTATCAGCATTATCAGCTGCATAAATCTGTAACTCGTCTGTAGCATGCTCACTTCCCTGTAATTCTTTAACAGCCTGCTCTTGCAGTTCTTCATTAACTATAGTTTCATTCATTTTTTGAGAAGCTATTTGAACATCAGCATCCTTAAATTGCGATGCATGATTATTCCAACTAACTTTATTGTCATCAACTTCCGGATTGCAGGATTTTGCAAGATTATTACTACCTGTTATAGTTAACTCTGCAGCATATCTCTCACGCAAAGGATTATTTGAATTTTCTAAAGACTGTATGTTATTTTCAACTTTCTCTTGGTCTGCAAGAGATGCACTTGTAAGATTGTTAACCTGTTTATCCAAATGACAGTTATTATCCCATAAATTCTTATACTGTTTAGCATAAAAACCGTAGACATTTACAGAAGCATCTGTATTATAATATTTCAAGAATGTATCAATATACTTTCCTTTTTCTTTTTGAGACATTCCTTTAGTTTTTGTTTCTAAAAAACTAAGAGCGGCCGCTGTTTCCAGGTCAGAGCCATTCACAAAATCTTTAATCTGTGATTGAAAATTTTCTACCTCAGTAGCAACTAATTTTTCATAATCCGTTTTAGGCTGCGGTAAAATTTCTGCCGCAAACTTCTTCAAATTTTTTGCCTCATCACCAGAGAAATATTGTTTTATTGAATTATAAGCAGCCCTTTCTTCTGCAGATAATTCTTGCCCGTTCTGGAGCTTTGTTTCATAGGAATTCAGCTCATCTTGCAATGATAATAGGTTTTGAGCTTTTGCTTTATTACGGGTTTGTTCCAGATTTTGGAAATTCTTTATAAACTCTATTTCTTTGGCAGTTCTTGATTCAGCCGGTTTATCTAAAATCGCATTACGCATAAGCTCTGTTTTATCAAGATTGTAATATCTCATATATTTTGCAACATCAGATGCATCAAGATTTTCGCCGACATCTTTACCAGTTCTTTCTGACACTATTTTGCTAATTTGAGATTTCAGGGTATCATAATACTTCATATAAGCTTTGTCGCTTGCATTCAAGTTATCTTTATTAAGCCCTTCTTCAGTCGTTAGATACTCATCAACAATACCTAATCTTTCATATTCATCTTTCTGCAAAAATTCAATATAAGATACACCATTAAATTCAGATGCAAGAATACCTCTCATAACCGAATCTGCGGCATCTTCTTTTAGCTTGCTATTCTTTTCAGTAGCAGCAAGAAAAGTATCCTTTACATTTTTCAATCTTTCATCTTTATCAATAAAAGCCTTTACTTTTTCGATTTCAGCCTGCTTTTCAGCATCTGAAAGCTTATTCCAATCTTCTTCAGAATGAGACTGCGCTATAATGTTCCCATTTTTGTCTTTTATTCCATAAATATAAGTATTTTTTGTAAAAGCTAAATAACAATCTTCAACTTTTGCATCAGGAGTTTTTTCATTATAAATTTGTTTTTCAGTTTTAGGTTGAGCAACTTCTTCCTGTTCAGAAGTATTTTGAACAGTTTCTATTTTTCCAGTATTTAAAGAAGTAATCAATTCAGCCTGTTTATCTAAGCTCAGGGTATCAAAATCAGGTACCTGAGCTTTTAAAGCTTCGTATTGTTCAAGAGTAATACCTAATTTTTTTAATAATTCCTGCTTTTGTGTATCAACCAATGGAAGCGGAGAAGCAGAAACACTACTTTGCTGGCTTGGCACAGATGCAGTGTTCAAGGAACTACTTGTAAGTTTATTTATATTATTGCTGTTATCTATTATTGACATTATAAACTCTCTGCTTTTCTCACTACACATGTAAAAACATGCAAAATCAGACTATTTCAACATGATATAAAAAATTTACAATTGTTAATAATTATTATTCATCATCTAAATTTGCTAATATACATTTATTAAATGGTACAGCCGAATAATTATTAATTTTATTCCTCATATCAACATATTCAAGAGCATTTTTAAATGCCGGCTGTTCAAAAATAGCAATAAGCTTAGCAGTCAAATCATCATCTATTAGGAAATAATGCTTACGATGCCCGTTGTTATCTTTACCTAATAAATAAACAGAACCATATAGAATCTTTTGAGGATTACTATCATTCTTATTAAAATAAGCATTATTTACATAAACCCCTTTGACCTGAAGTTCAGGATACCCCTCTTTTTTAACCGTTACAAGTTCTGCGTCATCCGGATTATTATCTTTTGAATAAAAACCTATTGTATAAGTTCCGTTTTTAGTCGTAATACTTGAAGAGCCTTCCAAAGACCCGAAATTTTCAAACGGTTGAGCATCTTTCAAAATATCTCCGTTAGGGACATTTTGCAAGCTCATATTAGTCTGACGCAAACCGACATCATAAGTATTTATCTTTATATCAGCATTATTATCTACCGATTTCAATGCATTCTCAATATAGTTTTTCATTTCACTGGTAATATCTGAATACATCGGGGCAGATTTGACAAAAGATTTTTCATTTATCAATTCAATATCGTAAAAAGTCAAAGTATTTGCTTTGGAGCCGTCATCTCCAAAAAGAGTATAATTTGCCCTGTTTAAAGCAGATATCTTATAGTCCAAGTCCATTATATGTCTGCCATCTTCACTTACACTTTCAGAGTAAACTATCTTATCAAAACCTGAACCGCCTTTTGTATTTATAAGAGTTATCTTAGGAGTTATTGTTTCAAATTTTGGCCCCTTAACAGACGGAAAAGTTTTTGACGCAACAACTGTTTCGTTTCCTTCTGATACATTCGGAGATTCAACCATTACAATCTTTGCAGGAGAATCAAATTCAGACATTTCAGATTGAACTGCAGAGGCATTTGCCATCGGGCTCATTGCAAGCACCGTTGCCGCCAAAGGCACTGCAAGACGGTGTGGAACTGTTATTCTTGAAGGTTCTCCGTTTTCTGATACATTTTTTCTTTTACCACTAAAATTTACCTGATTGTAACTGTTTACCAAATTTACAGATGTTACTGGTCTGATTGTCATAGTCTTAACTCCGTTTTCTTAATTTTTCACCATTTATTATTTTTTAAAGCAAGTAAAAATATTTTTTGCTATTCGTTTTTTTCATTAATCCCTTACAAGCCTATTATAGCAATTCATTTTCGGATTTGTAAAATAGTATATACGATATTAATATTTCTTTACACTTGCGCCGTTTTTTTGTTTGTTGTACTTTACATGTGTACTTAAATTAATGTATTTAAGCTTTCTCAAAAATAAGTCTGACAGGTGTCAGTAATTAGTATAAAAGAAGGAGAACTCAAATGAGTGAAAGAAAATTAGTTGGAACAGGAGAAATGTTCAAAAAAGCACTAGCAGGAAAATATGCTATTGGAGCTTACAACGTTAACAACATGGAAATTTTACAGGGTATTGCAGAAGCTGCTGAAGAAACACAATCACCTATCATTTTACAGGTTTCTGCAGGTGCAAGAAAGTACGCTAACCAAACTTACTTAATCAAACTGGTTGAAGCAGCTCTCGCTACAACTACAGTGCCTATAGCTTTACACCTTGATCATGGTGCTGATTTTGATATTTGTAAAGCTTGTATTGACGGCGGATTTTCTTCTGTTATGATTGACGGCTCAAGATTCCCGTTAGAAGAAAACATCAAATTGACTAAACAGGTTGTTGATTACGCTCACCAGCGCGGAGTTTCTGTTGAAGCTGAACTTGGAAAACTTGCAGGCGTTGAAGATGATGTTAAAGTTCACGCAAAAGATTCAACATACACTGATCCTGAAGAAGCTGCAAGATTTGTAAAAGAAACAGGATGTGATTCTTTAGCTGTTGCTATCGGAACTTCTCATGGTGCTTACAAATTCAAAGGCGAAGCTAAATTAGACTTTGAAAGACTTGCTGAAATTAAAAAAGCTGTAAATGAAGTTGTTGGATATGATTATCCGCTTGTATTGCATGGTTCTTCATCTGTTCCTGCTGAATTCGTTGCTAAATGTAATAAATTCGGCGGCCAGCTTCCTGATGCTCAAGGTGTTCCTGAAGATATGCTTAACTACGCTTCTAAACATGGTGTTGCTAAAATCAATATCGATACAGATTTGAGATTGGCTATGACTTCAACAATCAGAGAATTCTTTGTTGAACATCCTGAAAAATTCGATCCGAGAGAATATATGGGACCGGGCAGAACTGCTGTTAAAGAAATGGTTATGCACAAAATGCGCGACGTTCTTGGAACTGCAGGCCACGCAAAAGACTAAGGAGCGTAGCCGCTCCACCCGCCAATCAAACTTTGAATGAATTTGGCAGGTCTAAACTAAAGAAAAAGCGTAGCCGCTCATGTAGTTAATAAAAAAAAGATCGCTTTTGACAAGCGGTCTTTTTTTTTATTAATTATGCTGCAAGATTTAATTTATCTCCCGGATGAAGCATAGGATCTGGATAGTAATTATTTTCATCTAATTTATAATTGTTATCTTCCATAAATTTCGTCGCTAATTCCAAAATTTCTTTATTAGTCGGTTTGTAATCAGGATCGTCTTTATGAGCTTCTATTAAATGTTTTTTAGCTAAATTCCAGAAACTGTCGCCTTCTTTTACAGTATATTCTTTATCATTTTGTGTATTTTCATCTTCTTCCGGTTCAGTTTCTTCAACAGGAGTTGCAGTTACAGGTACTTCTTCCTCTGTTACAGTGGAATCCTGCGGAATTGAATCTTGTGGAACTACTGTTTCAGGTTCCTGCTTAGGTTGTTCCGGTTTTGCTGTTTCAGGTTTTTGTTCAGTTTCTTTAGGTGTATTTTCTACTTTTTCTGCTTGCTCATCATTACCGCCCGTACATTTAGAAATACCGAATCCTACGAGAGCAAGCGCACCTGCAGCAAGAGCAATTTTACCTTTTTTACCTTTCATTGCATTTTTAATAGTATTCATAAATCCTTTTGATTTTTTAGTTGCTGTTTCAGCTTCAGGCTTTAATTTACCGCCTTCTTCTAAAATATCATCAACGAATTCTGACTGTGACTTGTTCTTACCGGCATCCTCCAAAACGTCTTCAGCCAAACCTTTCTGCTTTCTTTCTTCATCAATCCTGTTCCCGAAATCCTCAGGGGAACCCAAGATTGTTTTTTGTTCAGGATTTTTAGCCTTTTCAATTATTTCCTGTGCTTTTTTGTCTGCTTCAATACCGCCAAATTTTTCAGGTGCTTTATACTGTGTACCATGTGATTCTGCATATTTTTGCCATGTTTTTGGCTCTGCAGGTTTATGTTCTACCGCCTGTTGTTTATCCAGATTTTCAGCCTGTTTTTGAATAGCTTCACTAAAGGCTTTTTGATCATTCCCTCCCCTAAATTTTTCAGTGAGTTGTTTTAATTGATTTATTTCTTCATCTGTTTTGGCGAGTTTTCCCAATTTTTCTATTTCTTCTAAAATTTGTTTTTGTTTTCTTTTGCCTAATTTGTCAACAGAATTTGCTTTTGTTGTCTTATAAAGCTGTGATTTTTCCAATGCTTTTTGGAATTCCGATTTTACAGGAATTTCAGGAGCAATATTACCTAAAGGTGCTGCATTTCTTAACTGTTCTGGAGTACCAAAATATGTGATTGACGTCGCACCTTTTCCTAAATCTTGTTTTAGCACTTCTAATTGTTTTGTAGTTTTTTCTAATTCTTTTGTAACGTTATTAGGGTTATTGCCTACTCCAAATTCCTTTGGATTTTTTGCGACTTCTGAACCGACAATTTTATTCTGCGGCTCATACTGCAATTTCTGTTGTAAACCTTGCGCATAACGTCCTAATTGTTCTTTTATCTGAGCTTCAGATAAACCTAAATTTTTAGCATTTGCTCTTAAATAATTTTCATACGCATTGTATCTTGCGTAATAATCCCCTGTTCCTTGAATTTGCCATCTCGACATAATCTTAATTTCCCCTTTCTGTTTCCCTCGTATTAAATTTAAACAAACACCTTAAGGCTTTGTTTTAGAGACCATTTTGTTTTTATAATTCAAATATCCCCTATGTATTTATTAACAAATTCCGGCACAAATAATTGCTGACAGGCTCCCCATCCACATCCTATCCTATCCTATCCTATGAGGCATTATAACAGGGTTTCAGGTAATTTAAAATTAAATTTACATTTCGTTACAATGATTTTATACATAAAAAAAGAGAACCGATAAAATCAGTTCTCCTTATATCTTTTTCATCTTCCTTGCTGAGTTAGTGTGATTTAATTTTTTGTAATTAAAAACATTTCTACTTTTTCAAGAAGTCCGGAATTTCAATGTTTGTAAAACTTGGTGATACATCTGGCATTGAAGTTCTTCTGACAGTCTGCTGCGGCTGTGCAGGAGATTTTGGAGCGGAATTGAATGTTGTACCGGCAAAGAAATCGGATGCACTCAACTGTTTTACATCAGTTTTCTGTTCAGGCTGCTGCTGAGTTTTCAATTCAAAACCAGTAGCAATAACAGTAATTTGAATTTCACCCTGAATATTTTCATTAACTGCCGTACCAATGATAACAGTAGCATCTTCATTCACAGCATCATGAATAATATTTGCAGCATCTGAAATTTCATGCAGAGTCATATCAGGACCGCCTGTGATATTAACGATAACACCCGTTGCGCCATTGATAGAAGATTCCAAAAGCTGTGAATTAATAGCGATTTCAGCAGCTTTAACAGCTCTGCCTTCGCCCTGACCGCGTCCGATACCCATGAGAGCAGAACCGGAAGCCTGCATTACACATTTAACATCCGCAAAGTCAACATTGATAAGTCCCGGAACAGTAATGATATCAGAAATACCCTGAACACCTCTTAAAAGAACCTCATCTACAATAATAAATGATTCTGTCAGAGTAACCTGTCTGTCAACAACCTGTAATAACTTATCATTAGGAATAACAATAACTGCATCAACAGCTTCTCTTAATTTTTCCAAACCTTGATTAGCCTGATTTTGTCTTTTACGTCCTTCCCACGTAAAAGGTTTTGTAACAACAGCAATTGTCAAAATACCTAATTCTTTTGCGATTTTAGCAACAACAGGTGCAGCACCGGTACCTGTTCCGCCGCCCATTCCGGCAGTAATAAATACCATATCAGCGCCGTCAAGTGCTTCTGTTATTTCCTGTTGTGCTTCTTCTGCAGCTTTTTCTCCTACAGAAGGATCACCGCCTGCGCCTAAACCGTTAGTTGATTTAGTACCAAGCTGAATTCTGTTTTTAGTCTGGCCGTATTCCAGCACTTGTAAATCTGTATTCATTAACCAGAACTCTACTCCTGAAAGTCCTGCCTTAATCATTCTGTTAACAGCATTACCGCCGCCGCCGCCGACGCCGATAACTTTAATATTAGTAGGATTTATTGGAGACCTTTGAGTTTGCTCATTACCTGCTGTTTCATCCTTCTTAGCAAAGATATCTGATACGAAATTTTCCACTTTTTTACCTCTTTTATGTAATGTATAGTTTTCTATCTGCAATAATATAATAACATACTATTTTAAATAGAAAAAAAGTACAATAATTTCCCAGAAATTATGAACAAATTTTAATATAAATCGCTTAAATTCAAATATATCAATAAAAATAGCATGCCAGTTAATTTATATAAGCAGGAGGCATTGCCCAGTGCAATTTGCTTGTAAGAACCGAATAAAATTCTGCATCATTCAAAAGTGCCAGCTTAGCTGTGTAATCTGACTTAGTAATCTCTATTTCCGAATTAAATTCATACAATTCCTGGCCGTCTGCACATATAACATACCTGTTTTGCGTTTCCGTACAAACTGTTATCTTCTCGCAATCCGGAACTACTATGGGACGGGCTGTAAGAGTATGAGGACAAATAGGTACTATAACAAAAGCTTTTAAAGAAGGGGTTAATACAGGACCGCCTGCAGACAAACAATATGCAGTTGAGCCTGTAGGAGTAGATACAATAATCCCGTCTGCAAGGTAATCACACACATACCTGTCATTTATTTTTAGTGAAAATTTTGACGTTCTGCCCATATCACAGCCTTTTATCACAAAATCGTTCAATGCACTATAATTACCGCTTTTAAGCATTATTCTTTCTTCAACAACAAACCTGCCATTAAAGATTTCATTAACTGATTTTTCAAGATTTTCCTTTGATGATTGTGATAAAAAGCCAAGTCTTCCCAGATTTATTCCGAAAACAGGAGTTTGATATTTTGCGTAAAATCTCGCCGTTTTTAATATTGTACCGTCGCCGCCTATCACAAATACAAAATTAAAACCGCCTTTCAAACCGTCAATATTTAAGATATGCGGATATACACCTTTTTTTACAAGAATCGCATTCAGCTTATCTTTAATCTCAACAGAGTGTGAAATTTCCTGATTATAACAAATTGCAAAACTTTCCATTTTCATAACGGAATGAATATACCATATTATTTTAATAATTACAAATAAACTTATCCGGTACTAATAATTCATTTCAAAATTATCATTAAGCAGACGTCCGAAAGGGCCCCATTCTGATCCTGCACCTTCACGCTGGTCTTCTGTTAACGGAAGAGATGTTGCGCTGCCGTTATAGGTATCAATAGTTCCGTTATTATACAAAGCCATATAGAATGTATCTCTGCCGATAATATTCGGTCCCTGTTTGCCGTTTATATCAACAAGAATATTCACAATTTTATTATTATTCTCTTTAGAGTAAAGCATTCTGACAGACGCTCCGCTTGACAGCACATAGGAGGTAGAAACATGAGATGATACATCATAATTAGTTCCGTCCATAAATTTGTATACATCCGCAAAACAAGGAGTCAATGAACCGGTACAAGTCTGGACAATATTAAAATTGTTTGTAATAATCGTATTAGCTGTAGCCGTCGAATTTATACCGGCTTCCGTCAAATTTACAGCATTCTTGCTGTTTAAAAAGGTAACTGCAGCCTGCTGTATTTCATTATATACTTTATGAAGCTGGGTTACATATACTTTTCGCTGGTGATTTGACATTAATGTAGGTATGGTCATAGCAGATACCACGCCAATTATACCAAGTGTAACCAAGACCTCTGCAAGCGTAAATGCAAATCTTCTTTTTTGAGTAAATTTTGTCTTGTTCATCTATCTCAGACTCTCCTTTGTATAAATTATAACAAATTTTTTATAAATTTTCAATCATACAAAAAAAAGAGGCACAAATATGTACCTCCTATTCAACTATCTCTCTCTTTCTCATAATATAACAGACATCAATGCGGAGTACAGTACTCTTACTGCAAAGGAGCTCTCCACAATGAATCATTAAATTTATTTTGATTTGCATTAACATCAACAGACAATGTAACATTGCTCGGTGTAAATACAAACACTAAATCACCGACTTTTTGAGGTTTGCCGTCAAGAGCGTGAGCTGCACCGCAAACAAAATCGATTGTTCTTTGAGATTGTTCTTTATCTAAAAGATGAAGGTTTAAAACGATTGTTTTTCTGTTTCTCAAATGTTGAACAATTGTGGCAGCATCTTCAAAAGAACGCGGTTCCATAACTTTTACTTCATAACCCTTGAAATTTGGATGATTAACTACTTTTAATTCACTTGGTTTATCAGCTGCCGGCTGATAAGTATAAGCCGGATCTATTGCCAGATTGTCCTGTACCGGATAATCTTCTTCTACTTCCTGAGCCATTTCATCAAATATAGTTTCTCTTGGTTCGAATCCTCTTACTAAAAAATCTACTACTGATTTAATTTTGTCTGTTACTACTGCCACCGTTTTTCCTCCGTTTATCTTACTTTTTAAATAATTTTCTACCTATTCTTAACATTGTTGCACCGTATTTAGCCGCTTCTTTATAATCCTGGCTCATACCCATTGAAAGCTCTTTTAATTCATATTCAAACCTGTTTTCAAGATCTTTTTTCAATTTCACAATTTCAGAAAAGACCTCATCCTGCGTTTTTTCGGATGCTCCAAGCGGCGTCATACACATCAGGCCTGATAGATTAATCCCTGAAAGCTCTTTTAAAGAGGTGAATACTTCGAAAATTTCGTTTTTTGAAAAACCATACTTTTGTTCTTCGCCTGCAATATTTATTTCAAGCAAAACCTTCTGGATTTTTCCTGCATTTTGAGCTTCATCAGATATAACTTTCGCGAGCTTGTATGAATCAACAGAATGAATATAATCAAAAGTTCCAATTGCTTTTTTGACTTTATTGGTTTGAAGATGACCGATAAAGTGAAACCTTGAATTATTTTTGATATCCGCCGGAAGATTATTAATCTTTGCGACTGCGTCAATTACTCTTGATTCTGCGAAATCCCTTAATCCGGCATTATAAGCTTCAATTATGGCATTTTCGTCAAAATACTTTGTAACTGCAATAATATTTGGTTTATAAGGTGCAATGTCTTCCTGTATTTGTAAAAGATTTTCTCTTACTGTATGTTCCATAAATAATCATCCTACCTCTACAAGAAGCTGAATATATTATTAATTGTACTCTATACATCAGAGGTGGACAACTTTTTTATTTACAACCTTTCCTCCGCTTTAAAAATTTCCCCAAAACCATGATGCCATCATGATTTCAGCTCATTTTACATTTCTTCAAGTTTGGTTAATATTTTGTAATATTGTCTCTTTTTGAGCATGCCTTCTATTATTTTGGGCATGCCACTGATGTATATTATTAGAATAAACTACTTTTTTTGAGATTTTATCCTTTAAATGCATGAGATTTTTTGATTTTTTTAAAGAAATACGTATATAATCGGTTATGAATATTACAGAAAATGAAAAATTTAATACCGGATTTCAATTACATTGTGAAGGGAAATTAAAAGAAGCAGAACTTATTTATAATGAAATTCTTGCAGTCAACCCGAAAAATGCACAGGTGCTAAACCTTTTAGGGATTATTAAACTTAATTCAAATAAACTTGATGAGGCGGAAAAACTTATCACAAAAGCTGTTACATTAAAAAAAGAAGCCTATTTTTATGAAAGCCTTGCAAAAGTTTATGAAACCAAAAAAGATTATGAATGTGAAATAAAAATTCTCGAAGAAGCGTGTTCTAACATAAAACCTGAATTTGAAATTTATTTTCTTCTTGCACTTGCTTACAAAAACAATATAGAATATGAAAAAGCTGAAAAAGCTTACCTCAAAGCTCTTGAGCTTAACCCGAAATCTGAAAAAGCCTGTTATAATCTGGCAAGCCTGTATTTATTTTTGAATAAACCCGAAAAAGCAATAGAATATTTCAAAATATGTCTTGAAATTAACCCTGACGACAAAGAAGTTCTCTATTTTCTTTCACTAGGTTATTTTAGAATAAAAGACTACGAAACAGGGATGAAATATTTTGAAAACAGGCTTTGCCGCAAGACAGCAATAACCTCACAGGAGGTAACATACCCGCATTTAATAAAGAAAACCGGATTATGGCAGGGAGAAGATATATCAGATAAAATACTTTATACATACTATGAAGCAGGTTTCGGCGATATGATTATGTTTGCAAGATATATACCGGAACTTCAAAAAAGATGTAAAAAACTTATCATCAAGCCGCAAAAAGAACTATCACAACTCTTTAGAGAAAACTTTGCGCAAGCTGAAGTTATGGACTTATTTTATGATGAAGATAAAACAAATTTTGATGTTCATATTCCTTTTTTAAGCATCCCTTATGCTCTAGGCCTTAAAAATAATGAAATATTTATGCACCACGACAAATATCTAAAGGCAATGCCGGATAAAGTTCAATACTTTAAAGACAAATTTTTTAATAATCACAAATTCAAAATTGCAATAAAATGGCAGGGCAACACTTTTTACGAAACTGACAGAGTAATTAATGTAGAAGCCTTTGCACCGCTTTTTGACCTTTCGGATGTAAAAGTATATTCGGCACAAACCTTTGAAGGTTCTGAGGAATTTGAAAAACTGGCATCAAAATATGATATTACAGATTTAAGTAAAAGTTTCAAAGATTTTTCTTACACCGCAGCAGCTCTAGAAAATGTTGACCTTGTAATATCAAGCGATTCATCTTTAGCACATCTTGCAGGAGCTATGGGAAAACGCTGTATTGTACTTTTACCTTATAACTACAACTGGCGCTGGCATATGGATTTGACTCACTGCGACTGGTATGACAGCGTAAAACTTTTCAGGCTCGGCAAAAAAGAAAGCTGGAACGAACTTATGCAAAAAATTGTAAAAAATTTAAATATATAGCAAAAATTTCTTTGTTTATATTTAAAACTAATATGAATACAATTAATATTAGGTTATTAACATCTCAGCAGCCTTTAAATTTTACCGGACTTACTTCAAAGCACAAGAAAAAGGAATATAAAGAAAGGTTGGCAAATAATACGATATTAGAAAAAAATATCAACAACCTGCAGCAAATCAGCAAATGCTTTGAAAAAGAAGGTTTAACTTATAATGACTGCTTAAAAGCATGCAAATCTAATCTGTTTTTACTGATACAAAAGCCGTCAACAATTGAAAAAAATATAAGAAATGTCATCCCGGAACTTAGCAAATACGGCTTAACTACCGAAAAATATTTAGAATGCGCCAAAAGATATCCTATGTTATTTTCTCTTTCTCCTGAAACTATCATAAAGAATGTAAATAATTCCTGTAAAATATTTGAAATTGCAGGATTAACAGGTGAAAAATACATCACAGCCGGAATGAATAATCCTGTTGTTTTCATAATGAAACCGCAAAAGTTAAGAAAAAAAATAAATAAAATAACCGAAAACATCAATGTATCAAGAAAAGATATAATAACAATGTTTCTAAAACAGCCATCCTTATTTAACTGTAACGAAGACGAAATTATAAAAAAATATAAAATTCTTAAATACATTGAAGAAAATAAATTTTTTGATAAACATTTGCCAATCCCGGATGAAGCTACCTTAAAACCGGTAATTTTAAGAAAAAGTTTTACTAATTCTGTTGAAAGAAATTACCTCATCTTGCTGAGAAACAAAATTGTCAGCATTTCTCCGGAAGAAAATAAAATTCCGTTCAGGAAATTAAAAGATTCATTAATTGAATATATGCATAAAAATAAAAAAAATGTTCAGGAACTAACTATTCCTGATGGAGAATTTGCGAGAGACTTTATAAAATTTATAAATAACTTCTGTAAATCGGTGATTGGCAACAATATATTTAAAATAGCAATAGTCTAAATTTTTCTTATAAAAATCATAAAAACTTGAAACCTCTTGACAAAAAATACTTCATGATAAATAATAATAAAAAAGCAAGGAGGTTTGAAAATGTTTAATCAAGAAGCTTTGAACTGCCCCCCCCCCGACAGGATTTTCTTGTAGAGCGGGTTTGCGGGGTTTGGAAAGTACTTAAATACTGCATCACTAAGGCTGAAAGACTTTATTTAGAAGGTAGGAAGGTAAGAAGATATGAGGGTAGGCCGTTTACGTTAAAAGGCTTATTTTCTAATTGCCAAAGTCTACCTTCTTGTAGTGATATAACAAGTTCATGCAAGACTCAGGTGCTGGGTGCAGCGGCTACATCCTCACACTATGACCTGCAAAGTTCATGCAATACCCAATGTGTCGGATGGAACGGCTACGTTCCCCCTCTCTCTCTTTGTGAGAGGGAGCAGCTCTTGACGAGCCTGCGAGTCATTAGAGATGCGGGTAAGGGTCTAAATAAAGGATTAAGAAGTTTAGTAAAATATTGTGATTTATCACTTTACTTTTTTAAAAAAATAATTTATAATAATGTTATGCATCATAATATTAAATATTCAAATATAGAGAGAGAAACTTATAAAGGTGCTACGCACGTAACCACTTCCGACAAAATTCGTCGAGCTGCGTTTACATTGGCGGAGGTTTTGATTACATTAGGAATTATCGGCGTTGTCGCTGCTATGACTATGCCGACACTTATTAACAGCACTCAAAAACAGGAACTTGTCGCACAATACAAAAAAACATATTCTGTTCTCTCACAGGCTTATATGATGTTATTGAACGATAACGGAGGGTCATTAGAAGGAGTATTCACATCAAACAATGACTATATTGATGTATTCTCTAAATACATTAAAGATGTCAAAACTTGCAGAACTAATGAAGAAGTAACAAGATGCTACCTTGATTCGTTTAAATCTCTTAGCGGACATGTCGTAAATACTGATCCGGGTTCAACACTTACTACTCCTGATGGTGCAATATTATTGTTTTTGCATGACAGTAATACTTGTACAGGTACCAGAGAATTAAACAAACCGATAGACTGCGGCAGAATTCGTGTTGATGTCAATGGAGTGAAAAAGCCTAATACTGTTGGGTATGACATTTTTGATTTCTATATTACTCAAAACGGAATTATACCTAGAGGGCATGAAGATACAAATGTAGAAGAAGATGACCCGTCAGGATATGGACGTGGTATAACTATACTCACTAAAGGAAAAATTGATTACTAATACAAAATATGTAAATAATCGGTGGTTTCAATACAGACAAATTATAGAGAAGTATTTTGGACAATATTCAGATATAAATAATGTATAATACTATAAAAAGGTTTCTTCCCGAAACCTTTTTTATTTCTTTTCAAATACCATTACATATTCATGCTTAAATATAAAGAATCCGCCTGCGAGAGCTCTGTAACGCCACAGGTTTGCGGTTTTGCCTTTTGCGCGTTCATTACCCTGAATATCTTTTACAATAATGCCTTTGAGACGGAATCCGAGTTTCATCATTCTTGCCATGCATTCAAAACCCAGAGGCTGAACTTCGGAATTCTTATAGCTGTCGCCTATAATCAAAGCGGCAAAACGACCTTTTTCAAGCATATCGTAACCGTTTTTAGCTACTTTTTCAAACAGGTCATAAAATTCTTCCGTTGTATCACAATTAGACAAATCTTCTTTTTTATCGGAAAACTTGATAATATCATCATAAGGAGGGTGAAGAATTAAGAACTGCGCCTTATCTTCTCTCATAATATCCAAACTTGCCTGAATTTTATCCTGAACTTTGTCCGAAGCTGAATCTGCACAAATAATTCTTACATCTGTGACAAGCTGTTTCGGAGTAAATTTTTCAGATACACTTTCAGCCAACTCTTCCTTCAGTTCAACCCCGATACAGCGTCTGCCCATATTTATAGCTTCAATCCCGGAAGTACCCGAACCGAAGAACAAATCAAGCACGACATCATTTTTCTTGGTAAATCTTTCATATAATTGCTGGGCAATCTGCGGAATATAATTCCCATGATATTCGTTGGAATGACCGCCGTCTTTTAATCTCGCAGGGAATTCCCACAAAGTATCGGTTTTAACATGCTCGTATGCTTTCCAGTTATTCAAATCAATATCGCTGTAGCGTGTAGTTTTGACAGGTTTTACTACCTGCAAATCAGCTTTTTTTGAAGGTTTTAATTTTGTGTTAATTCTAGCGTTTCCCAAGTCCTTTTTCTCCCTTACCGGCGCAAACCTAAAAAGCTTAGCGCCTTATAGTCTTATTGCCCTAACGCCTTTATCTTATAGAAATGTTTCAAATTTGTAATCAAACATTTAGATGAATTTGTGTTTGATGTAGATTGAGATAAAGATTGAAGGACGAGGGTATGGCCAGAATTAAACAGCTTTCAAAACATTTGATAAACCAGATTGCAGCAGGAGAAGTTATTGAACGTCCTGCATCAGTTGTTAAAGAACTCGTTGAAAATTCCGTTGACGCGGGCGCTACAAAAATAAGCGTTGAAATAAACAATGACTGCCGCGATATAAGAGTTGCTGATAACGGTTCGGGAATTCATCCTGATGATATTATGCTGGCGTTTTCAAAACACGCTACAAGCAAAATTTCAACAGATGAAGATTTGTTTGACATACATACAATGGGATTCAGAGGGGAAGCGCTGGCAAGTATAATCTCTATTTCAAAGCTTACCTGCACAACAAGAACAGCGGATTTTGAAACGGGAACAAAAGTTAAGTGCGAAAACTCGGAAGTCAAATACACCCAAACAGGCTGTGCAATCGGAACAATTATGGACATTAAAGATTTGTTCTACAATATTCCGGCACGCTTGAAATTTTTGAAAAGCCCGAATACCGAATTTTCATACATTCAGGAGCTTGTTCAGTCGATTGCGCTTGCACATCCTGAATGTTCCTTTGAATTAAAGAAATTCGGCAAAACTATCCTTAAAACATCAGCACAAAATAATCTGCTTCAAACTATAAAAGAAGTTTATTCAGCCGATGTTACATCAAATCTTAAAGAAGTTTTAAAAACAGATAAACTCTCACATCTTAAAATAAGCGGCTATGTGAGCACACCAGATTACACACGCTCAAGCAAAAAAAGCTACCATATCTATATAAATTCAAGAACGGTTAAATGTCCGGTATTCCAAAAAGCAATAGATACGGCTTATAAAGCTCTTATTGCAAACGGCAAATACCCTTTTGTTGTACTGAATTTAGAAATTCCTCCCTCTGATGTTGATGTAAACGTTCACCCGACAAAAAAAGAAGTCCGCTACAAAAATACAAATCAGGTGTTTAATTTTATTTACACATCAATTCAGGCAGGACTTTCAAATTATGTTGAAAGACAGAGTTTTAATACTGCCGGACAAATACAACAGCCGCAGATCTCAAGTAATGTAATAGATTTTGTCCAGCCGCAGATGGAAAGTAAAGGAGAAGCTTTTTTCAATAAACAGGATGATACAATATATGTTTCAGACAGAGCAATGGAACAAGAAGAAAAAAAACTTGAACAAACACATTCTGAAAACACAGAACAGCGTCAGTTTTTTGTTCCTGTTGAAAAACCTACCGAACCTGAAGAAAATATTGTCGGACAGTATAAAAATACATACATTCTTGTAGAAAAAAAAGACGGACTTGAAATAATCGACCAGCACATAGCAGAAGAACGCTATATTTATGAAAAACTTATGGCTGAAAAAAATATTGTCTCACAGATGCTTTTCGTCTCGGATGTTGTACCTGTCTCAAGCACAGAAGCAGAACTTATAAAAGAAAATTTAGATAAATTCGAAAAATTCGGTTACGGTATTGAATTTTTGAAAGACAACGAACTTATATTCAGAAAAGTTCCGCAAATGATAGCAAAAGTAAACCCTAAAGAAATTTTAGCGGATATTCTGGAAAACATTGACGGACAGCTTGACAGGCTTGAAGAAAGAATTCTAATAACAACAGCCTGCAAAGCGTCTGTAAAAGCCGGACAAAAGCTTTCAACATGGCAGATGCAGGAAATTGTAAAAAAATGGCGTACGACGAAAATGCCTTACACCTGCCCGCATGGACGCCCGATTGTAAAATTCTTCCCGCACAAAGAAATTGCAGGATTTTTCCAAAGAAACGCTTAGAATTTTGTATATTCAAGCTTATCTTTGCCTGTCAATATATGAGAAAATATTTATATCATCCTGAACGTCAGATTAACCTCTGTGCGTCAGGCACTTTTTTACTTGCTCCCTCTCCGAATGGGGAGGACTGGGGTGGGTAACAATCAGAAGAACAGAGGTTCGGAGGGCAAGAAGGCAGGCTAAATAAAGAAGTAATTTTAGTGCGCAGCACCGATAATAGCTTGACTTTGGTATTCCGGTGGCAAAATAGCCTACCCTCATACCTTCCTACCTTCTAAAATCAACATATTTTATAAAAATTTACAAGGTCTTATATTTTTTATAACAGAATTGTGGTATAATTAGAAAATGATTGTTTATGTTGACGAAAATGATGAAAATAAAAGGCTTGACAGTTTTTTAACAGAAATAACACCTGATTTGTCGCGTTCAAAAATTCAGAATTTGATAAAATCCGGATCTATAAAAATTAATAATACAATTAAAAAGCCATCCTATATTTTAAAAGAAAACGATAAAATTGACTTTGAAATTCCTGAAAAAAATAATTTGGCGATTATATCGCAAAATATCGAGCTAGACACTGTTTATGAAGATGAAAATATGCTTGTCATAAACAAACCCTCCGGAATGCTTACCCATCCGACTTCTCAAGAGCGTGAAAATACGCTTGTCAATGCACTTTTATATAAATACGGAGAAAATTTATCGGATATAAACGGTGAATTCAGACGCGGGATTTTGCACAGACTCGACAGAAATACATCAGGGCTTCTAATGGTTGCAAAAAATAATAAAACGCACGAATTTCTTGCCGGACAGATTAAAAATCATACAGTCACAAAAAAATACCGCGCAATAGTAAAAGGTGTGATAAATGAAGATGACTTTGAAATAAATGCCCCAATCGGCAGAAATCCAAATCAGCCTCATAAAATGATGGTGAAAGAAGACGGCAAACCCGCTAAAACTATTGTAAAAGTCATTGAAAGATTTAAAGATGCATCATATATAGAACTAACACTTATTACCGGCAGAACACACCAGATAAGAGTTCATATGAAATATATAAACCACCCTGTATATAATGATACTTTATACGGAGCAGGACAAGGAAAAGTCAAAACAGATGAGCAGGTTTTACAGTCATACTTTTTGAGGTTTACAAAACCGTTTGGCAGTGAGATAATAGAATTACAAATAGAACCTGATGATAAAATAAAAAAAGTTTTAAAATATTTAAGGAGCTGAAAAATGCAAAAAGCCATATCAATAATTTCAACACTTATTATATTATTTCTAATAGTAATGAACTATCAGGACACAGCAGGTATTACTATCCTGAGCAGCAAGATTGCCGGAATACTAAAAATCGCACCGCATGCTATTACTTTGAATATGGCATTATACACTCTAATTATATTTATCTTGGGTGAAATTTCCGCAATATTTTTCTTTGCCCCGCTTTACACTTCATTAAAAGAAAAATTTAATGCATATAAACGCGAGCTTGAAAAAGATTCCATTTCAAGCTCTTCTGCAGAGGCAAAAATTCAGGTGCTTGAAAATAAAATAACTGTACTTGAAAAAGCTTTAAATGACGCATTAAACAAATAACTATTCTATAAAACTTATATTCTCTTTTAAATTCTGTTTTATCTTTGCAGTTAACTCTTCCGGGTTAATCTCCAGAGCTTCAGCAATTCTCCAAAAAGTAGAAAACTGTATATCAGACTTGCCTAGTTCTACATCAGACCATATAGATTTTGAAACATTAAGCTCATTTGAAATTAAACTTATAGATTTACCGGTCTTTAAACGCAGTTCTTTGACCGTTTTTGCAACTGCCCGTAATAACATCTGCCTTTTTTCTTTATTTTCAGCTTGCATAATTTTCATGCTAATGTTATAATATTAATATACTGTTCGGAATTACCTACAATAAGGAGGAATTATGCATAAAGGTTTTACTCTTGCTGAAACACTTATTACACTGGGTATAATTGGAGTTGTAGCAGCTTTAACACTTCCTGCTGTTATTCAAAATTATCAAAAAAAAGAAACGGTAACAAAATTAAAACAGACATATTCTTTAATGCAGCAGGCGTTGAGAATGGCCGAAAATGATTATGGAGACGCGAACAAATGGGACTATGTTGACAGCAAAACTTTCAGCGACACATACATCAAGCCTTATTACAAAGTTGTACAAGAATATGAGCCAGATGACTATAAGGATATAGGCATTCATATTTATTGCAATAATGGAGGTGATTGCAGTAAATATGGAAGTTTTTACAAAGCTCAAAAGTTAATTCTTACGAACGGGGTTCTTCTTGCAGCAGGTCCTATGCCCTCAACAACAGCAGATGGAGAGCAGTATAATGCTACTACAATAATTGCAGACATAAATGGCTTAAAACGACCAAATAAATTTGGCAGAGATGTTTTTATGTTCAATATAGATTATAAAAAGGGGTTAATTCCTTATGGCAGCGGCTCTGTTTATAATTCTGAAGATCCGACATTGACAACAGAACAAAATTTATCACGTGAAGAACTTATGAACGGAAGTAATATTCGCTCCTGTCAGCAGCTTGGTCTGTTTTGTGCGGCTGTAATTATGTTGGACGGCTGGGAAATAAAGTCAGATTACCCCTGGTAAACAGGCATTAAAAAAGGGCTTTCGCCCTTTTTTCTAAGCTTCCTGTTTTGCTTCTTTCTGCTGATTGATAAGGTTTTGAAGTTTTTCTTTAATTTCATCGCCTTTTCTTTGCATATCGGAAACAACATCATCTGCTTTTGATTGAATTTGTTTTACTGTTTCATCGGCTCTTCTCATAGCATCTTTAGCACCGTCTGCTAACATTGCACGTGTTTCTTCACCTGATTTAGGGGCAAGAAGAATACCTGCAACAGCACCGATTGCTCCGCCGACTATAAAACCTGCTAAAAATTTAGTTGCTGACATAATTATATCTCCTTTACTGTTTCGTATACATTTTAACAATTCCGAAAAAACAAATAATCACCGGAAACTACTATTTTCTAAATAAATTATAGGCAGTTGTAAAACCTTTGATTAATCCTCCAAAAAGTGTTCCGGAAATTATTTTTGTTTTATCAAAAAATTTGCCCACAGCATATTTGAAATCACCGACTCCCTTATCCGTACTTTTTACTATTTCATTGATAGAGTTCAATGTCTGATTTAATTCTTTAAGTGTCGGTTTCAATTCCGTATTAACGATAATTGAAGTTTCGTTCAAATTTTTTGCCAGAGCAGAAAGGTCAATCAAAAGTTTAACCAAAAAACCTGCCACAACAATTATAACTATACCTGTTGCCCAGGTTAGAAAAGTTAAGCCATGATTTAACGCAATTTGAGACATTTCCATTTTTTTTATTTTTCCTTTTAAATTGTAAATATACAGTTATTTCAAAACAATAACTAGTTATCGTAATTGTATTCATCGTCCATTTCTTCAAGCTCTTTTGCTTTCAGAAGTTTCTTTGATTTTATCATATTATTAAATTTTCTAAATTGTCTTTCCAGCTTATATTTCATTAAGTCAATATTTTCCAGAGCCTGTTTTTTGGCTTCTTTTATTGCCGGAGAATTTTTCTCATACAATTCGCACGCAGCTTCTTTAATCTGACGCCTTGATTCTTCTCCGGATTTGGGGGCATAAAGAACACCGGCTATAAGTCCGCCGACAACGCCTGCAAGCAAACCCATTCCGAACATTAATGATTTGTTTTTACTCATAACATAACCTCATCTTTCATATATAATTTTAACATATTTTTTAAATTATTACAAGTCAAACGACAAAATCTGCTGCTATATCACGTATTGCGCCTGCAAGCCTGTAAAATTTTGACACTTTATCGGACTTTATTTTAAAAATAAACAAAAGAGAATAGATTGCAACAATCAAAATTGTTTTGAATATAATCTGCTCACGTTTTTTCTCAACATAAGCTACAAACCCGCTAAAAGATTTGCTAAAAGCGGAAACCAGACATCTTGAATACTGCATACATGTTTTTGCAAGCGGATTAAAAGCTGTTACGCACTGATTGAGTTTAAGCACTGTTCTGTCTGCTTTTACTATATAGTTAATTATTGTAACTGCAATGATTAACTCTGCTATAAAAATTATTGCAATAAATAAATACATTTTTTTATTATTTCTTACTTTTGTATTATTATAAAGAAGTATAGAATAATATTAATGGAAAGAGAATACGTCTAAAGGACTATTTATGATAGGGAAACTAAAATTCTATCCGGCAGTAATAACGGCAAAGTGTGCATATCTGGGGATAAGACTTTTAAACAGATCATCAGGCACATCTTTTGCAGGAATGACAGCATTAAAAATCTGTCCTGACTTTTTGAAATACTGTTCAAAATATGTTAAAAAACATATTGTAACAATTACGGGCACAAACGGTAAATCAACAACATCAGGGCTTATTGCACATATATTGGAAACAGCAAACCAGAAAGTTATCCATAATCTGAAAGGCGCAAATATGCTTACAGGTGTTGCGAATGTTTTTGCGCTTGAAATAGAGCCGTTGAAAAGATTTGATTACGCCGTAATAGAGTCTGATGAAGCTTATCTGACAAAGCTCTACGATTATATGAAATCTGATTATCTTGTAGTTACAAACCTTTTCCGGGATCAGCTTGACAGGTACGGAGAACTCAATACAACTGCAGGCTTTATAAAAAATGCAATAGATAAAAATCCTGATTTGAAACTTATTTTAAATGCAGATGATCCAATCGTTGCGACATTTAACAAAACAAAATATGCAGTATATTACGGATTTGAAAACGTAGAATATGACTGCACTTATGAACATAAATCAAATGCTCCGTCAGAAATATTTAACTGTTCCTGCGGTGAGGAGTTAAAATATTCAAAACAATTTTTTGCCCAACAGGGGCACTATTACTGCCCGAAATGCGGATATAAACGCCCTGGCTGCAATTATCCGGCTGATGTAAAAGTTTTTAATGATTATTCAATAATTACGGTAAAAAACAGGGGCTTATCTTTTGAATTTAAAGTAAACCTCACTGGTCTTTATAATGCTTATAACGCTCTTGCAGCAATTGCCTTTGCTTTTGAAAACGGTTTAAATCAGGATGAAATTCAAAAAGCTCTTGATACATACCATGCAATTTTTGGCCGGACAGAAAAACGTATAATTAACGGGAATCAGACTTTAATTCAGCTTATTAAAAACCCGACAGGCGCAAGCGAAGTTTTGAAAACAGTTGATTTAAACTCTAATATCGTAATTGCAATTAATGATAACTATGCAGACGGCAGAGATATTTCCTGGCTTTGGGACAGCGATTTTGAGCAGTTGAAAAATGCACAGAAACTTGTCATAACATCAGGAACACGTGCAAACGATATGGCATTGAGATTAAAATATGCAGGAATAGCTCAGGAAAAAATTATCATTGAACCAAATATAAAAAAAGCAATTGATAAGGCGACAATGAATGGCAAAACAACCATACTGCCGTCATACACAGCACTTTTAAAATTAACAAAAGAAAGTAAATAATGTAATTCTGAACCTGTTTCAGAATCTCAGATATAAGGAGGTAAAAATGTTATTAGGTGTAAATATAGATCATATAGCAACATTAAGAAATGCAAGAGGCGGCGTTGAACCCTCTGTTGAAAAAGCAGCAGAAATCGCAGAAGAAAACGGAGCATCTTCTATCACCACACATTTGCGCGAAGACAGACGACATATTAAAGATGAAGATGTTTATTCACTAATCAACAAACTTAAAACACGTCTGAACCTTGAAATGGCAATGGCAGAAGATATTCAAAAAATTGCACTTGATATAAAACCGTATTCAATCTGCCTTGTCCCCGAAAAACGTCAGGAAATAACAACGGAAGGCGGACTTGATGTCGCAGGTCAGCTTGACAAAGTTACGGAATTTATAAAACCTTTACTGGATGCAGGCATTATCGTAAGTCTGTTTATTGATCCTGATGAAGAACAGGTCAAAGCTTCTGCAAAAACAGGTGCACAATTTATTGAACTTCATACAGGCACATATTCTGAATGTTTTGGATATGAGGAAGAAGAACAGGAATTTCAAAAGCTGAAAAAATCAGCAGAATTAGCACAATCTCTTGGCTTAAAAGTCAATGCAGGACATGGACTAAATTACGAAAATGTACACAGAATGCACGAAATTCAGGGGCTGCATGAGCTTAACATAGGGCACAGCATAGTTTCACG
The DNA here is from genome assembly GCA_944326615.1 of Candidatus Gastranaerophilales bacterium. Lineage (GTDB taxonomy): Bacteria > Cyanobacteriota > Vampirovibrionia > Gastranaerophilales > Gastranaerophilaceae > Stercorousia. Next base: position 81,438 of record CALVEO010000001.1, on the reverse strand, counting down.
CGCTGTATTTACCGGGCTACCTGAAGCAGTGAGTAGAATGAACTCTCTTATAAAATAATTAACTTTCTAGTAAGGGACTATATCGTATAATTGGTGGAGTCTATAAAATTGAATGTTAAATATATACTTTACTTCCCTTATAAAGGGAAGGGAACCGCGTTAGCGGTGAATACTATAAATTGAATGTCGAATATACTTTACCTCCCTTGTAAAGGGAGGGGGACCGCGCTAGCGGTGGAGGGATTTATGAAATCAGAAAAAGAAATAATAGAAGAAATGGCTCAGGTTGTTGAACAAATGCGTCTCGATGATATTGAAGACAATCCTGATATTATAGATGAATATTTTGACTGTGACTGCTGCGGCAAAAACAAATGTCTTGCAGGCTCTATTGAATATGAAGGCTACAGGTTATGTAACGATTGCGTGCTTCTTGCAGAAACAGGCTTTGCCCTTAACAAAATAAAATCAGTTGAGGAGCTGATTGACGCTATAGAAGATAAACATCTTGAACAACTTGTAAACTTTGTAAAAGAAGAAGAAAAACGGCAGAATAATTAAGCATATAACCAGTCTTTTAAACTAAGCCTAAAGAATGTTTTGTTTTTCTAAATAATACTAAAGAATTAGTAATATTTCTTTACATATAGTTATAAAGTATTAGTTATGTGGTATATATATAATATAAGAGAGAGCTTGATGATAAGATAGCTAACACAACAATACATATATAATTCATAAGCATGACGAGTATGTAAATCGCAACCTCGTCATTTTTTTGCAAAAATAAACAATAAAAAAAAAGACCGCTTACGCGGTCTTTCATTCTAATAATGATTCTAAAAGTTCGGCATTTTTTGCCGACGTGGTTGACTGCCGGACTTTTTGTTTGTAGATGTAAGTTCTCAAAGCCTCACGTATAAGTTCGCTTCTCGATCTGTTTTCACCGTCCGCAACCTGATCAATCCTTTCCAAAAACTCTTGGGGCATAGAAATTAATACTCGCGCCATATATTCTCCTTTTCTTTATGTATAGCAGCTCTATAATTTAATAAAAACAATTTGATTTAAAAAAGTGCTATTTTTTATTAACAAAATATATACAATTTTCCAAAACTCACTATTTACAATAATTTTAAGGTTAAATTTCAATTTAACATAACTTAATACTCAGCTTAAAATATAAATCAATAATGCTTTACAATCAGATATCTTTATTTTAGTATAATTTAAAGACGAGGTATCCGATGGAAATGAAATATAAACGAATATTATTGAAAATAAGCGGAGAGGCATTACTTGGGGATCAGCAGTTTGGAATTGACCAGAAACCTGTAAAAAAAATTGCGGAAGAAATCCAAAAAGCCCGAAAGTTAGGAGCTGAAATTGCAGTAGTTGTCGGAGGCGGAAATATTTTCAGAGGCATGAGAAACAGTGCAAAACTCGGAATGGATCAGGCATCAGGCGATTATGTAGGAATGCTTGCTACAGTAATGAACGCAATTGCTTTACAGAGTGCATTAAATCAGATGAAAATTCCATGCCGCGTACAAAGCGCCCTTGCAATAAATCAGATTGCAGAACCTTATATAAGGCACAGAGCAATCAGACATCTTGAGAAAGGACGTGTTGTGATATTTGCTGCAGGCACCGGAAATCCATTTTTTACTACCGATACTGCTGCCGCTCTAAGAGCTTCCGAAATCAATGCAGAAGCTATGCTGATGGCTAAAAATGGTGTAGACGGAGTTTATACAGATGATCCTAAAACTAATCCCGATGCAAAAAAACTGGAAAAAATTACTTATGATGACATTATTATAAACGGATTAAAAGTAATGGATACATCAGCCTGTGCCCTTTGCAAGCAAAATAATATTCCTATAATAGTATTTGATTTTGATGCAGAAAACGGTATCGTTGATATTCTTGAAGGCAAAGAAATCGGAACATATATTAGTTAATAACAGTTATTTAATAAATAAGAAAGGATGTAAAAAATGACGGAAGCGTTAGATGAACTGTTCTTGTTCGGGGAAGAAAAAATGGAAAAAACAATCAGCCAGCTCCATAAAGAATTCGGGTCTGTTCGTTCGGGCAGGGCAAATCCACTAATTCTGGATAAGGTTGTTGTTGATTATTACGGTGCCCCCACACCTTTGCGCCAGATGTCTCAGGTTACTGTTCAGGACGGAACTACTCTTGTTATAACACCTTATGACAAATCAATTATCAAAGAAATTGAAAAAGGTATAATTAAAGCGGAAATCGGAATTACTCCTAACAGCGATGGTATATGCATAAGACTTCCGTTCCCGCCGTTGACGGAAGAAAGAAGACGTGAAATTGTTAAAGACGTTAAAAAGATGGGCGAAGATGCAAAAGTCGCAATCAGAAATATTCGCCGCGATTTGACAGACGATTTGAAAAAAATCGAAAAGAGCGAAAATCTTCCGGAAGATTCCGTAAAAGATAACCAGGACAAAATTCAAAAATTAACTGATAAATATACAGGCATTATTGACAAAGCAGTTGCAGACAAAGAAAAAGAGGTTATGACTGTATAATGGATGCGCCAAAGGGTTTAAATAAGAATGCTACAAGAATGCTGACCGGTTTTATAATGGGAACTATTGCAATGGGCTGCATAATACTCGGCGGGGTTGCATTGTTCCTGTTACTGGCAGTTGTAATATTTTTTGCTTCAAAAGAATATGTAAAAATTCTGGAGCATAAAGGTTTTTATCCGAGTCTGAAAATTATGTTACTTGCCGAGGCAATTCTTGCAGTTATAACATACTTTGACAGATTTAACTATGTAGCATCAGCATTAACTCTTTGTACTTTTATGGCATTTATGTGGGTTCTTTTTAGAGGAAGACAGCCGTATACCGCAAATGTCGCAACTACAATTCTCGGTTTTGTTTATTGCGGGTATTTCCCTCTTCATTTACAATTACTGAGGGATATGAGTTCTGCAGATTACCATGACGGGCTGGGGTTTGTAGTAATGATGTTTACTGCAATACTTTTAACCGATGTCGGATGTTATTATGCTGGAACAAGGTTTGGAAAACATAAACTGGCTCCGGTTATAAGTCCGAATAAAACAATAGAAGGCTCAATCGGCGGAGCTGTATCAGCTGTTATCGGTGCATTGGTTATCGGCGCAGTCATAAATGCATGTTTTGCGGAAGTTCACTGGTATGTTTCTGTTATTATAGGTTTAATATGCACAATATTTGCCCAAATCGGCGATTTGTGCGAATCGCTTCTGAAACGTGATGCCGGAGTTAAAGATTCAGGGAATTCTCTGCCCGGGCATGGCGGATTTTTAGACAGGTCTGACAGTTTTATATTTACAATTCCGGTTATGTATTATTTCTGTAAATACTTTGTATTTTCTCATGATATTTTAAATTCTTTTAAGGGTTTGTTTTAGATGAAAGAATTAGAAGATATTTTCGGTATACAAATTGATAATCCTGTTTTTTTCAGGCAGGCTCTGACACATCCTTCTTATACAAAAGAAAATAATCTTCCATATCTTGAAAATTACGAGAGACTTGAATTTTTAGGCGATGCTGTATTGAAATTAGCATCATCAGATATTCTTTTAAAAAAATTCCCTGATTATCAGGAAGGCGATTTATCAAAAATAAGATCTATTGTTGTATCCGACAGTACATTGTTTAAAATTGCAAGTGATATCGGATTATGTGATTTAATCATACTTGCAAAACATGAAGCCAAACAGGGGCTTTCGCATATAGAATCTGTGTGTGCATGCGCATTTGAAGCTGTGCTCGGGGCTTATTATCTTGACGGCAAGTTTGATAGGCTGCTTCCGTTTTTAGAAAATATTTTGATGCCTTATATTATTGACGTTGATAAAAATTTTGAAAAATTTAATGCAAAAGCGCTTCTTCAAGAATACACCCAATCATTGACCAGAGAAACTCCAGAATATAAACTTATTGCAGAAACAGGACCGGATCATAACAAAACATTTACTGTAGAAGTTTCTTATTCAGGAAAAAATATTGCCCAAGGACAAGGAAAAACTAAAAAAGAAGCAGAGCAAAATGCTGCTTATCAAGCATGCAAAATTTTGGGAGTAGTTGAATGAAAAAAGTAATTATTTCCCCGTCAATTTTATCAGCTGATTTTGCAAATCTTGAGCGTGACATAAAACGTGTTGAATTAGCAGGCGCGGATTGGCTTCATATAGATGTAATGGACGGGCATTTTGTCCCGAATATTACAATAGGCGTACCTGTTACGGCTTCTATAAATAAAGTTACCCAGTTACCGCTTGATGTCCATTTGATGATCGAAAATCCTGACAAATACATTAAAGCATTTGCAAAAGCCGGTGCTGACATTTTGACCTTTCATATTGAGAGCAATTCTGATGTCAAATCAACAATTGATTTAATAAAATCATTCAATATAAAAGCAGGTCTTTCTATAAAACCTAATACACCGCCAGAGGTGGTTTTTCCTTATTTAAACGATCTTGATTTGGTCCTTGTAATGACAGTAGAGCCGGGGTTTGGCGGACAAAAATTTATGCCGCTGTGTGCTGAAAAAATTCCTGCTATTAGGAAAAATGCCCCAAAAGATTTGATAATTCAGGTTGATGGCGGCATTAACGCTGAAACAGCAAGAATTTGCACTTCTTATGGTGCAAATTCTTTAGTTGCCGGTAATTATATTTATAAATCAGAAAACATTAAATCTGCTATTGAATCTCTACTCTAATCCGAGTCTGCGTTTACGTTTCCTGATTTCCTCAGGATCTGTTGTAAGTGATGTATCCGCAAGTGTCAATGTTTCATTCCGGGTTTGTTCTTCTTCTGCTGCAGTTTGTGGTTGAGGCGTAAGCGCTGCCTGTCCAGGTGTTGCATTCATAAATATATTTTGTTCATCTTCAGTTTCTGCTCCTGCTTCTTCGACTAATGCAGGATCCTGAACAGCATCAGGCTCTTCTGTCTGTTCCGGAGCTACAGCATTTTGTGCCTGCGGCTCAGCAAGTCCTGCTTCTTCCGGTGTAATTCCAAGTTTATCAAGTGCGTCAATTCCTACATCTCCGTCGACTTCTTCATAAGTTACATCGTCAGGAATATTTGCAAATGCTGCCATCTGCTGTGCCCAGCTTACAAGCTCGGGCGGGATTTCAGCCCCCTTGCTTTCTTCTTTTATAATCTCTTGTGCAGTTAACTTTCTCCATCTTGCGATATCTATACCTGTGTTTGCACCTGTTACATTCATTGAATCCGGCATTGATTTTCTCCTTTCTTATACAATCTTGTATACGGCAATAATAGAAAAAATCTTTAGTAAATATTAAGTTTTGTAACAAGTTTTATATAAATTAAATATAAAAAGTCAATATTTTTTTGCAAAAATTTTTTATATAAATGTGAGAGCAAAATAAAGATAAAGAGAGGTTTACAAAGCTATGGCAAATACGCTTTTATTTTCCAATACAGTATCTGATATTTATAAACAAACATCTGATGCAGTTAATTCAGTCGATTTAAACAAAAAATATGTTATAAGAAAAACTCTGGTTGAAATGATGAAACAATCATTTTTCCATGGAGCAAGCAGGTTTGGTACAAATTTTATAGCATAACCTGAATCTAAGCAGTTGTTGGAAAATCAATAGGAAGGATAATAATTTTTAGGATTGTATGGAATAATATGAAGACCGGTAAAAAACCGGTCTTTTTTTTAGAAATGTTCTTTTATTGTCTGCTGAGTTTCTTCTTTATTCTGCTTGTCAGCATCAAAAAAGACTTTAATTGTCTTTTCATTTTGAATAGCATTCATAGTGCTATCTTCTGCTTCTTTTTTCATACCAGCCAAATCTAAATTAAGATAAGCCCATGCACAGGCTGCAATCACTAAAATCGTTACAATAAACCATTTCATTTTCAAATGCCCTCATATCTTATAGTACACGTTGATTTTATACTTCTTATTGTAAAAAAAAATCAAATTATTGATTGATTTTTTTTAATTTGTAATAAGTTTTAAGCCTGTAATTCCGCAGACTATCAATCCTATACATAAAAAACGCATTACACTTACAGGTTCTTTAAACAGTAATATCCCAAGAATTACTGTTCCAATAGTGCCAATTCCTGTCCAGATTGCATACGCTGTTCCCAAAGGCAGACTTTTAAGTGCCAGTGCAAGGAAATAAAAACTCGCAATCATACATATGATAGTTATTACTGATGGAATTAAAAGACTGAAGCCGTGTGAATATTTTAATCCTATTGCCCAGCTTATTTCAAAAAGTCCTGCGATAAATAAATGTAACCATTGCATATTTATTCTCTCCTTTCTTTTTTCTTTTATGCAAATAAGCCCGAAGATATTAAATTTTAATATCTCCCGGGCTTTTATCCCTCCGTGTACGCAAAGTTAATATTGCGTATTTTCTCTCGGACCAGCCAGTAAAACTTTACCGCGGAACCCTAGAAAAATTTTTTTTATTAAACAGCAGTTTCCTGCTTTTTAAACTGCATTTCATAAAGAGCTTTGTATTGTCCGTTTTCTATTTTCATAAGCTCATTATGATTTCCTGTTTCAACAATCTCGCCTTGATTAATAACAACGATTTTATCGGCATTTTGAACTGTTGAGAGTCTGTGTGCAATTACAAATACAGTTTTGTCCTGCATCAGGTTATCAATTGCTTTTTGAACAATTGCTTCAGCTTTATTATCAAGAGCGCTTGTGGCTTCATCAAGTATTAATATAGGAGCGTTTTTCAAAAATGCTCTTGCAATAGCAACCCTCTGTTTTTGACCGCCTGATAAAAGTATTCCGCGCTCACCGATTTGAGTATTCAAACCTTCCTGCAATGTGGCTACAAAATCATCTAGGTAAGCCATTTCAACAGCCTTTTGAATTTCTTCATCAGTTGCATTTTCATTACCTAACAAAATATTTTCGCGTATTGTTCCGGAGAATAAAAAGTTATCCTGAAAAACAACCGCAATATTTTGTCTGAGCGATTCAAGCGTATAATCTCTAATATCAATACCGTCAATTAATATTGCACCTGATTTAACATCATAAAATCGTGGCAGAAGGTTTACTATTGTAGTTTTGCCTCCGCCGGAATTTCCGACTAAAGCAACTGTTTCACCCTTTTTAATATTCAGATTTATATTTTTAAGTACGGGTACATCCGGAACATATTCAAAGCATACGTCTTTAAATTGTATAAGCGAATGTTCGCGCGGCAAAGTTTTTGCGTTCTCTCTGTTTCTTATTTCCGGCACCGAATCCAGTATTTCAAAAATTCTCTCTATAGCAAAAAATGAAAATTGAACTGCATTAAGATTATTACCAATATTTTTAACAGGTGTATAAAGCAAAATCAAAGCAGTAATGAATGATACAAAATTACCGCTTGTAATCTGGTTTGTCATAATCAAATGGCTACCATAACCTATAGCTGCTGCAATCCCAACAGATACAATAACATGCATCATAGGAGACAACCACTGCGTTTTTTGAACCATCTTTATTCTTAAATTAAATATATTCTTTAAAATCCATGCAAACTTACCTGTTTCATGCATTGCCAAATTGTATGATGTAATTGTTTTATTACCTGCAAATACTTCGTTATAAGCTGTAATAATAGAAGCATCAGCCACAACTGTTTTATTCATAACATTTTTTATACGTTTTTGCAGTTTTGCAACAGGAGCAAATGCACACCCTAAAACAGCAACAGCAATTAATGCAAGCTGCCAGGAGTTATAAAATAACACGCACACAAGTGAAATTGATGAAAAAATTCTCTGTGTGAATACGCTCAGGTTATCCAGCAATCCGGAACATGCCAAATCAGCCTGATTATTAAACTGAAATACTATATCTCCTGAATTTCTTTTGTCATAAAAAGAGGTCGGAAATGTTAACAGCTTTTTAAACATGTCAAATTTCAAACCGTTTGTAATCCTTCCGCCGACCCAGGTTGATAAGTATGATGAAAGATATTTCAATCCGCCCTGAATTGATGTAAATGCAACAATACCTAAGGGTATATACCATGGTGATGTAATACTTTTTTCAACCATTACAAGATCCATATAAGGCTTCAAGGCAAGTGCTATAACCGCATCAAGAGAACCAATCGGTATACATATAAGCATTGAACATAAAGCCCTGAACCAGAAAGGTTTTACATAAGGCCACATACGACGGTAATTTACAACGAATCTTAGGTGTATAATTTTATCAATCGTTTCATCAACAAATTTATTTTTTAACATTTGAAATCCCTGATTTTAAGTAAGTATATATTTAATTATACAACAACAATATCTGATAGCAAATATTTGGCGAAAAAGATTACACTTTTTTCGCATAAATTTTATTTCACAATCGTAAATAATATTTATGTAACATAAAAGAAAGGAATTTTGATATGGAAAATGAAAAGAAAGAAACTATGAAGGAAAAAATGCATGACGCGGCTGATAAAGCTAAGGAAAAAGCACATGATATGAAAGAGAATATTAAAGAAGGCGCTGAAAAAGTAAAAGAAAAAGCGCATGAAGTTAAGGAAGATATTAAAGAAAAGGCAAAAGATGTCAAAGAAAAAGTGGCCGAAAAAATAGAAGAACATAAAGAAAAAAAAGAAGATAAAGCGTAAAATATTAGAATTTCCTCTCTCCTTGAAGGAGAGAGGAAACAATAAGAGGGGAAAATCTTTCAATTTAACTATAAATCTTGTTCAGATTCTTTAATAGGTGCACCTATTACTCTTTCCAGCTCTGCTGCATTTATATTGTAATTAAGCAGATTTGAATAGTAATCAAGCTGGGCATTTAAGTAGCTGTTTTCAGCGTCCTTGAATTCAATTGCATCACCAAGCCCTACCTGGTATCTTCTAAATGCTTGATATTGACGCTCTTTTGCCTGTTGGAGAGCCAGCTTTGAAACTTCAATACTGTCATGTGAATTTAAAAGGCTTATATATGCACTTTTTACTTCAAGATAAACATTCTGCTTCTGCTGTTCGTAATCGGCAACAGCTTTTTTATATTCGGCTTTGGCCTGATCAACCTGTTTTTTCAGAAGCATAAGATTTAGGGCATTGTAATTCAGCTGAACTCCGAACTGGTACCCGTAATCGCTGTCAATCTGGCGCCCGCCCTGATTGTAAGAACCGAATGCAGAAACATCAGGAGTAAAAGCTCGTTTTGCACTTCTTATATTTAATTCTGCTGCATCCATAAGCTTTTTGGCTGATGACAGCGCCGGTCTTGATGCCTGAGCGGTTTTTAAAAGATCCGGGAAATTCACATCATAAGCTTTTGAATTGAGTTTGTCTTTTAAAATTACGTTTTCAAGTTCAGGAATACCTACGGCATTTGCAAGTTCTGCGGCTGCAAGTTCAAGTGTATTTTTAGCTTTGATTAAATTGACTTTAGCATTTCCAAGGTTGTATTCTGCTGTTGTTACATCAATTTTTGCTTTTCTTCCAATATCGTACTGGGCTTTTGCCTGTTTATACTGGAGTTCAAAGTCTTTGACGGTATCTTCATAAACTTTTTTTTGAATTTCTGCAAAAACAAGATTGTAATATGCAACTTTTACATTATATATAACAAGTTCAATGCTAGTTTCTGCGTCATATCTTGATGATTCGTAAGTTCTTGCGGCTGTATCTGCGATGGATTTGGTTTTCCCAAAGTCAAATAAAAGAAGATTTGCAGAAATTGTCGGCATATAATACATATTGTATTTTTGCGACATCATTCTGGCATAAGAACTGTTCATAGTCATCAGGGTATCATTTCTTGAGTAGCTGACACCTGCGCTTAATGTCGGGAAGTAGTTTGACCATGCCTGACCTATCATAGTCTTATAGATTTCGGCATTGCTTATTGCTGACATGATTGTCGGATGGTGTGTAATTGCAAGTTTTATGCAATCGCTGAGGCTTACTTCACCATTCATGTCAGAATATTCTATCTGGCTGTTTATTACCGGGAATTTAGTTTCATACATACCTTCTGCTTCTTTGGAAGATTCCCATTTATGCTTTGCATTTTCTGTATTTTTTTTTATTTCCCGTTTAATGTTTGTCTTTTTTTTGTCAGGTTTTACAATTTCAATTTTTTCTTTCTTTTTCGTTTTGTCCTGCGTCTTATTTTTGCCAAACCAGCTAATAGCTGTTGCAGGAGCTGTATTCAGCGTTAGAATTGAACATATTAAAACCAGATTTATAATCTTTTTCATTATATTTTACATCTCCAAATCTTTTTCGGTAATTTCTTTTTTCGGAAACAAATCCACAAATTCCTGAACTATAACATAGAATGCCGGAGTTAGGACAGCTCCGAGCGTTGCAGCCGCAATCATACCGCCAAATACGGTAGAACCTACAGATATTCTTGAATTAGCACCTGCACCAGCTGCAAACAGCATAGGCAGAACACCGATAATGAATGCAAGTTCTGTCATCATAATTGCCCTGAATCTAAGTTTGGCTGCTTTTATAGCGGCATCTTTAACAGAAAGGCCGTATTTTTCATGTTCTTCTTTTGCAAACTCAACAATCAGAATGGATTGTTTTGCGGCAAGCCCTATCAGCGTAATCATACCAACCTGTGAATAAATATCAAATGACTGGTTAATCATCATCTGGAATATCAAAGCCCCCAATGCGGCAATAGGCGATATCAGAAGAACGGCAATAGGTATTGTATAACTTTCATAAAGAGCAACAAGGAAAAGATATACAAATATTAAGGCCATGCCAACAATCATCAAAGTTTGTCCTGAAGCTTCCCGCTCCTGGGCTGATGTACCAGACCAGTCAAATGTCATATCAGATGGCAAGGTTTGTTTTGCGACCTGTTCCATTGCATTCATCGCATCACCGGAACTTTTTCCGGGTGCCTGCTGACCTTGAATTTGTACGGATTTGTACTGGTTATATCTTGTAATTGATGCGGTACCTACCGTTTGTTTCAGCTTTACAATTGACATAATCGGTACCATTACACCGTTATTATTTTTGACATATATTCCGGAAAGGTCAGTAGCTTTATCTCTGAAACGGCTTTCAGCCTGCATCTGTACCTTAAATACCCTGTCATATTTGTTAAAGTCGTTAACATAATATGTTCCGAGCATTGAAGAAAGTGTTGAATAAAGTTCCTGCAGATCAACATTTTGAGCAAGTGCTTTTTCATAGTCAATTTCAACAATATATTGAGGCACATTAGCCTGGAATGTTGTATTAACGTTTGACAGTGAAGGGTTCTGGTTAGCGGCGGCAACGAGTTTTGTCGCCCAGCTTTCCATTTCCTGCGGAGTATATTCGCCCTGCGACAGCATCTGAAATTCAAATCCGCCCATCATACTCATACCGTTAATAGCCGGCGGTGAAAAAGCCTGAATTTGTGCTTCTTTAGTATTTGAGGCAACAATTCTCACTTTGTTTAACACTGCAACATGTGATAAATCTGTTGGTTCGCCTTTAAACTTCCTTGAAACCCATTTAACAGGGTTCATCTTTCTTTCACTGTAATCCAGAAGCTGAATGATAACGTTTGCCTGATTTACTCCGTCGCCGCCAAATACGGTTAATTTTTCAGGGTTTACCCCGGGAATATCTCTGATTTGATCGACAAATTTTCTTGCAACTTCTTCTGTTCTTGATAAAGATGCACCATCAGGAAGAGTAATACTTGCAATCAATACCCCCTGATCTTCATCAGGGATAAAACCTGTTGATATTGTTTTGAATGAAATCAAGGTTAAAATAACAATTCCTGCATAAAATATTGCAACAAGTTTTTTGTTATAAACGAATTTCTTAACGTATTCAATATAGAAATCTTCTACCTTGCTGAATAATTCGTTAAATTTTACAACAATTACTGAAGTTCTTTTATTTATTCTGTCTTTAATATGATCTAAATGTTCAATGAGAGGATGATTGCTGAAATCATGCTGTTTCTTTTCCTGCCCGAGGAAATGAGAGCACATTGCAGGCGAGAGAGTCAGTGCGCATATTGCAGAAATTGCAATTGAAACAGCAATACAAACAGCAAACTGTTTATACATAACGCCTGTCATTCCTGTCATAAATATAATCGGTACAAATACTGCCATTAATACAAGCGCCATTGCAACAAGTGCAAATCCTACTTCCTGCATTGTAAGCTGTGTCGCAATTATTGCGGATTTACCTTCCTCAATATGACGTTTAACATTTTCAATAACAACAATCGCATCGTCTACAACAACACCAACTGCAAGTACAAGGGCAAATAACGAAAGAAGATTAATCGTCATACCCATAGCATTCAGGGCAAAAAATGTACCTATAAGAGATACAGGAATTGTTGCACAAGGAACAAGCGTTGCCATACCGTCTCCGAGAAATAAGAAGATTATTATAACAACGATTAAACCCGTCATAAGTATTGTAAATTCAACCTCTTTCATCGATTCATGAATGAAGTCCGCATCATCTTTAACATATAAAATTTTAATACCGTTTGTTAGACGTCCGTTTATTTCATTTACTTTTTCTTTAACAGCTTTTGAAAGGTTAATAATATTTGCATCTGGAAGCTGGGATATAACAACAACGGCAGATGGTTTACCGTTAACAAGACCGAGATTTGAGTATGATTCAGCGCCGAGTTCTACGCGGGCTATATCTTTGATTTTGACGTTTGAACCATCCATATTGGAACGTATTATAATATTTTCAAACTGTTCAACTTCATCTAATCTGCCCGGGGTTTTTAATGTAATTTGAAGCGCCTGCGGATCATCTGTCGGAAGAGCACCAAGTGCACCTGTTGCTACCTGTGTGTTTTGATTTTTTATCGCACTTTGAACTTCTCCTGCTGAAATATGCAAACCTGCCATTTTTTGAGGGTCAAGCCATATTCTCATAGAATAATTGCCGCCGCCGAAAACGCTTACATCTGCAACACCTTCAACACGTTTTAATTCGTCTTTAATATATATAGACCCATAGTTTGTCAAATCAAGCTGGGACCAGTCGCCGGATTCAGGATAAAGAGTCAGAATGATAGCGCCTGAACCTGACGTACGGCTGATTGCGGTTACACCAGTTCTTTGTACTTCTTCAGGAAGCTGTGATTGAACCCTCTGAATTAAGTTTTGCACATTCATAAGGTTTATGTTTTTATCAGTTCCGACTTTGAAATATATAGTCAAGCTGTAGCTTCCGTCTGTTGACGTTGATGTCATATATGACATGTTTTCTACACCGTTAAGCTTATTTTCCAGAACTGTTGCAACCGAAGATTCAATAACTTCAGCACTTGCGCCTTGATACGAGGCTGAAACCCTTACCTGTGGAGGAGTTACATCAGGATAACTTTCCTGTTTCAGATTCAGAAGAGAAATTAATCCTAAAATAACTATACAAACAGATATTACTAATGCAAATCTGGGTTTTCTTATAAAAAAGAAAAGCTGATCTTTATCTAATATTTTTTTCATTAAACTTCCCTGCTATTTTGTTGTGTCATTTGTCTTTTGGACAGGTTTTAACTTTTGCCCTTCCGATGCAATATATTGAATACCTGAGACTACAATTACATCATCAAGATTTAAACCGCCGTCGACTACCCAGTTATTGTTAATTACATCAGATACTTTAATATTTTTTCTGACAGCTTTATTATCTTCTACTGCCCATACATAATAACCGCTCATAGCATCACCCTTTGTGCATGACTGCGGAACTGTCATATATTTTACAAGTTTAGGGGCTACAATTTCTACTTTCATGTAGTCTCCCGGAGTAAGCCACATTTTTGAATTATCAAATGTAGCTCTGAGACTTATAGAACCTGAATCTTTATCAATCTTGTTGTCCACAAAGTTAACTGTTCCTATTTTGTCGTACCAAGTTCCGTCATTAAATTGAACTTTAACCTGTGCATCTTTAAATCTGTTGCTTCCTCTCAAAAGCTTTACAAAATCATCGCTTTTGAGACTAAAAGTTACATAAACAGGATTTACACTTGAAATATTTACAAGAGGTCCTGATGTTGCTGTTACATAGTTGCCTTCAGTTATATTAACTTTGCCTATTCTTCCATCTATAGGTGATTTTATAGAAGTATAGCCAAGATTAACTCTTGCAAGTTCAAGCTGCTGTCTTGCTGCATCATAAAGAGCTTTATTCTGGTTTCTTGCAGCCAGACTCTGGTCAACATCGGAACGGCTGATTAAATCCTCTTTTATAAGTGCATTTGCCCTGTTTAATTCCTGTTGTGCATTTTTTAAAAGTGCGCTGTATTGATTAACATTTGCAAGAGAATTATTTACCTCAATCTGATATTCTCGCGGATCTATCTGGAAAAGAAGCTGGCCTTTTTTTACAAAATCACCTTCTTTAAAGTATTTTTTTATCAAAAATCCAGGCACTCTTGCGACCAGATCAACGGAATATTTTGCCTCTACTCTGCCTGTTGCTTCTGCAGATACATTAACAGATTCTATATGCGGGGTGTCAACCTCTACTTCTTTAGGCATTCTCATTGCCTGTTTTTGAATCATCCCTGTTATAAAACCTGATGTTTTATTGTAAATAATCGGGACAATAATCACAAGTAATATTAATATCCCCCATTGTTTTCTGCTTAAACTGTATTTCATTCTTCTCTCCGCTTATTATCTGGTAGAAATCTACATTTTTATAGTAAATTATTTCCATTAAAATTGTCAATAAAATTTTCAGATTATACAGCAAATGGTTTAATTATTTAGATCTATTCCATAGTTTTATAGCGTCTTAAAACAGTATCTTTTATATAATTGTCATCTGACTTTAAGGCATTAAGCAAAACTTCGTTATCGGGTTTTGCGCCTGCATTAATCAACAATTCCACAATTTTAGGCTGTTTCTTTTTGATTGCATAAGTCAATGGTTTTGTATTTCCTGCAATCTGGTTAACATCAGCTCCGTAAGATATAAGAGTTTCTACAATTTTGCTGTCTTTTTCTCTTATAGCCATAATCAAAGGGGTAAGTCCTGCAGTTCCTTTATTCGGGTCAACCTTGTTATCAAGCAGTAATTTTACAACATCATTTTGATTACTTGCTATTGCCATATAAATTGCAGGAGTTTTCATAAATGTAGATTCAGGACTCATCCCAGCTTTGAGAAATAAATCAACAAGCTGAACATTTCCGTCATTTATTGCCTTAAAGAAATTATATGTATTGTAAGTTATATCCTGTGCCTGAATTTTTGCAATATATGCCTGATGCAAATCAGTTTCGGCATCAGCTAAAACCGCTGTTTGTACAGCTAATAACATAAAAATAACACAACAATCTTTTTCATAATTTTCCCTCCTTATCCGGTTAAAATCATAATAGCATTTTTTTTTAATTTTGTACACTGCTTAAAGCCTGTTCTGTTGAAAAAGTTATATCTTTGTAGCTTATAAGTTTTCTTAATCCGAGCTTTAATGCTGAAGCTGCTACATTTCTGTTGTTAAATATTATTATCACTTTTACATTTTTACTTTTTAATGTTAATACAAGATCTTCAAGTGCAAAAACAGCGGAAATATCCATGCTTTTAATATTAGAGCAGTCTATTATAACAGTCTTATTATCAAGAACATCATCAATTCTTGAGGCAATCAGTGAAGCAGAGCCGAAAAACAATGTTCCGTCAATATGCATGATCATTGTATGATTTTTCAAATCTTCATCAATATAATTTTCATCCGCATAGTCAGAAAGCCCGACAACTTTTATATCCGTCTGCCTTGCAACATTTGCGGCAAAAAGAATTGATGAAAGTATAACACCCACTCCGACAGCAAGAATTAAATCATCAAAAATGGTGATTAAAAATACCAGAAGCATTACAAGCAAATCATTTCTCGGCGCCACCTTCAAAAGTCTCAGGAATTTGTAATCAATAATTCCTATCCCGACTTTTACTAATATTCCGGCAAGAACGGCAAGCGGAATTTTTGATGCAGCCGGTGCAAGAAAAATTATAACAAGAATAAGAAATATCGAATGTATAATTCCTGATAATTTTGTTCTTCCTCCGCTTTTAATATTAACAGCAGTTCTCATCATAGCACCGCATGACACAAGTCCGCCGAATACTCCGGCAGCCATATTGCCTATTCCCTGACCTATTAATTCTTTATCAGATTTATGCTTTGTCTTTGTCAGAGAATCAGCAACAAGCGAGGTTAAAAGAGTATCCATTGAACCAACAACTGCAAGCGTCAAGGCTATAGGAATTATTATCTCAATTTCTGAAAGTTTAAATGCCGGAAAAGTAAAAGCCGGAAAACCAGACGGGATTTCTCCGATTGTTTTAACATCAAGATTAAAAAATATAGCTGCAAGCGTTCCTAATACCAATGCTATTAAAGGCGGCGGAATAACTTTTGCGATTTTTTTTGGTGTAAAAAATACTATTGCCAGAGTTAAAACAGCTAAAATAACACTGTTAATATCAAAATTTCCCAGAGATTTTAAAGCATATACTAATCCTTCAACAGGCGTTCCGGAAAATTCCAACCCTAAAAACGGATTAATCTGAAGGAGGATTATAATAGCTCCGATACCGCTCATAAAACCGGAGATTACAGGATATGGAATAAAGTTTACAAGTTTGCCTACCTTGAAAATCCCAAGGACAATTTGAAACACACCCGATAAAAGTATTGCTGCAAAAATTAAATTAGGATTATCTGAATGCATAGCAATAACAGATGCAATTACAACAGTCAAAGGGCCTGTCGGGCCTGTAATTTGTGTAGGAGTTCCGCCAAAAATTGACGCGAGCATGCCGACAATAATTGAGCCATATATTCCTGCTGCCGCACCGAGTCCGCTAGAAACACCGAAAGCTATTGCTAAAGGCAGAGCAATAACTCCTGCAGTTATTCCGCCAAGTAAATCTCCTTTAAAATTCGATAATATCCCTGTTTTCATAATGTAAGTCCCCGTATAATCTCTCAAATATTATATAACAGAATATTTGAAATTTTACAAGGGGACATACGTATATTTTTGTTACACAAGCCCTTCTTTCAAAGCTTTAACAGCAGCTTGTGTTCTGTCATCAACAACAAGTTTTTGGATAATGTTGCATACATGTGCTTTCGCGGTATGTTCTGAAATGGTCAGTTCCTCTGCAATCTCATGATTAGAAAGTCCGTCAACTACAAGCTTTAAAACTTCATATTCTCTCTGTGTAAGGTTTGCATGCTGTTCTTTAAACATAGCTCTTGACATTTGACGGGGCGGAATTACACCGCAGTTTTTTTCGCGTAAAATCGGAACAACCTGCGGATCCAGCCACATTGCACCCTGTTCAACTGTTTTTATAATCATTTTTAACGCATCAGTGCTTATATCTTTCAAAACATAAGCACACGCTCCTGCATGGAGTGCATCAATTATCTCCTGCTCGCTTAAATGCGATGTCAAAATTACAACCTTAGCTTTACTGTCAATTTCAAGAATACGTTTTGTTGCTTCTATTCCCGATATATCCGGAAGTCCTATATCCATTATTACAACATCTGGATGAGCAGTTCTGAATTTTTCTACTGCCTCTTTACCGCTTTGAGCTTCAGACGAAACTATTATTTCATCCTGCCCTTCAAAAAGAGATTTTAAGCCAACACGTATAAGTTTTTGATCTTCTACAAGTAATATATTTATTGTCATAATATTTTCTCCCTATATTACTTATAAAATTTTTTAGTCTCTAATTAATCCCTTTTTTATGAACAAATAACGGTAATATTATATGCTGTTGACTTGTAAGTAAAATATTTATTATAATATTTATGATAAAAATGAACAAAATTTTATATGCATCGTTATATTAGTGTGAGTAAAAAGACAAAAAGAAAAGGAGAGATTATGACAGAAGAAATTAATCAGGAAACAAAGAGTTCACAGTGGTCTATCAGCCCTGACTTTGCGAAATTTTTATTGACAATTTTAGCAACTTTCATAGGATGTCTTATTGCGCTGTGCCTGTTCAGTGCAGTTACCAGACCTCAGGGAAAACCATGCTGCTGCCCGCCTCCAAGATTTGAAGCCCCTATGTATCACCACAGAGGGGAGTTTAGACCGCACAAACCCTACAAACACCACAAAATTGATGCTCCACGAAAAGAATTTAAAGCTCCCGCCCCAAAAGCTCCTAAAGAAGATAAAAAATAAAATCTCACGAAAAACAGCTCCTAAAAAGAGCTGTTTTTCTTTTAATCAGTTGCACAAATTAAACAAATGGGTTATAATAAAGAAAAAGTAAGGAGGACAAAAATGACAATTAGAGAAGCTTTGAATTGCCCCCCCCCCGCAAGCATAACCGCTTAACCCGCGACATTAGGGCGTTTTCAGGTTTTAAATTTTATTTATGGGGTCTTAATATAACTGTCATTCTGAACCTGTTTCAGAAGTTTGTTATTCAAAAATTAGGTGGTAATACTGAAAGTTTTAAAATTCACTATGGGGATGGAACGGCTACATCCTCACGCAATGACAAGCAAAGTTCATGCAAAACTCAATGTGGCGGGTGGAGCGACACGCTTTCTTACAATGACATAACAAATTTATGCAAAACTCTGGTATCGGGTGCAGCGGCTACGCTGCCGCATAGGGGAGAAGGAATAAGTAACTACAATCAAATTATATATAATAATCAGCCCTCACCCCAACCCTCTCCCACAGGAGAGGAAGTAAGTAATTATAAGATGCTGAAACAAGTTCAGCATGACACTAATTCCTCGAAACGAACTTATTCACCTATTCACTTATTCTCTTATTCACCTTGTAAACGCTGTGCGTTTACTTTGGCGGAGGTCTTGATTACATTAGGAATTATAGGTGTGGTAGCTGCCATGACGATGCCGTCGGTTATTGGACACTATAAAAAACAAGAAACAATATCTAAACTTAAAAAAGCATATACTTCTATTAGTCAAGCCTTAAAAATGTCTGAAATTGATAACGGAGAATTCGAATACTGGGAAAATGGTATGAGTATCGGCGCCGGAGAATATTTGCAAAAATACTGGCTGCCTTACTTTAATGTCTTAAAAATATGTAATAAATATACAGAATGCGGATATAAAGAAATTTATCCCTGGAATGATTTGAGTGGAAACAAGCACACTCTTACCTTTTCTCTTGACGAATTAAGAATCCCATTTATTACAGGTGATGGCATTTTATACTCTATATCAATTGGCAGAGGCTCAACCGTTGTAGAAGACAGCAAAATTTATATTGATTTGAACGGTCCCAAAAATCCGAATATATTAGGCAAAGATTTGTTTGTCTTTGAACGCGTAAAAGGTAAGGGGATACTACCATCATGTTATAACTATACAGAAAATCAAATAAATACAAACTGCAGCAGCACAGGCAACGGCTTTTGCTGTGCACAAAAAATTATATCAGACGGATGGCAGATTTCAAAAGATTATCCGTACTAATAAGATAGGAAACATATCTATAATAATTGTTTTTCCGGAAATATAATTTCCGGAAAATTTTTTATTAATTTAATTAAATCTTAATTTTTTTGTATAGCAAAATAAATTATTTTGGATTATTATATAAATGGTAAATATACATAAGGTGTATTAAAATGAAATATTCAAAATATTCAACAATAATAATAGGGAGTGGTATTGCAGGCTTGTATGCTGCATTGAAAATAGAACAGCAGGTAAATTTGCCTGACGGACTGCTTTTGATTACCAAATCCAAACTCGGCGAGAGCAATTCAAGATATGCCCAGGGCGGTATGGTCGGAGTTATGAAAGAAAACAAAGACGATTCAACTGCTTCGCATATTTCAGATACAATAAAAGCAGGTGCAGGTTTGAGCGAATTTAACACTGTTAAATTTATTTCCGAACACTCAGATACTGTTATAAAAGACTTATTAAAATTCGGCGTGGAATTTGACCGCGATGAAAATGACAACCTTTGCTTTACAAAAGAAGCAGCACACAGTGTCAGAAGAATTCTTCACTCAGGCGGAGATGCAACTGGCAAAATGATTGAACACGCTCTTTGCCGGAAAGTGCAGGAAAATGAAAATATAGAAGTCTATGAACAAACCGATGCAGTCGAACTTTTAGTAAGTTCCAACGAATGCAAGGGAGTTCTGGTTTATAATGATGAAACCCAGGAATATGAAACAATATATTCACCTGCAATAATTCTTGCAACCGGCGGCATCGGCCAATTATATAAATATACCACTAATCCTGCCGGAGCAACAGGAGACGGGTTTGCAATTGCTTACAATGCCGGAGCTGTGATGCAGGATATGGAATTTGTACAATTCCATCCGACAGCACTGGCTATTGACTGCGGAGAAAACAGATTTTTAATCTCGGAAGCAGTAAGGGGCGAAGGAGCCAAACTCTGTGATGCAGATGGTGTTGAATTTATGGCTAAATATGATGAACGCAGAGAACTGGCTCCAAGGGACATTGTTACACGTGCGATATTCAACGAAATGAAAAAAAATAACGCCGATAATGTTTATCTGAACGCTTCATGTATTGATTCGAAAAAGCTTGCAAAACGTTTCCCTAATATTTCAAAAAAATGTTTGGAAAACGGAATTGATATTGCTCATGATTTTATTCCTGTAGCGCCCGCTGCTCACTATTATATGGGCGGTGTAAAAACAAATCTTAAAGGTGAAACATCTATCAGCGGACTTTATGCAATTGGAGAAGTCGCATCAACAGGGCTTCATGGCGGGAACAGGCTTGCAAGCAATTCTTTGCTTGAATGTGTAGTATGTGCTTATTCAGTTGCGGAATATTTGAAAACACTTGAGCTTAAAACACCTAAGCAGATTGATGAAAATATAAAATCAATTATTGATAAATACACTGATGAAGAAATTATTCTTGATGAGCTGGATATACCGCAGCTGAAACAAAAGTTACAGGAAATTATGTGGAATGATGCAGGTATTTTCAGAGATGAACATTCTTTGCTTAAGGCAATTAATGAATTGGATATACTCAAATCTGAATTTCCGCGTTCTTATAAATGCGCAAGCAGAGAAGAATATGAGTTTAGAAATATGCTTACTGTTGCACAATTAATAGTTAACTCGGCTCTTATGAGAAGGGAATCCCGCGGAGCACATTACCGCACAGATTTCCCTGATACTAACGAAGAGTGTGTACACAGCATTATAACAAAAGATTATAAGGTTCCTGATTATGTTAAATAAGCTTTATGTAAAAGACCACGTGAAAAACGCACTTCTTGAAGATATCGGATACGGAGATATTACAACAGAAAATCTTGCAGATGAAAATGATTTTCTGAAAGGTGCGCTTAATACCAGAAGCAACGGTGTGCTTTGCGGATGTGAAGTTTTTAAAACAGTATTTGAAACTCTTTCTGATAAAGTTGATATAAAATTTTATTTTAAAGATGGCGATATAATCAAAAAAGGAGATAAAATTGCTGATATTTCAGGCCCGGCAAGGGATTTGCTTATGGGAGAACGGGTTGCTTTGAATTATATTCAAAGAATGTCTGGTATAGCAACGCAAACCCGCAAATATCAGGATGCAATAAGCCCTTATGAGTCAAAAATTGTTGATACCCGCAAAACCACCCCGAATTTCAGGGCATTTGAAAAATATGCCGTAAAAACAGGCGGAGGCGCTCTGCACAGATTTAATTTGTCTGATTGTGCCATGATTAAAGACAATCATATCCGTCTTGCTGGCTCAATTACAAATGCTGTTAATAAACTGCGTAAAAATCTGTCCCATGCGCATAAGATAGAAGTTGAATGCGACACGCTTGAACAGGTAAAAGAAGCTGTGAATTTGAATGTTGATATCATTATGCTTGATAATATGCCTGTAAATATTATGAAACAGGCTGTTGAAATTATTAATCACCGCGCAATTGTTGAAGCCAGCGGAAATGTTAATCTTGAAACCGTTAACGAAATTGCCTCAACAGGAGTTGATATCATTTCATCCAGCGCAATTGTTGCAAAAGCTCCTACACTGGATCTGGCACTGGATATGTAGTAATAGTTTTTCATGTCCACCTCGAATAGGGAGGGCAGCGTACAATTCAGAAGATAAGAGGGTAGGAGGGTAAGAAGATAAGCCTTTTACTGTAAATAAGCCTACCTTCTTAGCTTCCTAACTTCTAAATAATGCTTGCCTTCCTGACATCCGGCCCTCTGTCTACTATATAACTTTACCTTTCTGATAAGCCCCTCTCCCTAACCCTCTCACAAAGAGAGAGAGGGAACGTAGCCGTTCCATCCAACACATCGGATTTTGCATGAACTTCCTCTGTCATTACGAGGGAACTTTACAAAACCATTATTAATATACATCAAACTATAATTTCTGTATTTTTATAAAAAAATGTGTAAAGTTTCTTAAATTATATAGCAAAAAATTTTTTCCTTTGTTTTAAAATGAATGTAGAAGACATTTAATTTTATTTGGTGAAAAAATGAAAATAAACTCAATACAACATGATATGCCCCTTAAACAGGGTAATTTAGGGCTCTCTTCGCATTCCCGAAGCTTTAGGGAGAAGAACAAGGAGAGCATGTATGAAAACACAGGATATAGTACAAATTATTGCGGCAGTTTTACGGGAAAGAGTGAGACTGCCGCAACTACTATTAAAAAGGGAGGGATCTTAACCAAAAACTGGTTCAATAAATTTTTGGAGCAGACTTACCACCACAACATTGCAACAAGCGCGCTTGTCGCATTAGGTCTTGCAGGAGTAATGAGACCGGCAACAATTATGGCGCTTCCCGGTGAAAAAGATAAGGAAGATAAAATTTATGCATCAGGTCATTCACTGGCATCGGCAATTTTAGGTTTTGTTGCTTCAATTATTCTTACAAGCCCTCTTGATATCGCTGTTAAAAAATTATTTGAAAACCCTGAAAAATTAGGAAGCAAAAAACTCGCAAAAATGAAACGAATCTCTGCAGACCTTGAAAAACGTGCAGATATGAGAAATTCTGCAGGTGAAATAATCAACAGGAAATCAAGAGAATTGTTTAAAGCTATGAACAAACATAAAGGCAGTCTGGAAACTCTTGCCAAAAACCTCCCTGACTGGATTATAGCTGTTCCAAGGGCAATTCTTACAATTGCATTAATCCCGCCTATTTTGAAATACATATTCGGTGTTGAAAAGAAAAAAGCGGCACTACAGCCCCAGCAAAAGGATAATGATAATATGAACTTAAAAATGGATTTTCTTGAAAAACCTGTTTTTCAGGAATTTAAAGGAGGTGTTAAATAATGAATGTAACATTTAACACAAATTCTTTAAATTCAAATAGACAAAATTACTATAATTTTAACCGCCCCAAAACGGCATTTACAGCAAATCCCGCTTCAACACTTGCTGATGCAGCAGAGCAGGTAGTAGAACAGGCTGCCAAAGATAAGTCAAGTTTCTTTGCACCGTTTTCTAAATTTTATAATAATTTTACAGATGGTATAGCAAAATATTTTACATCAAAATTAGTTGACAGCAAACCGCTCGGATATGTTGCAGATAAACTGAAAAACAGCAATAATCTCTTTCAGCATTGTTTGACTATTGGTTCAATGATTACCAGCGGTTTGTATGTGCAAAAAACTTTGACAAATGACAAGCTTGACAAAGACAGAAAAAATACACTTGCGGTAAATCAGGGGCTGACTTTCTTAGTCTCTACCGCAGGCGCATATTCGCTTGACAAATATCTGAAAATCTGGTGGGATGATGTTACTGCTAAATATGTAGGGCTTCAGCTTCAGGATAAGAATTTTGAAAAAGATTATAAAGATATAAAAGCCGCAATTAATAAAGTAAACAAAGGGCTTAAAAATGATGCAAAAGCAGATGTAAACAAATTAGCCGAAACTGCCAAAAGCGAATTGAAGATGTCAGAAACAGCATCAACACTTTTTGACAGAAACATTAAAAAGGCAGTTCAAAACAGCGATGGCCCCGTAAAATCAATACCTAAATTCCCGCTGGATAAATTCATTGACAGGCTGGTAAAAGATAAAAAAATCCCTGAATTGTCAAAAGAATTGTCTTCGAGAATAAAGGGTATGGGGCTTTTGAGATCAATGCTGGTATTTGGTTTTGTATACCGTTACTTTGTGCCGGTTGTGGTAACAAAACCTGCAAACCTTCTTTGTGAAAAATATCTTGCTCACAAAAAATCAAAAACAAGCGAAAAAGTAAATGCGTAAAAATAAAATGCTAAGGCTCGGACAATATCTTCACCGTCCGAGCCTTATTTCATCAAAATCTATATAAATTCTGTAACCTAAAATTTTACAAATTAATTTCATTTCTGAATACCTAAGAGATTCACTTGCGAGTTTATGAGAAATCAGACTCTGTGAATAATTCTTTCCGCTAATTTCTGTCATACGCTTTGCAAGCTCGGTAATTGTCATGCCTTTTGATGTAAGCATTATTTTAACTTCTTCCCGAGTATTCATAATAGTATTATACATTTGTATTGACAAATTATGAAAAATATTGTATAAAAATGAATATTATTCATAAACATCTATTATATTCATAATTTATTAATAAAAAGGAGAATTAATGAAAATTCGGCGAATCGCATTCACTCTTGCAGAAGTCTTAATTACATTAGGAATTATCGGCGTAGTCGCAGCCATGACAATGCCAAGTTTAATTGCTAGTTATCAGAAACAACAAACAGTTAATCAGTTAAAGAAAGTTTATTCTGAACTCAATCAGGCCGTCAGAATTTCAGAAAATGAATTTGGAACACTTGAAACCTGGGATTTGTCAGGCTATACAGATGTTTATGAACAAAATAAATATTTTACGGATAATTATTTGCTTCCGAATATAAAAGTCGTAAAAACATGTGATATGTCAAATGGTCATGAATGTTTTGCTGACACTGTATATACAATAGACGGGAACGAAGCCGGAACGGATACAGGTGTCTTTAAAGATCCGACAGGTAAAAGATTTTATTTTATCGCAGCATCAGGTTACTCTGTTTTATATTGGGTTCATGGAGCTGGCAACGGAGCCTGGTTTTGGGTTGATCTGAACGGACCTAAAAAACGTCCAAATACTCTTGGTAAAGATATTTTTGCTTTTATAATGAGTTGGGGAAATTCTACAGAAGTTTCCCCTATAGATGGACAATGTTTATCAAAATTGGGTTTTTATCCTTATGGTTTAAACTGCCAGGGTGTAATAACTCGTGATGATATAAAATCTGGAAATATTACCGGTATTATGAATAATTTTAATTGTACAAAGGGAACAGGAGGACGTTATGCAGGAGCATTATGCGCTTCCTTAATAATGTTTGACAGCTGGAAAATGTCCAAAGATTACCCATGGTAAGGCAAAACAGATGCGAGGGATAAGCCAAAGATCCTGAAACAAGTTCAGGATGACGTATCTACCCGAGTGCATTTGCAAAACAAAGCGACATTAAGAATATTAATAAAATATTTTGAATAACCGTTAAAAGCGACTCATGCAGTTCCGTAAGCTATACCGGGTGGAGCGGCTACGCTTATATTCAAAGAGTATTTATAAAGCAAAACAGATGCGAGGGACAAGCCAAAGATCCTGAAACGAGTTCAGGATGACGTATCTACCCGAGTGCATTTGCAAAACAAAGCGACATTAAGAATATTAATAAAATATTTTGAATAACCGTTAAAAGCGACTCATGCAGTTCCGTAAGCTATACCGGGTGGAGCGGCTACGCTTATATTCAAAGAGTATTTATAAAGCAAAACAGATGCGAGGGACAAGCCAAAGATCCTGAAACGAGTTCAGGATGACGTATCTACCCGAGTGCATTTGTCAAATAAAGCGACATTAAGAATATTAATAAAATATTTTGAATAACCGTTAAAAGCGACTCATGCAATTGTGTAAGCTGTGTTGGGTGGAGCGGCTACGCTCCTTCTTTAGTAGCTGCCGAGTAAGTTTATTCAAAACCTATGTGGCGGATGGAGCGGCACGCTCCTATTTGACCCACTTGAAACTTTTAACATAATCAGAACCATTGATGTCGCCGTATATGTCGACTTTAAAAATTCTGTAAATATCTGTCGCATCTTTGATATTTGGAATTTTTGAGATATCTTCCTGCAGAAGTAACTTCTCTGTTGCATCGTTTATACCAGGAATAGTATTAAAGAGGGTATTGAGAGACGCATTTTTGATTTTGCCGAAAACTGTTGTAATATTTTTGGACAGACTTGCATAAATTTTCATATCAGCAATAGATGTAAGAAGATTATAAGATCCAGTCATGTACATATTAAGATCCTGACCGTCTGAATAAATATGAATTTTATCTGCTGTACCGTCAGTGATATGAATGTCGCCGTAGATACTGTCAAAATCTCCTGTTTTTAATGGTGTAACAAGGTCGATAAGGCTGTTTATGGAAAGTCCGGTAAATCCGCCTTTAAGAAGATTCCCTGCTTTTAAAAGATATTCAAGCGACCCGAGTTTAGGCATTCTGCCGTCAGCGATTTTAAATGTTCCTTCCCCAGATAGAGTTTTAAAGCAATTTTCCTGAGAATCACCAGTACAGTTAAGGTTAAACTGTCCGTTGACAGAGCCGTATACCTGACCTTTCAAGTCAAACAAAGCTTCTGACATTATGAGAGCGTTAGCTTTGTCAAGATTTATATCAAGATTTGTATTATGAGTGGTCAAACTATGTTTGAAGTTTCCTTTTACAGTTCCTTCTGCAATATCAAATTTAAAGTTTTTGACATCAGCTATGCCGTTTTTGTCAATTGAAAGATTTGCGGTAAAATTATCCGCGTTAATATTTCTGACCTTAATTTTATCGGCTTCAATATCTGCTTTATTAATAATTAATTGGGTAATATCAAACGGAGGGATACTGTTTGTGTTAAACGTAGGATTTCTTATCGCTTCGGCTTCTATATCTCTTAAAGTATCAGTGATTTTATTGATATTCAAATCAGCCAGCTTTAATTTAAGATTTTCAACAGTATATGGCGGTATAAGCTGATTTTTGACAACAGCATCGAGATAAATATCATTTGTAAGAACAGTTCCCCTGCTTGTAATTAAAATTTTGTCATTTTTAAAATCAAGATTTACATCTCTGATTGTTGAATCAAAGAACGGTATATCAATGCTTGTAATATCAAGTTTTCCTTTAATTTTTGGATTAATAGATGTTCCGTTTAAAATAAGATCTGATGTAAATACACCCTGCTTCATAAATGGTTTTCTAAAAATTATGTTGAATATTTTTGCATCAGTCGGAGTGTGTGTTTTTATTCTTAGATTGTCAAACCCTACAATATTGCTGTTTATAAAATTGACTGTTCCTTGAGCCGTAAGCTGCGGGTTTACAACAGGCTTGTTGTTCTGTGAAGAAATTATTTTATCATATTTAAGATTGTTAATTTTTATTCTGTCAGGAGAGTATGTGCTGTCAAGTGTAATCCTTACAGGGTTTTCAACATCTCCAATTGATGCTCCCATATAATAAAGGCTAGAATTTTCAGAAATTTTCAGGGTTGATTTAGCATTAATATTATCGAGCCTTCCTTTAACATCAGCAGAAAGGATTGCATCTCCTTTTAATTTTATCGGGTATACTGAGTTGTTATTAAAGAACTGGTCAAAAAATTCCTGAGAAGGTTTTGCATTTACATAAATGTTGAAATAAGGATTTTTTTGCACATCTGCTATTTGTCCGTTGATAAACAGCGGCATTTCACCCGCAAGCAGATTAATTTTATTTAAATTTAAGGTATCATTTCTAAGTAGTATATCTCCGCTGTTTGCTGTCAGTTTTAAATGTTTTGGCTTATAAAGCAGGCTTACATCATCGAGTTTTGTATAAGCATTAAGATTATTATTCCGTATTTTTGCTGAAAGGTTTATATTACCGTTCAAAAAATCAATATCTTTTAATTGTTTAGCTGTTTCAGGCGGAAGTATATACTGCAAAGCTTTATCATTAATAAGATTTAAGTCGAGGGATGAAACTTTACAATTTCCATTTACAATTCTTTGCGGGCTGAACATTTTTGACACATTCAGTGAAATGCTGTACGGGCTATTTTTAAATTTTCCCTTTAAAAGAGGGAGGCTGAATGTTGAATTATTCAGCTCAAATGTACTATTATCAACAACAATCAGACTTTTCGCGCCTTTGTTTGAAAAAATTTTCCCTTTTAAATAAATTTTGTCATAATCAATGTTTTCAATACTGCCCTTATATCTGCCTGTAAAGCTTGTATTAATTGTTGAAATATCTTGTTTATAAGGAATTTTAATATTTGAAGGGAGA
Organism: Candidatus Gastranaerophilales bacterium; assembly: GCA_944326615.1. Classification (GTDB taxonomy): domain Bacteria; phylum Cyanobacteriota; class Vampirovibrionia; order Gastranaerophilales; family Gastranaerophilaceae; genus Stercorousia. Next base: position 53,000 of record CALVEO010000001.1, on the reverse strand, counting down.
GTATTCAGCCCGTCTGCGAGATTAAAGCCGTTTGATATAAAATTTGTATCAATATTGTTATCTTTAATTTTTCCTTCAATATTAATTTTTGATTTATTCAGATTTGAAGCAAGTTTAAAATCTGCATCCATGTTATTGAAATTTACTGTCCCAGTGGCTTTTGAAACCGCTACAGGAGCATTTTTCAATTTAACTGTATTTGATAAAAGATTAATCCTGCCTTTTGCAAATAAATTTTTATTAAAGACTATATTTTTCGGATCTTTTACTTTACCGGTCAAATTAATATTCAAATTTACCGGCCCGCTTCCGTTTTCTATCGGGGCGGTTAATTTTTGAATATCTGCAAGCATAGGAGAAGTCTTGATAATTTTTAAAAGATTTCCTAAATCCTGCCCCTGCGATAGAATATCGAAATTAAGAATGCCGAGAAGGCTGCATGTACCTTTAACCGAAACATTTTTCCCGTTTAATTTTGCACTCTTTGTCTGAAATAATGTATTTTGGTCATTAAAATCAAGAGTTCCTGAACCATTTGTCAAAATCATATTATGGATATCAAGGAAAGAAACCTCTGCGTTATGAAATCGGAATTGTCCCCAGCCATGCGGATTTTCTCTTGTTCCTATAACATGAAGATTAATCCCGCCTTTCCCTTTAATATCCATTATTGGAACAGGTCCGAGCTCAAAATGCAAAATATCGTGTAGCGGATTTAATACTATCTGTGCGGTTTTTAAATCAACATTTTCCGTACTTTTTATATTTAAATCAGCATATTTTTCATTATATAAATTTATAGGTCCGGTAACATAAACTGTTTGATCGGGACTTGTCGGAACTTTTACATCAAGGTCAAGTTTATCCCCCTTAAAGACTATTTTTATAACGGCTTTATCGGCATTTGGGATAGGTTTTACCATATAAGCATTTGATACAAGAACATTACCGTAAACATCAGGGAAATCTGCTTTTCCTTTAATATCAAAATTGCCTGATACATCCCCCCAGAAACCTGTCTGTTTTAAAAGTTTAATATCAATATCAGGGCTCAAATCAGGTTCGCCCGGCAAAAGTTTTATAATATTCTCTGCTTTTGAATTATTTACTGCAACTTTTAAATCAAGATGTGGAAGCTTGGCATTCAGTTTTGTAATTTTCCCTGATGCAAATGAGTTAATACCGCTGCCGGAAACCTTCATTTCATTAATTTCAATACCATTATTAATTGTGTTGAAATCTGTTTTGATGGCTAATCTTTCTTTATGTAAAACTGAGGTTGAACTGTCCCCTGTAAGAATTCCTAAATTATTAACGAAAAGATTTGTTTTTATTCTTTTATGATTATCAGGAGTCAGCCCGGTTTTTGCTGTAAAATTAATTAATCCTGACAGAGATTGTATCTTATCTTTTGACAGAGCCTTTGCATAAACAGAAAAATCAGATAAATCAAGGTTTACAATATGGCCCGAAATATCAAACTGGTCATCAGAAATTTTGCTGACCGGCAGTTTTAAATTCAAATCAGCGCTTAATGAAGCTTTTTTCTTTCCTGTATGCAAATCTGCAATAGTCGATAAATTAACATGTTTGTTATTAATAAAATCTTTTATATAGAGATATTTCCCGTCTAAGATAATTTTTTTTGCCTGCTGCTTGTCATCTAAATTTATGTTATAATCGTATAATTTAAGCGATGCATGCTTCAATGCCAGCGGATTATCTTTTTTTATTTCTATCGGATACTGTCCGAGCTTGAATTTTGAATCTTTGTCAAACACAAGATTTGCGCTTATATTATCAGCAGAAAAATGCTTTATATCAAGGTTTTTTAAAATAAGAGGCAGAAGCCTTATATTAATACGTGGATTTTCAACCGCAAGAGCTTTTGTGTTATCCTCATTTAAAATATAAAATCCGTCAGCTTTTAGCCATACAGAAGGAATTAGGCCCATTTTTAATTGAGGATTTTCAAGGTCAATTTTATAACCTGATTTTTTTAGAACTGTTTGTTCAATAAAATCAACTCTTTCAGAGAGATTTATCAAGGCAGGTATTCCCCAATAATAGGTTCCGTATAAAACCGTCAGAATAAGTAATGTTAATAAGTATTTAAAATTCCTGCCCATAACCTATGGTAAAATTATACGATTAAAATGTATAAATTAAAAGGATTAATGGAAAATGTTACATTATTAATATTAAAAAACAGGAGCATTAGTAATTTTCGCACAAAACCTGAAAATAACCTTGCGGATGGTGGCAGTTCGGGCATTTTTTCGGGGCAGATTTGCCCTTATATACATAACCGCATTCCCTGCACATCCATAAAATTTCTTTGTCTTTTGAAAACACTGTGTCATTTTTTATATTTTCGAGAAGTTTCAAATATCTCTGTTCATGATGTTTTTCAGCCTCTATAACATGGTGAAAAGTATCTGCTATTTCATCAAAACCTTCTTCTCTCGCTGTTTTTTCCGCATCTGCATAGAGAAATGACCATTCTTCTTTTTCACCTGCTGCGGCACTTTCTAGATTTTCTTCTGTCGTGCCAAGTTCAAACGGGTATTCTGCATTAACATGTCCGCGGGTATTGCCTATATATTCATAAAAAAGTTTTGCATGTTCTTTTTCGTTATCTGCTGTCATACAAAAGATTTCTGAAATTTGTTCATAACCTTCTTCTTTAGCCTGTTTTGCAAAATATGTATATCTGTTTCTGGCTTGAGATTCTCCTGCATAAGCATTGATTAAATTTTGTTCTGTTTTTGTTCCCGAAAGTTTTTTATCCGTCATAATTTCCCTCCACAAAAAATATCTTACAAAAAATTCTCACCGACGATATTACCCATATTAACTATTAAAAATAACAAATTGTACCCGCAGGCAGGATTATTGTTCAGTAAAAAAACTTGATAATAGAATATGTATAAGCAGGGAATTGAATTATGAATTTGTTAGATTATACTAAAAAATTATCCGAAAAAATAAAGTTTTACGATTCTATAGCGCAGAATACATTTTCAGGAATGCATACGGCAAATCCGTTTGCAAAGCCTTTGAATATAACAATCATCTGGGTGGAAGATGATTGCAGCAGAGACTAAATTTCTAATTCTTATACACTTTGTATTCTTGCACCTGTTTCTTTATCGAAAAAGTACAAATCTTTCGTGTGTATGCTTAATTCAAGAGTTTTATCAATATTGAAATCTGCCGGAAGTTTTGCAGAGCACTTTTTACCGCCGATATTAAAGTAAGCGATTTTTTCACTCCCTAAAAGTTCTGTAATATCAATGTTTACAGACAATTTTATTTCCCCGCCGCAAACCATTTTTTCAGGGCGTACACCGACAATAACATTTTCTTTAGTATGATAAGGGAAATTTTCGCAGTCGATAAAATTCATCTGAGGTGAGCCGACAAATCCAGCAACAAATGTATTTGCCGGATTGTTATAAATTTCTTCAGGACTTGCTGCCTGTTGAATTACTCCTTTGTCCAGTACAACTACTCTGTCCCCCATTGTAAGCGCCTCAGTCTGGTCATGGGTTACATAGATAAATGTTGTCTGTAATTTTTCATGCAATTTTTTGATTTCAGAACGCATCTGTACACGCAGTTTTGCATCCAGATTTGATAAAGGCTCATCCATTAAAAATACTTTCGGATTTCTAACAATTGCCCGCCCGAGTGCTACACGCTGTCTTTGGCCTCCGGAAAGCTGTTTTGGTTTTCTGTCTAAATATTCGCCTAGATCTAATATTTCAGCCGCTTCCTGAACTTTTTTATCAATTTCAGCTTTATCAACTTTTCGCATTTTAAGTCCGAATGCAATATTTTCTCTCACAGTCATATGCGGATAAAGCGCGTAGCTTTGAAAAACAAATGCAATATCTCTGTCTTTGGGGTGAACATCATTGACTTTTTTATCACCAATAAAAATTTCTCCATCAGTAATATTTTCCAATCCTGCAATCATTCTTAAAAGAGTTGATTTTCCGCATCCGGATGCTCCGACAAGAACAACAAACTCCTTGTCATTTATGGTTAAATCTACATTATCAATAACTTTTTTGGTGTCATAAATTTTAGTAACATTTTTTAAGACAACATTGCTCATTTTTACTCTTGTTTCACCTGCTTATTTTGTTTCAATTTCTTTTTCAACCGGTAAAATTACAAAGAACGATGACCCTTTCATTACTTCAGAATTAACCCAGATTGCCCCGCCTATACGTTTCAGTATAGTATAAGCAGTTCCGAGCGTAATTGATCTGAGGATTGTTTTTTTATGAGCTTTGTCAAGCTGGGTGTATGGCTCAAAAATCCCCTCAAGCTCAGATTCTGCAAATCCCATACCGGTATCTGCTATTGTAATTTTTACATAAGAAAATCTGCTCGCATCTTTGATTAATTTTGCGCCGCATCTTTCGACTTCATCAAAATCAGGATGTTCCGCTTTAATTGTGATAGAACCTACATCTGTTGATTTTATAGAAGTTTCAAGAATATTCTGCAAAATAATTTTTACAGAATTTTCATCACTGTAGACGGCTTTTTTGTTAAATCCGTCAAAGTCGTAATCAACAGTTAAGTTTTTTGTACTAAGTGCAGTTTCATTATTTCTTACAACGGTTTGTATTGTATTAACTAAATCAAACGGCTGATTTTCACAATTAAATAATGAAGACTCTGCCTGGGAAAATTCAATAAATTTTTCCATAAAATGTAATAGTTCTGTGGAATTTTTATTGATAATTTTTACATATTTATTCTGCTTGTCATTCATTTCTCCGCCCAGACCGTCTAAAAGCGCCTGGGAAAAGCCTATTATAGATTGAATAGGTGATTTTATTTCATTTGAAAGTTTTGCAAGCATTACATTTTTTTCTTTATTGAGCCTGCCGGTTCTTTCAGCAATTGTCAAAACATTTGTCATTGCCGTAACATCTCTTATTGTTATAAAATATTGTTCAATATATTTTTTAGCATTCATTTCAATAAAGAATTCTTTGCCTTCTACTGTGAACGCTCCTGTAACTACAGAATTTCTTTTGGAATATGATTTTTCAGCCAGAAAAACTCCATTGGCAACGATTTCGTCAAAGTTAAGTCCTTTAAGGTCATTTCTCTTACTTTCAAATATAATTGCGGCTTTATCGTTTACCCAGACAATTTTGCCGTCTAAATCTATTACAAAAACTGCATCGGGTAAATTTCTTACTACTTCTCTCGGATTTATGTTACTAAGCAAATTAGTAAAATTCATGTTGCAATACTTTCCTTAATGTTGTATACTTTATATAACGTTTATATACTATAATCATCTATTTTGTACTTTTAATATTATCATAAACAGTCTGTAAAGAAAGATTATATATTAATTTTTGTAATTTTTTTTTTACAAACTAGCAAAAAATTTTTTATTCGTGTTTTAAAACAAAAAACGAGAATATTGAGTTATACAGAAAAAAGTTGCGGCAGCGTGTCGTAACCCCGAAAAAAGAAAAGAGGATTTGACGATGAACGAGATATCGAAAAACGCACAAAGTCCAATCATTCCCCAACAAACACAAGCTCAGGTTCAAAAAACAGAGCAGGTGAAGCCAGAGGCAGCTCAGGATGTTCAATCTTCTCAGCAAACTGATGTTCAATCAAAAGAAATTAAGGAAATTCCTGACAATCCAGCCAATCGTTCTGCTGTAAAAGTCGACAATCTTGAAAATGACATTAAGGTTTTCGCATCAAACCCGGAACTTGCTAAGCGTGCTCTTGAAGTTGCAGAATTAGCAGAAAAAAAATATGCTGAAGCAGGTATTGAAAACCCGGAATTAAAAGCTCTTGCAGTTAGTAAAGCTTTTGTAGAGGAGTTTCAAAAATAAGTTATTGCGATATGGCAATAACTCTTGAAACAGAAATATTTATTCGTTGTCGTTAGTATTTAAATAATCGACAACCGCTTTTAGACCTAATTTATAGCTGTTTACCCCGAAACCTGATATCTGCCCTGTACAAACAGGTGCAAGATATGAATGATGTCTGAATTCCTCTCTTTTATAAATGTTGGTAATATGAACTTCTATAACAGGAATATCAACAGATGCTATTGCATCTCTTATTGCAATGCTTGTATGTGTGTATGCTCCGGCATTTATAATGATTCCGTCAAAATCATTTCTGGCATTATGTATTTTTTCTACAATTGCCCCTTCAAAGTTACTTTGAAATGTTTCTATATCTATACCGAGTTCAAATGAATATGCGTATAATTCTTTTTCCAGATCTTTCAATGTCATGGTCCCGTATTTTTCCTGTTCCCGAACACCAAGCATATTCATATTTACGCCGTTAATTACAAGTATTTTCATGTTTTTACCTCTATACAACATTATATTATAAAATCAAGAAATTGTAAATTTTTATTAAATTTTTGATTACATGTGTAACAAAAAAAGCATGCTTGCATTATCATGCATGTACAACTATCCCCAAATCTCCTCCCAAGATTATTGTTCTAAGTCGCACACAAAAAATGTGTGGCTTTTTTTTATTTAACTTGACTTATAAGTATAAATCACTAAAATATATATGTAAGACTTTTTACGGGGAAGCATGATGAGACTTGTAGAGAAACTTAAAGAATATGAAAATCAATATATGTTTATCAAATGGGCAACCGGTGGTGAATATGGCAAGTTAATTTATGCCGGTGAAGATTTTATTGAATTTAATGTAATTAATGTTGATACAATGGATTATGCAGAAACAGTCCTTATACACAGCCCTTTGATTTTAGAAGTCGCAATTGGTGGTGCGGATGTACAACGCATAGTCGCAGAAGTTTCATCTAAAATATCAATAGACGAGGGGTAACTATTTAAATATTGAAACTTTTTCTTGCCCCTTCTTCATGGTAGAAACCTCCTCCGCATATTGTTTCTACTACTTTGAGTACAAATTCCCGCGGAGCATCAACCTGATTCAGATAAAATTCGCGGTTTGGCAGGTGTCTTATTTTCATTATTGAATTTTGAGTCGATTCCGGAGGTATAAAAAGAGAAGCTACTTCATTGTCAAGAAGTTTTCCCATCTCTTCATCATGGTCTGTAACACCTTTCATCAGTTCATAATAATTGCCTTTTACTGCCATAATTCTGCTTGAAAAAAGATGCTGGCCGTCTTCTCTGTAAAGAGCTTGCGGCTGGTAATTGCATCTTGTGGTAAAGCTCATTTTATGCCAGAGGATATTCACTATAACCACTGATTTTTGTGGATCTGTATCTACATAAATATTCTGGGTTGTAACATTTCTGGACGAAAAAGCTTCTTTAAGAGTATCTACAACAATCTGCAAATTATCAATCATCCTTATAAAAATTTCATTTGTATTGATATTTGCATGCTGATAATCCAAAAACTGTTTGTACATATGCGTTGATACAAGGCCTATTCTTTCCTGAATTAAAGCTGATTTCCTCGCTGAGGTTTCTGAATTATCAAAACTTTCAAAATTATTTAACAATTGTTACCTGTCCTTTTTTATCCACATGTAATAATAAACATGAAATTATGTAAACATTATATGTTTTTTTTTTACAAAGTAGAATACTTTAACAGCATTATTTCTTTTTGTTTTAATTATAATATTCTTTTATGTTACTATTGGGATATGGAAAAGAAGATTTCAGATAAAGTTATAAACAGGCTTACCCTGTATCATTGTATATTAACTGATTATATTGATAAGAAAATAGAATTTATTTCCAGTAAACAGATTGCCGGATTGTTGAATATTGATGATTCTCAGGTAAGAAAGGATATTAATTTATTAAACAATTCCGGCAAAAACAGAGTCGGATATATTGTTAAAGAGCTGAAAATTTCAATAGAAAAGACTCTGGGCTTTAAAAAGACGAAAAAAGCTTTTATTATAGGGGCAGGCAATCTTGGAACAGCAATCGCAAATTATGGAAATTTTAAAGATTACGGACTTAATATTCTTTCTTTGTTTGACAATTCACCTGAAAAAATCGGCAAAATAATAAACGGAATGCAAATTCAGGATATAACAAGGCTTCCGGAAATAGCGCAAAGAGAAGAAGCTGATATTGCAATTTTAACTGTTCCGGCAAGATTTGCACAATCAACGGCTGAATTTTTGGTTAATTCAAACATAAAATATATATGGAATTTTGCTCCTGTCGTGCTTTCTGTTCCATCAAATGTTCAAGTCTGGAATGAAAATTTAATGGGAAACTTTCTGCAGTTCACTTACGACATCTAATTTGTTTATCTGATACAGGTACCTCAAACCTTCCAAAGTCAATGTAGGATTTATAAAGTCAAAATGTCTTTTTAAATAATTTGCAACAAGCCCCGAATATCCGCCGGTTGCAACAATAACAGCTTTTTCACCAAGTTCTTTTTCACACTGCTCTATCAAACCGTCTATCATTGCAGCAGACCCTCTTAAAACTCCGGAAAGTATAGCATCTGATGTATTATGCCCGATTGCAGAATTTGAAAGAGCAACTTCAATCCTTGGAAGCTTTGAAGTAAATTTATTTAGTGCCTTCAGCTGCAAATTCAAACCAGGTGCAATAATACCGCCTACAAATTCCCCATTGCCGTTTACAATATCAAAAGTTGTAGCTGTGCCAAAATCAACAACAATAACAGGATGTTTATATAAAACATAAGCGCCTGCAGCATTTGCAATTCTGTCTGCACCGGCTTCTTGCGGGTTATCAAGTACTATTTTTACACCTGTATTAATTTCTGTGGATAAAATAATTGAATTTAGTTTAAATACATTATCAACTGCAGTTTTAAATTTCTGGGTAAGTTCTTCCACTACAGAAGATATAATAGAGCCATCAACTGTAAAATCTTTGAACAATGTTTTTAAAAGAACTTCATATTCTTCCAGTGACAAATCTTTGTCAGACGCAAGTCTGTATTCTTCAACAAGGGCATCTTCTTCAAAAAGCCCAAGGGTAATACTCGTATTTCCAATATCGGCTGTTAATAACATAATACACTAATCCTCTTTTGAAGATTAGTGTATTACAAATAAAATCTTTTTGCAAAAATTAACCTAAGAAAGCACCTCTTGTTTCACCGCCTGGTTTACCGACAGTAAAAGCACTGTTAAAATTTGATGGCAGATTCAGTGAACCTATACCTGTCATAAAAGCACCGATTTCTTCCCAAGGATTTTTCTTTTTAATCTGCGAAGTATATGATGCTTTGCTTGTTTTATCTTCAAATCCTATTGCATCAACTCGTCCTGTATTCATAGTTATATCTCCTTAGTAAATTATACTCATATCTCTTATATATATACTAAGGATATAAATTCCATGAAATTGCTTTATTTTAACAAAATCGTTACATAAATTAACAATTATCTTAAAATATTTTTCTCCAGGGCAATTGCAGTTTTAGTCTTTGCAAGCCCGCCTTGTGAACTTTCTTTCAACAGCGGAGACATAAGTTTTCCGGTCTGTTCCATTGCATCAACAATTTCATCTGCGGGAATTTTGGAGATAATATCTGCCATTGCAAGCTCAGATGCGCTGACTGCATGTATTGCAAGAAACGGATTTCGTTTTACGCAGGGAATTTCAACCAAACCGCACACAGGATCACAGGTTAAGCCCAGAATATTTTTCAAAGCCAGAGCAGATGCATTTATTATTTGTTTGATATTACCGCCTCTCATTTGAGTAAGAGCTGCAGATGCCATTGCAGAAGCCACTCCGCATTCTGCCTGACAGCCGCCGACTGCACCTGCAAGCGCCATTTTGACAGAAACAATTCTTCCGACTTCTCCGGCTGTTATAAGGGCATTTATCTGTTCATTTTCATCTAAATTGTAATCTTCTGCATAAGCGATTAAAACAGAAGGCACAATTCCGCATGACCCTGCTGTGGGACAGGCAGCAATTATACCCATTCTTAAATTCTGCTCGCTTGTAGCAAGTGCATAAGTCATTATTTTTTGAGCGGTTTTACCGAGAACTGAGCCTGATTTATTAAATCTTTTTTGCAATTTATCACAGTCATCTCCGCTCATTCCGCTTGGAGATGGTTCTGTAGAATTAAGCCCGATTTTTATGGCTTCCTTCATTGCATTCAGACTTTTTGCAGCCTGAAGTCTTATTTGATATTCAGAATACTCGCCTTTTGAAACCTCATAATCAAGTGCTGTTTCATAAATTTTTTTATTCTGTTCTTTACAGGTGTAATATAGTTGTCTGAATGTAGTAATTATATTTTCCATATCAGCTTTCCAATTTCTTAATATATCTTACAATATACATATCTTTAAGTTCACTTACCTTATCAAGACATTGCTTTGAAAGTTCTCCATCAATACAAATGCACATGGAAGCATCTTTACCTTTGCCGCTTCTGTCGCAGTGAAGTGATGCAATATTAACATTGTCTTCCTGAATAATTCGTGTAACAGAAGATATAACACCGGGCATATCTTCATAAACCAGAAGTAGTGTGTTGTATTTTCCGTCAAGATTAACCGAAAATTTATTTATTTTGGTAAGAACAATTTCTCCGGCGCCTATAGAATCACCTGAAAGTGTCATATTAAGACCGCCTTCAAATATAAAATCAACAGCGTTCGGATGGCGGTTAAAATCTTCCAAAAATTCAAATTCATAATTTATCTGTTTCGCTTCAGGTGTATCAAAAACATTTTTAATCCTTTTGTCATCTACAGAAAAGCCCAAAAGCCCGGCAAGCAGACCTTTATCAGTTCCATGTCCTTTGCCTGTTAAAGCATAGGAATTATATAATTTAAAAGTTATTTTATCCGATTTTGTATTATAAACATTACGTGCCAAAAGACCAAGTCTTACTGCTCCTGCGGTATGAGAGCTTGAAGGGCCGGCCATGACCGGAGAAATTATATCTATAATTGAAGATTGACGCATTTCAAAAATCCTTTATATATAAAAATTATAACATCTTATTAATTATTGTAAATAATTTGTAAATATATAACAATAATTTTCTATTTTATGTTTTTATATATATACAAGGTGAAGTGTGTTTTAAAAATTTTAGTGTAGTAAAGGAGTAAGATGTTTAGTCCTGAATTTATGAGATATTTAATTAACTATCAAAAATCTGAGTTTACCCCGCAGGATACCAAAAAGGAAATCAAATTTAAAAATAACAGATCCGGCAAACTCGCAGAAGTTCTTGCTGTTGTTATGAAATAATACAGGCTTAATTTTAACTTATAGAAAACATGTGTTCTAGTTTACTATGGCTTAAATAATCGGCCGATGCGTATGTAGTACAAAAAAAACGCCGTTCTCTTTCGAAACCGGCGTCGGAATTCTTTGAATAATTCCTCGTAATAGTGTGAAGTGTAGTGTGCAATAAAACGTTCTTTTTGATTCCTCGTTTTATGCTTTTCCTCGTGTCATGTATATAAACAATTTTTTGTATATATAATTGCTATATTTTAAATATCATGTGTATATTTTGTTACAAAACTTAATATTTACAGATAAAAAACTGCTTATAGTATTATATTAATAGATGTTTTTAATAAATTATAAAAAGGAGAGATATGAAAATATTAGTATCAAATGACGACGGGATAGCCGCAAACGGCATAAGATGTTTAACAGAAACTCTGGCGCAGGAGCATGATGTTTATGTGATAGCCCCTGACAGAGAAAGAAGCGCGGCAGGGCATTCTTTGACACTGCATACGCCTTTAAGGGTTGAAGAAGTTGACGCTTATCATGGTGTTAAAAGAGCCTGGGTAACAACAGGAACTCCCGGGGATTGCGTAAAAATAGGTATTAATGCGATTTTATCACCTGAGGAACAGCCGGATATTGTAATTTCCGGGATTAATCATGGCCCCAATCTCGGAGCAGATATTCTATATTCAGGCACCGTAAGCTGCGCAATGGAAGGGGCAATGCTCGGTGTTCCAAGTATTGCAGTATCGCTTGCAAGTATGAATTATGAATATGAACAGTTTAAATATTCTGCAAGATTTGTAAATTTACTGCTTAAAAAATTAAAAGAATTTAATTTCCCGCAAAAAAGTATTTTGAATATTAATGTTCCAGCTCTTGATGAGGACGATATTGCAGGAATTGCAATAACAGAACTCGGACGTAAAATGTTTACAGACAATTATGAAAAAAGAATTGACCCCAGAGGTAAAGTTTATTACTGGATGGCAGGAGAATTGATAACGGAAGCTGAAGATTCAAATACTGATATTGCGGCCGTTAAAAATAACAAGATTTCAATAACACCTGTAACTTATGAAATGACTAAGGAAGATGTTATGGCAAATCTTGACAAAATTTTATGCAAAGGCGATGCCTGCAACTGGTTTGCATAAAATTTTGTACTGCCAATTTAATTATTGTATCAGAAAAAACTCTCCCGTCTCAATATAGGACGGGAGTTTTATGTTAAAAAAGCTATTTTTATTTTACTACATTCATTCGATTATTATCTTCCATAATAAAAGCATATTGCTGCTCTGTAAATCCTGCTATTTTATCTTTAATTATCATTTGTCCATTGGTTAATTTTCCTCTTTCATCATAATACATTTCCTGAGTATAACGACCATTTTGGTAGACAATTTTTCTCTTGTCTTCGCCCATTTCAGCAGTACCTTTACCATCATAAACTGTTATGGTTCCTCCGTCACTTGATGTGAATATCATGGGTGCTCCAATATGCATTGCAGTAAGCGAAAATTGATACCCCATACTTTCTATATCTTCTTTTGCCGGTTGATTTCCTAACCCTATCGGACTGTTTGAAAGAAGCATATTTATTGATTTACGAGCCGAAGGCTGGTTTAAAGCATGCTCAATAACTGCATCCGTAACTCTTTTTGACGCATTTCCTCCAACTCCTTTATTTATTGGAACAAAGCTCTGCTTTGTCTCTTGTGTATTTTTTTGTACACTGCTTGAAGAAATGTTGGTCATAATTTTTTGAACATCATTAATTCCATCCATAGACATATTCAATCTCCTTTTATATTTCTATCTTCTAATATACTATCTTTTTTGTTTTTTTATAGTATTTAATATAAATATTTTAGCATATATTACTAATAAATGCAATATTAAATAGCATTACAGATAATTAAAATTAACAATTAATAGATTTAACATGATTTTAAGAGGTTAATCATGTCTACTTTGAAAGAAAATCTTGGAAAACGGATACAAGAAATAAGAAAAAGTAAAAATCTTACTCAGGAAAAACTAGCCGAAATAATTGGCATTGATACACCAAATTTAAGTAATATTGAACGCGGAAAGAGATTTGTTTCAGCAGAAACTCTTGAAAAAATAATAAAATCGTTAGATGTAAGAGAAAAAGATTTGTTTGATTTTGAACATCTTAAAAGTAAAGATGATTTGATAAATTCTATCAACACGATATTAAACGAATCTGATATAAATGAAATCGAATATTACTACCGCATGATGAATTTATATAGGGAATCTTTATAATAATTGTAAACTTTCTACTCTGAAATAATTCTTGCAGGATAATTATTTCTCAAAAGGTCATTTACAACGCTCTGGGCTTTTTCTCTTGTTGTATAAGAGCCTACCTGAATTGTATAAGCGCCACCGATGCTTCTTACAAACGGTGAGATATTCATACCTGACTCTGCAATAATACCTTTAGCTACTTCTGCCTGTTCTTTTGTCGCATAGTAACCGACAACCACTTTTGATGTAGGCTGTGCCGGCTGCGGCTGAACAGCAGGAGTTTTTGGAGCCGGAGAGGCTGTTTCAGAAGGTTTTGGATTTGCTTCTTTGTCAGCCAGAGTAATTGGTTCTTCCGATACAGCGTTATCAGCGGGCTGATTTTCAGCCTTTTTATCTTCAGGTATAACAACTTTTTCGTCAAGCTCATCCGCAAATGTATTGTCTTCCTTAGCTGTAGCTTGCGAATCTTCGTCCTGAAGTAATTTCAATCTTTCATCAACTGAAGATTTGTCTAATTCTTCTGTCTGTTCAGCACTTGTATTGTCATCGCCTATAGAAACATCTACTTCAGGCGAAATTTGCTTTGCGATGCCTAAAAACAGCAAAAGCAAAATAAAAAATGCCGAAACAAAAATTATAATTCCTTCATTCGGATTTTTAGTAACTTTTTTTTGATATTCTTTATAGCTGATATGAGAAGGTTTTCTTGAATCTTCTTCCATTATACACCTCTGACTTTTGTTGATGCCAATATTATATCACTAATTTCTTCAGAATAGTTATTTAAAATTTCATCTGCAAACTCTTTTATATCATAAATTCCAAGCTCGCTTGAAAGTCCGCTTGCTTTGACAGGTGCACCTGCAGAATCTATATTTATGCCGGTATGAATTAGTATTGAATTTACAGATTTTGTAGCAATTGAGACAGTAAGCTTTTTACCGTCATAAAACAAGTCATCACCGTTTCTTGTAATCAAAAATCCGCGTTTTTCAAGAGCTTCTTTGATAATACAGATTAAAAGTCTCTGCCTGAAAACACCCTCAACCAAACCTACATTAAACTGTTCGGATATAAAGCTCAGCATGGATTTGCTGTATATAGGCTCGTTATTTATAACGTCTTCTATATCAACCATTTCAGTCAATTTAACTTCACATTCACCGATAAAGGCAACTGCTGCATCTCCCTGAATTTTAAAATTCTTATAAATCCAATGTGGAGAAAGCTGCCACCCCTCGTATTTAATTTCCTGCTCTATAAATTGTGTTTTCAAAAAAGTTCCTTTATATAATGTGTGTCATGGTTTGCGATTAAGGCATTTTTCAATCTGATACAGGATTCGCATTTCCCGCAGTGTTTAGCTCCTCCTGCATAACAGCTCCTGACATATTCAAGAGGTATTTTATGTTTTAATGCCAGCTTTACTATAGCATTTTTATCATAATTTATCAAGGGTGCAATCACTTTTGGCTGTTTTTGTGTGGAATATTCAAATTCCGCATTAACTCTGTCAATAAATTCCTGTGTGTTATCAGGAAATGTCTGCCCTTCCTCTTTGTTAGCCCCTATTAGTATGTAATCGTAATTCTCTCCGTCCGCAATTGAACCTGCAATATTCAAAAACAAACCGTTGCGGTTTGGCACCCATACGCTTTTTGCAGATTGTTCAAGATTATAAAGCTCCGCCCCTTCCGGAATACTTTTATCGCCGACAAGTGCCGTATGAGTAACAGTTTTAAGCCAGTCAAGTTTTATAACCTTATGCTCAATCCCGTAATATTCACAGATAGCCCTTGATGCATCAATTTCATATTCTGTAGATTTTTGTCCGTAATCAAAAGTCAGAGCAAGAGATACGCCGTATTTTTCTATTCCGGCACCAAGACTTACCAGAGAATCAAGCCCGCCTGATAAAAGCACTATACCTTTATTCATTATCTTCTTCCTCTTCGTATTCGGAAATCATAGATACAGCTTCCATTTTTATGGAATCAGGATAATCAGAGCCGTTTGCCACTTCATCGAGAATTTCTCTGCCTACAAGATTATACAGAGCTATAAGTGCATTTTTCTTAACCTCTTCATTTTCATCTTCAATAAGGCAGGTTTTAATAGTATCTACAGCATGCGGATTATCACTGTCCATAATCGCTTCTATTGCATTAATTCTTATCTGGGGCGATTCATCAAGCAGGGAATTTTTAAGAGCATTAAACACCCTCTCATTGTTATCAAGCCTGAGTTTGCCAAGAGCCTCTATAACACGTTCTTTTAAAAAAGTAAATTTATTCCAAATACCCTTTTGCGCCTCAAGAATACTGACAAGCGGATCAACAGCCCTTAAATCTCCCAGCATGCCAAGAGCAGAAGCTGCAGTTTCTCTTAAATAAACTGATTTTTCATCTTCATCTTTAACAACTTCAATCAAAGGCGCAACAGCATACCTGTCGCCTATTCTGCCGAGAGCATCCGCGCAGGCAAGCCTGATTTTATAATTTTCGTCTTTATTATTTAAACAGTATAAAAGCGGAGTTACAGCCGATGTGTCTTTAAGATTTGCAATAGCTTTAGCACACATTGCTCTGACATTAATAAAAGCATCTTTCTCACTATCAATATTTTTCATCAAAAGCAAATCAAGAAGCGGGCTTAAAGATGATTTATCTCTTAACCTGTCAATACATTGAATAACATGCATCAATATTTCGGGATTTTTAGAAACTGATAAAAAATGGTTATAAATTTTAACGAGATTATCATGCTCATAAAATTCATCAAGAGTCGAAATTTTGCGGACAACAGAATTGATGTCGGATGCATCAAACAGGTTACAATCTTTAGCTATTGAGTCTAAATCCAGGTAATCTTTTTCCACGCATTTACCCCATCTATATTGTGAAATATAGCACAAACTACTTAAAATATCAATAAAAACAAAAATACTACTACATATTTAGTAATATTTATTATTATAATAACTTTAAATTGAGCAGTTGCCAAATATTAATCTTAAATTCTACATTAAAAAAGAGCAGGCCAAACACCTGCCCTTTTATTTATTACAAATATAGTTTATGCTTTCGGAATAGAATTAGCAATAATTTCCATTTCCTCTAACGAAGCATATACAGAGTGGCATCCGCAATCAACATAAATAATTTGACCTGTAGTACCTGTTGAAAGATCAGATGCTAAGAATAAACCGGCTTTACCGACATCTTCTAATGCAACATTACGATTAAGCGGAGATTTTGCGACAGCCGCTTTAAGCATTTTATCAAATCCTGAAATACCTTTCGCTGCAAGAGTTTTAACTGCACCAGCAGAAATACAGTTAACTCTGACCCCTTTTTTGCCAAGGTCAGCTGCTAAGTATCTCATTGATGATTCAAGAGCTGCTTTTGCAACGCCCATTACGTTATAATTTGCAACAACATATTCAGAACCGAGATATGTAAGCGCAAACACAGATGCACCTTCATTCAAGATTGGTTCGGCATAACGGCAAAGAGTAATCAGAGAATATGAACTTACTCCTAATGCCAAATCCCAGCCTGCTTTTGTAGTGTCAATAAATCTTCCCTGCAAATCTTCTTTTGCTGCAAATGCAACGGCATGAACAACAAAATCCAATTTGCCGTAAACTCTTTCACATTCTTTAAATACAGCAGCGACTTCATCTTCTTTAGTTACATCACAGCTCATAATAATTTTAGCACCCATTTCTTCTGCAAGCGGTCTTACACGTTTTTCCATAGCTTCGCCTGCATAAGTAAACGCAATATCGGCTCCTGCTTCATAAAGCTGTTTAGCAATAGCATAAGCAATCCCATGAGTATTTGATACTCCGAAAATTACACCCTTTTTTCCTTCCATTAGTTTCATAATTTATATCTCCTTAACTAAAATACAAAAATAATTTTACCAAAAATAAAAATTTAAAGCAAATTCTAAATATTAACAAATGTAACAACATGCATAAATGCTGAAATCAGGCGCTCACATAAAACTTTATATATTTAAGAGAGAGCAGGAGAGCTATGCCGATATCCAATGTACAACAGAATAAAATTGATGCGATAAAGCTTAATTTCAGCTCGCAGGCTAAAAAAGCTTCCGCAAATAAACCTGAATATCTTAAGATGACAGGCTCAATCTTTAATGCACCGGGCGTAACAACACCTGCAACTGCAAATTCTTTAAATAATTTAAATACACTAAGAAGTTTAAATGATTTAAATAATTCTAACGAAACTACAGGAACAACAGGAGCTCAAGGTACTTCATCCGGTTCATCATTAGAAAATATCGCTAATATTGATAATGCCGCAGACGGTAAAGCTGCTGCTGCAAGCGCCGAGGCAAGCGGTCAGGAAGTTGAATCATTAACCAAAGACACACAAAATGATCAAAAAACAGTTGATAAATATAATGCTGATGCACAAAAACTTGACAAACAGCTCAAAAAAGATGATAAAAAATTTCAGACCCAATTAAGAAAACAAGAAGCTGAACTAAAAAAGGACAATGATAAACTTTTAAAACTTGTCAAAGAAACAGAAGAAGTCCAGACAGAAATAGAAAATGCACAAAATGAACTGGATTCACTGCTTGGTTCTTCGTCTTTTTCAATAAACGGAAGTAAATCAGACGGAACGCAAGAAAATCCCAATCAAAGTAAAATCACTGCCCTGCAGTCATTAATCGGTTCAAAAACAACCCTTGTTCAAAATAACGGTAAACAAATTTATACACTGCAGAGAAGTTCATCAAGAACCATAAAACAATTACAAAAAACAAACAACAATTACGTTAAAGTAAATCAAAAAACTACAAAAGCAATTGAACAAAATCAATCAGATACAAACAAAGTTGTAGAAGTCGCAACAAAAATTGAACAAATCAGTGCAATTGTATCGCAGACAGGACAGCTTGTTAATACCGCAGGTAAAGGGCTTGTAGCTTTGGGTTCTGCAATGAGCGGACTTTTCGGAGCAGGTGCTGCTTTGATTGCAACCGGTAATGTTATGCAAAAAGTCGGTACTGTTGTAGAAATGGCAGGTAATTACGGACAAGCAGCAGCAAATATTACAAAAACAGCTGCATACGCGGCTGAAGGTAATCTCGCAGGGGCAATGGCAAGTGCTGCAAGCGCTGTTCAAACAGGTACCGCAGCAGTCAAATCTTCAAAAAATCTTGGCAAAACATTTGACAATATAAACCAGCAGGCAGAACAAGCTACACAAAAACTCGCTTCCAATGCTGCGGCAAAAGATGCTGTTAATGGCATGACAGAAGAACAGCTTGGCGGTATGACTAAAAAAGAGATGAAAAATTCAATCAGCGGGCAGCTGCAAGCTCAAATGGCTGACGGCAATCTTGAAGCCGACTCACTATTACAAGATCTTAAAAACGGAAATTTGAGCGAAACAAACTTTAATGCTGTTAATAGTGCGGCAGATTCTGCAAGGAATTCTTTCAGTTCAGCCGTTGAAGGAGCCGGCGGAACAATAGAAAAAGGTGTTGTCGGCGGACTTGATAATAAAGCAAGGAAAAAAGCAGGTCAAAAAACTGTTTCTAAATTCCAAAATATTGCATCTAAAACTGTTAAATCAAGCCAAAAATTTGACTGGGGTAAAATCGCTCAAGGACTTCAATCAACAGCGGCACTGTTTATGTCTCAAAATACTCCGCAAATGGCTGATACAACACCAAATTATGTACCGCAATGGGATTTGAGTAAAGACAGCAGGTTCCAAAAAATCAGAAGAGCAAGAATTGCCAGTTACGGACATGCAGCATATGTATAAAAAAACGCTGTTAAATTTTATAACAGCGTTTTTTATAAAAGAAATTCTGCTATTTTATATAAGATAAATCATTTGAATTATTTCTTGCGGCAGTCTGTTCTTCCAATAATATGTTCATATACAGAAGTTTGTTAGCAGTTGCCTGATCAAGATTTATAAATTCTGCTCCTGCTCGCCTGTCTGTAGCTGAAACAATTTTTACATCCGCGCTTATATTTAAATCACCGTATGAAATGTTTACAGGTACTACATCACCGACTTTCAAATCATTATGATGTGTTACAGCAATGCCGCCTCTTGAAATATCAAGCAGAGAATCTATCTGAGTATTATCTGCCAGTTTAACAGGATTTCTGTTATCTTCAGCGCTAAATCTCATATACTGGCGTTTATCTATTGAATTAACATTGTAATCAACAACACGCTGTTTGTATATCTCCTTGCCGTAATCGGTTCTTCTGTTAGGTAATTCAGGTCTGTCATCATCCGTATCAATATCAGTATCTGTGTCTGAATCCGTATCATTATCGATATCATTATCAGTATCGGTATCCATATCATTGTCGTTATCTGTATCGTTATCAATATCTGAATCAGAATCAATATCAGTATCTGTATCTATGTCAATATCAGTGTCAGAATCAGTATCAGTGTCGGAATCCGAATCAGCATCTGTATCACTATCACTGTCTGTATCAGTGTCTATGTCGATATCAGTATCTGAATCAGTATCGGAATCGAGATCATCGTCATTATCTGTATCTGAATCCAAATCATTATCAGCATCTGTGTCAGTATCAGAATCTGTATCCGTATCACTATCACTGTCGTTGTCTACATCTGTGTCTGTATCGGTATCATTGTCAGTGTCCGTATCACTATCCGTATCAGAATCTGAATCATCATCATTATCACTATCGCTATCACTGTCTGAATCGATATCTGTATCAGTGTCATTATCCGTATCGGTATCATCATCACTGTCTGTATCAATATCTGTATCAGTGTCATTATCCGTATCAGTATCATTATCTGTGTCGCTATCACTGTCACTGTCGGTATCGATATCCGTATCTGTGTCTAGATCAGTGTCGCTATCGGCATCATCGTCATTATCTGTATCTGAATCCAAATCATTGTCAGTATCAGTATCGCTGTCTAGATCGGTATCTGAATCTGTGTCGGTGTCAACATCTGTATCTGTATCAGTATCGTTATCTGTATCATTGTCACTGTCGGTATCAATATCAGTATCTGTATCTAAGTCAGTATCGCTATCGGCATCATCGTCATTATCAGTGTCTGAATCCAAATCATTGTCAGTATCAGTATCGCTGTCTAGATCAGTATCTGAATCTGTGTCGGTATCAACATCTGTATCTGTATCAGTATCGTTATCTGTATCACTGTCACTGTCAGTATCAATATCAGTATCTGTATCTAAGTCAGTGTCGCTATCTGCATCATCGTCATTATCAGTGTCTGAATCCAAATCATTGTCAGTATCAGTATCGCTGTCTAGATCAGTATCTGAATCTGTGTCGGTATCAACATCTGTATCTGTATCAGTATCATTATCTGTATCACTGTCACTGTCAGTATCGATATCAGTATCTGTATCTAAATCCGTATCGCTATCCGCATCATCGTCATTATCAGTGTCTGAATCCAAATCATTGTCAGTATCAGTATCGCTGTCTAGATCGGTATCTGAATCTGTATCAGTGTCTATATCTGTGTCAGTATCGGTATCTATATCAGTATCACTGTCACTGTCAGTATCAACAGGTTCTTTTTTGTTTTCAGGGACTACGAGATTATCATCATCATTTTCATCACCCTGTTCATCGCCTGACGGGTTGGTTACATAATCCCCATCATCATCTTTTACACCATCATAACCATCATCAAAACCTTGAGAACTGCCGCCATAATAGTAATTTCGCTCATCATCTTCTTTCCCGACCGCAGTAACATCTTCCGGTCTTACTGCTTTTGCTCTTATTGAAACAGGTTTTGAAGGATTTGAGGAATTCTCTAAAGTATTAGTTCTATTATCTTCCTTAATTTCTGAAGGGTTAAATCTTAAAGGATTATCTGAAATCTGTCCTCTGTCTTTCCCCATATTGAAGTAATAACCGCCTGCATAAGCGTTATCTGCAACAAGAGTTAAATCCTGTTCATGAGCTGGTCTTCCTTCACCTTTGCCGTTAATTGCACCATTTTTAATTACAATTGTAGAATCAGCTGGATTATTCGGCCACGATGTACCTAAATCAAGAGCAGTTACCGTTACTTTTTCAGGATTTATATTACCATTTTTACCGTAATAATCCTGTTGATATGTCGGAACAATTCCGAGATTTTCAATATATAGATTTTGCCCGCGTGTTGTCAAATCTATATTGTTTTTAGCAGTAATTTCTCTTATATAAGTATCACCGGAGAACTCTGCTTTAACATTACCTTCTCTTGAAATAATTCCGCATACATTTGTGTCAAGTTTTTTGCCATCAGAAGAATCAAGCCCTTTAACGTTAATATCTTTAATAGCAAGCATATCAACGCCGTATTTTGAATTTCCAGAATGGTTAAGGTTAGAATCGACATTACCGAAATTCCCTTGAGTTTGTCTGAATGTTAAAGCATTATCTTTAGAACCGATATTTCCGCTCGCAATCATAGAAATTCCGGCACCTTCAACATTTGGAACTGAAGAATTTGATGAAGAATTTATAATGTCATAAGCTTTTGAACCTTTAACAGAACTGTCAGCAAGAAGAATTACCCTGCCGTCAGCTTTAATCTTATCGACATTCATATTTTTATCTAAACTTGCCAGATTTACCAGAGATTTATTTGAACCTTCAGAACTTACTGCGTTAACTTTTCCATCAACTGCGATATTAACAGATTTTGTCAAATCTCTTGCATCGGTACCGATACCTGTGCAGACGCCGCCATCGCATGGACCAACTTCTTTTCCGATTGCTCCGTTTTTAACATCTATATTCAAATTTTTTGAAGCTTTTATAAGGTTTGCTTCTGTACCGTAATTCAAAAGATTTCCGTTATTGATATTTATATTAACATCACCTTTTGAATTCAGGTAATCTTTTCCTGTTTTATCACCTATAACAACATTTGAATTTTTGTTATCTATATTAATACCGTTTCCATTAACATGTCCTTTAACATTAATACCATTTTTACCTGTATTAGTAATATTAACGACATCGTTGGAATTTGAAATCAAACCTCCGTTTTCTATATTTACACCATTTGCACCACTGTTAGAAACAATAATTTCACCATTTGCATTATCTAAAATTCCGGTTGATGCTATCAAAACACCGGAGCCTGAGTTATCAACAGACAATTTGCCTTCGCGGTTAAGAACAGTTCCTGATACATTTACCTCTCCGTTTGTGTTAACAAGCAGGGTATCGCCTGAAGCATTTGATGTTTTTCCGGAAATATCAATACCTTTAGAACCTGAATTTGTAATTTCAACATTTCCCGGGCCAAAATTTTTCATTATACCAGCGACATTCACTCCGCCGTTAGCACCGTATGATTCAATTTTAATACTTCCGTTATCGTTTCTGAATGAATTTGCTGGATTTAAATTATCTGTATTAACAAGCTTGCTAAATAAAGCTGCCGCCTGCCTGTTGGAACTGAATTTTGTAGCATCATCGACACCGGCCATAATTCTGGCATTAGTAGCAATATTAACATCAGCCGCATTAATATCTACAAAATTACGTGCAAGAACTTTACCGTCTATCGTAACTGAACCTGTACCATGCTCACTCAATTCTTCTCTGAAATTTTTTAATAAGGAAGGGGCTTTATTGGAATCTCTTACATTACTTTTATATCTTTCATAAGTATCATTTTCAGGTGTCAAAACTGATAATGAGCCGACATTTAAAATTCCGCTGGCTCCGACTATCATACCGTTTGGAGACACAAATACGACATGCCCGTCAGTTTTAAAATCACCATTTATGTTGTTTAATGAATTTACTATACCCTGAATGTTAATCTGATTATCTACAAGGTTTATAAAAGTATTGATATCTTTTCCGCTTATACTATTTTTAAATATAAGATTTGCGACATCACCCTGACTTAAGTCAAAATGGTCATATTTTCTAAAACCTATATCACCATTGGTTGCTGTAGGATCAATGTTATATATGCCATTAACACCTTCAACACCGGAAATTTGGGTTGCCATAACCTGCAAACAGAAAGACTGCTGTAAAAAGAAACATAATGTCAACGCCGAAGCGACTACTTTTCTTTGACCAGCTTTTACCTTTATCATATCAGATATTCCTTTCGAGATTCCCTAATAATTATTAACTTTCAGTGTTACAATTTTACCAAGAGGATAATTAATTTTCTATTTTATATTACAATTACTTAATAAATTTGTACACTAAAATATCAAGGATATAAAAATTAAAAAAAATTTTTCTTGCTAATTTGTTAATAAATATTAACGCAGCCTTATTTATTCAGGACGTTTTAAAATTGTTTTAGTTAATCCCCAATAACAAATATAAAATACAAACATTAAAGAAAGCATTTCCAATAATGCCGGAATATTTACAAATTTATTAAACATATAGTACACAATTCCAAAAGGGACAAATGAAATAAGCATTCTTGAGACTATCAGACGGGGAAATATAAGTCTTAATCCGGGTAAAACTATAATTACACTCAGCAAAAAATACAAAAAGTTTGCACCGAGTGTTGCTATACCGACCCCTACAAGCCCCATTTCAGGAATCAATAAAATATTTAATATAATATTAGCAATTCCGGATGTTAATTTTATTATAAATTCAATATAAGTTTTATTTGCAAGGTGATACTGCAAAGTAGTATAATCTGTCAATGCCATAAAAAATGTACCGAATGCAAAATAGGGTATTAATTTAAACGCTATCTGAAATTTATCGTTAGATGAAAGCATTTGTACATAATCAGAGGCATATAAAGAAATTACAATAATTACAGGCAGTGCAATAAGAATGTAATACCCAGTAAACCTCGAAATTAAAGGCCTTACATCAATTCTTTCCTCATACATATTGATAATTCTGGGGATTGCAGCAACCGTAATTATTGAAAATATAGTCATTAAAAGAGGTAATGTTAAACCGTAAGCAACCCCGACAATTCCGACTTCTGAAAAACCATGAATACTATTCATTACAAATTTGTTACTTTGATTAATTATCCATGCACTCAAAGATGTTGCGGCAATTGGTATACCATATTTAAAAATCGGCAAAACAGAATGCCATTCAATCTTTTGCAGCCTGAACCATGAGAGTATATTACTTTGATATATTAAAAGCAAATCAATTAAAGATATCGAAACTCCCATACCTAAAAGCAGAGACATTGCCCCAAGATGGAAAAATTTTATAAAAAATACAGATAACAAAATTGTTAAAAACTGATTTATAATTGTTGATAAAGTAAAAGACATTGATTTTAACTGAGCTCTCAAAAGCTGGAACAGTAAAGCTCTTATGGCAACAGGAATTATTAAAACAAGAATTGCCAGAAAATATTTAGATGGAATATTAAAAAAAGAATAAAAATTATGCCTGAATATAAAGGCAAAAACAAACATTAAAAATATATTTGATATTAGAATTGTAACCAGAGTCGTTAGATATTTCGGCATATCCTGAGTCATCTGGTGATGCTTAAAAAATCTTAATCCTGAAAGACCTACCCAATCAGAAAATATAATACACAGAAAAGACAATAATGCGATAGAAAGCGAGTAAAGTCCGTATTCTTCAGGAGACAAAAGGCTTGTATATACAGGAACAATAATTGCATTGCCGAGCATGCCTATAATCTTTGAAGGTGAATATTTCACCATATCTCGAAAAATAGCTTTTAATTGTTCTTTTTCAACTTCTCTGTTTTCTATAAATTCCATTATTTTACCTGCGCAGAATAATTATACTATAATTATTGATTATTGTAAAATGCCGAATAAATCATACTCATCGGCACGTTCAATCAAAACATTTTCAATATCTCCCGGCACAACCGGCTTTTCAGAGGATGCGTAAACCATACCATCAATTTCCGGGGCGTCATGTTCAGAGCGCATCAAAACAATCCCGTCATCTGTATAACCTTCCACAATACATGGAATAGTTTTTCCGACATAAGATTCGTTTATTTCTCGTGAAATTTTTTGCTGTAAAGTCATTAATTTTTTATGTCTCTGTTTTTTTATTTTAGCCGAAACCTGTTCTGTCATTGAATAAGAAACAGTATTTTTTTCTCTGGAATATTCAAAGACACCCATTTTGTCAAATCTTACGCGTTTTACAAATTCATATAACTCATTAAACTGCTCATCAGTTTCTCCCGGATACCCGACAATAAATGCTGTCCTTATTGCAACATTTGGAATTTTTTCTCTTATTTTTTTTATAAGTGCTTCATAATCCATTACAGGTCTTCTCATTGCTTTTAGAATTTCAGCATTGCAATGCTGGAGAGGAAGATCAATATATTTTGCGACCTTATCAAGTTTTGCAATTGCCTCAATCAATTCATCAGACATCTGTGAAGGGTATGCATACATAATCCTGATCCAGCCGAGTCCTTCAATTTTATTCAATTCTTCAAGAAGCTGAGGCAATGACTGTTTACCGTATAAATCGATGCCGTAGCTTGTAGTATCCTGTGCGATTAAATCAATTTCCGTTACGCCTTTAGCCACAAGGTCTTTTGCTTCATCTAAAATATTTTCAATTGTTCTTGAATGATATTCTCCTCTCAATTGCGGGATAATACAGTAACCGCAATGGTAATTACATCCGTCTGCAATTTTTATATAAGAGCTTGCACCTACTGTTATTTGCTGGCGTTCTATATTTTCGGGGTAAATATATTCAGGCTTTTCTGATACATGTTCAACATATTTTTTATCATTTGCAACATGTTCAACAACTTCGACAATTTCTTTTATATCGGAAGTTCCAATCATGCCTGAAATTTCAGGGATAGCTTTTTTAAGTTCTCCTTTGTATTTTTGAGGCAGGCATCCTGTAACAATAACTTTTTTACCATCATTAACAAGCTGTAAAATAGCCTGTACAGATTCTTTTTCAGCATCATGAATAAATGAGCAGGTATTAACGACAACAATATCAGCGTCTTTCTCATCCAGTGTAACCTGATGTCCTCTCTGCGCAAGAAGTCCGAGCATAAGTTCGCTATCAACCAAATTTTTCGCACATCCATGATTTAACAAAGCTATTTTCATACAATTTACCTCTTTGCAACCACTTTAGCATGAATAAATTATTTTGTAATCATTACCATGGATAATCCTTTGTTATCTTCCAATCATTTAACTGAATAAGTTTTGTACAATATGTTCCGCTGATCTGATTTTCTTTTCGACACCCCCTTCTTGAATTGTTCGTAAGATCCTCATAACGACCGTTCCATTCAAAGACGTAAGGTTCAACCGCAGTTTTTACATTTCGCCATTCTAATGCATTTCCCGAGATAGCATTCCCGCTTATTTTATTAAACTGAAATGAAAAAGCATTACGTGTATTCAATTCCGGTTTACCATTTACAAAGTAGAAAAAATCTCCTCCATTTTCGTCATAACGAAAAGCAAACATACCGCTTCCTGCCATGTAAACGCAAACAGCATTTTCGTAACAATTATCATATCTTGTATATTTTAAATAAGGCAAAAAATATTGCCGCAAAAATTCCAAGTTTTCATTATAACTTAATTTTTTTACATTAAATAGTATTATTATTAAATGGAAAATGAATACAGGCTTGAAACTGATAATTTAAAAGAACAAATTAAATACCTTGCAGCACTACAAGGTATTACAATGTCAAAGCTTAAAGACGAAGTTAATATAAAATATAATAAAACCGACAGTATCGGAAATCTTGGTAACAAGCTCCGCAACAAAACATTCCGCGTATCAGAGCTTGCAGAAATTTTAGATATTCTAAACTACGAAATTATTTTACGGAAGAAATCTTAGTTTTTATACCCTGTTTTATTAAAGTATTTATTAAGCTTTGCGGAAGTTTTGATACAATTTCAGCGACTTTTGCATCATAACCTACAGTATAAGAAGGCTTTGGATTTTGCATGCTGTCAATTTTAACGATTAAATCAACAACTTTATTGACGTTCAAACCTTCTTTTCCGTTTTTGCGAGCGTTTGCTACCATGTATTTCATTTCTTTATCGTAGCCGCTACAATTCTTTATTGCATCCTTGTTTAATTCTACGGATTTATCCCATAAAGGAGTAGCTATAACACCCGGTTTAACAGAAACGACTTTCAGCCCGCTCTCAACTGACATAGCATTAAATAAGATATCCAGAGCCCTTTTAGATGCACAATAAGGCGCCACAAAAGGGAAAATACCAAAACTTGACATTGAACTTATATTAATAACCTTACCATCATTCAGCAAAGTCAGAAGCCTCTGTGTAAAATCAAGATGTGAAAAAGTATTAACCTCAAACTGTTTTCTTACACTGTCAACAGGAATTTTCTCCATCACACCTGCAACAACACATCCTGCAACATTTATAAGCGTATCAATTTTGTCAGTTTTGGATTTAATAAAAGCTGCTGCCTGTGCAACGGTATCTTTTCTTTCCATATCAATATAGAAAGGTATTGCACCGGTTTTCTCAAGTACAGAGGCATATTTTTCATTGCGGTAGCCTGCAAAAACGGTATTGTCATTTACAAAAGCCTTGAGCAAAGCATGCCCTATACCTGATGTTGAACCTGTAATTACATAAGTTTTTTTCACTTGAAAACCTTATTTTTACTAATCTGTCATATAAGAATTGAACAACGGTAAGTATAATGCTAAAGCCAGAGTTAATACAATACTACCGATTACGATAAGCATTATCGGCTCAATCATTTTTGTCATTGTATCAATAATTGTATCCAGCTTTTTATCAATATAATTTGTTGCCTGTAAAAGCATATCACCCAAACGACCTGACTGCTCACCTGTTGCAATCATAAATAAAATCATTTTAGGCATAACACGTGTTGATCTTAACGCTATAGAAAGATGCTGCCCCTGCTGGACTTTTAATGTAGCTGTTTCAACTTTAGTCTTAAGCGTATGGTTTGTAAGCGTAACGTTTGCCAGATACAAACATTCAACAATCGGAACACCGGCGTCATATGCAACCTGCATAACCGCAACAAAGTTTGCAAAGTTTGAAAATTGAATTAAATCTGAAAGCAGAGGAACTTTTAATACGTATTCATCAATTTTTCTTTTACTGGGCTGCCATTTCATAAGGAAAGTACAGAACCCGAAAATAGAACCCAAAATAATCGGGACAAAAAACCAGTAAGTCTTAAGAAAAACACCTGCTGCCATCAATGTTGCAGTAATCCAGGGGAGCTCTTTACCCATACCGTCAAACATTTCTTTAAATACCGGGAATACAAACATTAACATTACAAGTACAATGATAATAGCCAGAACAATTACAAACATCGGATACATCAATGTACCTATAACCTTACCTCTAATGTTGGCTTCTTTATTTAAAAGTTCTAATAAACGTTGTAATGTCTTTTCAAGTTCACCGGAATCTTCACCGGCTTTTACAAGACCTATATAAATCTGCCCGAATTGATCAGGATATTTTGCAACAGTATCAGCAAACGTTGCACCGGCCATAATCTGACGCCTTAATTCTTTTGCAACAAGTCTGACCTTTAATTTTGCAGCATCATTTTCAATAAACATTAAAGATTCTATGATAGGAATACCGGATTGTGCTAAAATCTGCAAAGTAGATGTAAAATCAATACGATCCTGAAGACCTAGTTTCTGAACTTTGCCGCCTTTGACTTTTACGGCATTACCGTCCTTATCACCGCCCTTAGCTTTTTCCTCATAAACTTTAGTAGGAATAAAACCGAGTTTACGGATGCTTTCACGCGCTTCTCTTAAATCAGCGGCGTCAACCTTTCCTTTTACAATATCTTTATTATTTTTAAGTGCAATGTAATTATATATTGTCATAATCTCTCCTATTCGTTAACCACACCCAGAACTCTTACGAATTCATCGATTGTAGTCATTCCTGCAAGTATATGGGCAAGACAGGACTGGTGCAATGTTCTCATACCATTTTTAACAGCAGCTTCTTCAATTTCCAAATCATGAGCCCCCATAGCTACAAGCCTTTTAATTTCTTTTGTAATACTCATGATTTCATAAACGCCAAGTCTGCCTTTGTAGCCGGTGAAATCACATTTTGCGCATCCTTTTGCTCTGTATATAGGCTTTTTCATAAAATCCTGGATTTCTTCTTCACTTGCAAGAATTTGTCTTGCCTCATCATGAGTTGCAAAATATTCTTCCTTGCAGTCATCACAGAGACGTCTGACAAGACGCTGTGCAATAACGCCGGAAAGCGTAGAAGATACCAGATAATCTTTAGCACCCATTTCAATTAAACGTGTAACGGTTGCGGCAGCAGAGTTTGTGTGAACAGTACTTAATACAAGGTGGCCTGTTAATGCTGCTGAAATTGCAATTTCCAGAGTTTCGTAATCACGAATTTCACCAACAAGAATAATATCAGGGTCCTGTCTTAATATCGCACGCATACAAGCCGCAAATGTAATACCTGCTTTAGCATTAACCTGCGACTGGTTAATTCCCTCAAGCTTAATTTCTATCGGGTCTTCAATTGTCGTAATATTTACATCTTCATCGTTCAAACTCTTTAATACAGAATATAGAGTCGTTGTTTTACCAGATCCTGTAGGACCGGATGTAAGAATAATACCATTCGGACAGCTTACCATATTCTTGATTTTTGCAATATCTTCTTCAGTTCCGCCGATAAGTTTTATGTTCTTATCTTCGGCATTCAAGCTGACTGCAGGCGCAAGTACACGAATACAAACCTTTTCTTTGCCAGATACAGGAAGTGTATTGATACGGAAGTCATAAGACCCGTTTTTATATTTAATTGAAAAAGTACCGTCCTGCGGACGTCTGTGTTCTGCAATATTCATCCTTGAAAGAACCTTAAAACGGGCGATAACGGACGTTTCAACCTTAGGCGGAATATCAAGAACTTTTTGCAGCATACCGTCTTTTCTGTATCTGACGATATAACCTGAAAGTCTCGGCTCTATGTGAATATCTGATACATGATTGTCAATAGCGTTAGTAATTATCTGGTTAACAAACTTTGCAACAGATCCGGTAGAATCCTTTAACTGCTTGTCAACCATGTCGGCAAGAGATTCTTCTACCTCAAATTCTTCTGCTTCACTTTCAATTTCTTTAATAACTTTTTCAGTCTCTTTCTTTTGTTCACTGAAAAAAGTATTCAAAGAGTTTTGAAACTCATAATGAGTCATCAAAAGCTGTTTGGGGTTCTGGCCTGTTAAATAAATAATATCTTTTAAAACATCAGGTTTAACAGGGGTAACAACACCTAAAATCAGAGTCTTTCCATCAGAAGAAATAGGAATAATTTTGTTTGTCCTGATAAAATCTTCAGGAAGTATTTTGATAAATTTAGCCTGCGACGCAAGCTGTTCCGGAGTAACAAGGTCATATCCTGTCTGCAGGTGAAGAATTTCTTTTAGCTGATCAAGAGTAATAAAACCGAGTTTAAATAACGTTGAACCAATCGGAATTTTCTGGCGTTTGCTTTCTGCAAGAGCTTGAAGAAGCTGTACATCATTAATATATCCCTTTTGTACAAGCAGCTCTCCTAATCTTACCTGCTTTGAAGTCCCGTCATCAGAACTGTCTTTTTGCATATCCTGTTTTAAATTAGATATTAAATCATACAAATCCTGATCCGGAACCTGAATAAATTTTACCTGTTGGGGATAAAACTCTTTCAATTTAAGATTTATAACGTCTTTATCCGATGTTGAATTGATAACAACAAACAGAAAATTGTCTTTAACACTAATTGGAACAAATTTATATTGTTCCAATAGTGCACTGTCGACTTTATTTAGTATCTGGGTATTGACACTGTTTTTTAACCTGTTTAGAAGTTCATTCATCTTAGTAATATTTTATTCTATAATGTGTCGGTATTTCCAATGGCATCCTCTGTATCTGTTATGATTTTCGGAGTAATCATAATAACCATTTCGTTCTTTTCTTTTTCGGAATTTGTTGTTCTGAAAAGTGTTCCGACAATAGGAAGATCTCCAAGAACAGGAACTTTAGAAATAGTTTTATGTTCTTGTTCGCCTATCATACCACCGATAACCAGCGTCTCGCCATCTTTAATTCTTACGTTTTTCAAATCAAGATTTCTGTGTGATAACAATGTAGCAGCAATGTATGTGCCAACACTATCAGTTGCTTGAACCTGTTCAAGAATTGTAGAATATTCAGGTTTTATATTAAGAGTAACATAACCGTCAGGGCTTATAAATGGTGTTATAGAGATTTGAATACCGGCATCATCTGCGATATTATAGTCTCTTGTTGCAATTGTACCTCCTGTATATGCGCTCTGATCCGATTCAGTTGATTCAATGTAGTCCTGAGTAACATCAATTGTAGCTTCTTCTCCATTGGTTATTAATATACGTGGGTTGGAAACGACACGCCCTTTTCCGTTTGATACTACATATTGAATAGCATACGAAATATTAACAGGTCCGTTAAATTTGTTTAAAGTGTTTACAAGTTCCGGTTCATCACCGCTGACATCCCAAACTTCATATCCGTTACCTTTAATAAATATCGGGTGCATAGGATCTGTCTGTGTTGTATCACCGCTGAATGTAGCAGAAAATGCATTACTCAAGAAAGTCCAGTTATTCTGTAACATTTTTGAACCTGATTCATTAAGTTCAATAACTGCAACTTCAAGATAAGCCTGCGGCTGTTTTTTATCAGTTTGGGCAATAAAATCTTTTATCATTTCAATCTGGTGTTCAGAACCGCCGATAACATTTATTGTTCCAAGCTGTGAATAATAAGCAACAGATAAATTCTGCAATCCGAAAGATGAAACAGAACCGCTAAGCTGTCCGTCTAAAGTACAGGCAACAGTACCGCCATTCAGAGCAATAGCTGAAGACCCGCCGCCTCCGCCGCCATCGGCGGCAAAACCGGTAACTATACCTGCTGCACCGCCAGTAGCTGCGCCTGAAGAGGTAGGAGCAGGAGCTGCAGGAGTACTTGCGGCTCCACCACCGCCGCCACCGCCTGATGACGAACCACCTGATGCTCCGGAAGCTGCAGGAAGAAGCATGTTACAAATCATATCAGCCATTTCTGCAGGTGTTGTATGATTTACTTTAAACACAGTAGTCTGCGGTTTTTTATCAAATTTTTCAACAATTTTCTTTGCTATCGCAACATCAGTTTTTGTTCCGAATACAATTAGTTCATTTGTTACAGGATTTGTCGTAACAATATCCGAACCTGAAAGTCCGGGTTTATTCATTGAATATATATTTTTATTTAAAAAATCTGCAAGAGCGGCAGCACTTATATATTTTACAGGAACAAGCGTCATATCCTGTTTTGCGAAATTAAAACCGCTGGCACCTGCACCTGCAATAATAATAGTGTTATCATCAACAACATAGTTTAAATTGTTGATTTCCATAACCATATCAAATGCTTTTTCCAAAGGAACATCTACCAGATCAAGAGTAACGGTTCCTGATACCGAGTTATGAAAAACAATATTCATACCGGCCTTATCAGCAAACATTCTCAAAACCTGTTTGACATCAGAATCTCTTAAGCTGATACTGATTGAAGGATTGTTCTTGATAAAACTAACATCTCCCTTTAATTTTAAAGAATAATCTTCCTGATTATCCCGTAATTCCGGTTTATCGCTCAAACCGTACTGCATAATACCGGCATCCTGCATTGCAACAGCCGACATAGCGCTATTTGTAAAAACAAATGAGGCTAACAAAAGACTTGCAATAAATTTTTTTGAAATTTTATTTTTCATATCTGCTCCTGCTTGTTATTTAACTTGAATTTAATGTTTATTATTTCTGCTCCCGAATTTATTTTCTAAATTAGAAACAGTGTTATAATTAATACCTTCTCCGGTAAATAATTCACCAACGCTTGCTTTATATACGTTTGCACCAAACTGAACAGTTACCGTATCCTTAGCGATTGATAAAATTTTATAACCGTTAATAATATCACCTGTTCTGACAAGATAATCTGCTCCGCTTATATTAAGGATTGCTGACGGATTAAGTTTATCATACATAATACCGGATACCTTGGTTGTCATAACCTCTGTAGCAGTAGTATCTACAACAATAGATTCCGGCGGAGGTGCCAGAAAATCTGCATATTGTGATTTTGGTTTATGCTTAGCTACAATCTCACTTTCCGGGAGAAAAGGATCTGATCTGCCCATGCCTGCAACAGACATTTGCACCATTGCAGCATCTTCCTCTTCTTGCATCATTTCTGCCGGTGTTTCAGCATCGGGAGCAATCGCTGCATTTTTCCCGTCATTTCCGACTTTAACAGACTCTTCCTGCGCTGTTGGCTGCGGAATATTAACTACAGGTTCCTCACTGCCTGCAGTATCTGCACCATTTTGCGTACAGCCTGTTGTATTTATCATAATAACTGTCAGAAATAGTACAAACAAACCCGCGCCTATTTTCTTATTAAGGCTCCAAAAGCGGTCTTTGCTGTTTTCTTCATAAAATCTGTCAATAAAATTTCTACTCACTTGCCACCTATTTCTTATTAAATCCTGTTTTATTATAATAAAATATAGTTTTTAGCGTATCAGTTATTTGATGTATTTAATTAAAAATTAGTACAAAATAATAACTTAATTTTATTATAGCATATTTTTTAAAGAGTTGCAAAAAAGTCAAAAATATTAAGACATATAAACTTTACAAAAAAGGTTAAAACAGCACAGCAAGTGAATCTTAAGTATATAATATTTATTTAACATTACTGAAAATTATTTGTAATTGTATGAAGATACTCTAAAATTTGATCAAAATATTTTAAATCTGAATTTCCGTCAATTACAAAATCTGCAAAATCGCGTCCGGGCAGAACATATTTTTCGCCGGCTTTCAAAAGATATTCCCACTGTTTAAGAGCATTTTCTTCATTTTGGTTACGTTCTGCCTTTGCACGTTTTATAAATCTTTCGCGCCTTATATCATTTTCGGTTTCAATATATATTTTTATATCAAAAACATCTTTTACATCTTTATACATTGTTGCAATACCTTCGACAACAATAACTTTATCCGAACTGATTTTTAATGAACATGGAATTGAAACACCTGTACCATTGGGGACATATCTCGGAGCCATAATCGTACAACCTTGAGCCAGTGCCTCAAGATCACTTTTTAATAAATCGAGCTGAAAACTTTCAGGGGCATCAATGTCATAACCGTTATCTGTAAGATTATCAAAACTTCCGTATTTTTTTATCAACGCAGAAATGTCATTAAAATAATTATCTGTACTTAAAACAGAAACAGGCATTGACAGTTGTTCTATTATATTTTTAAGTTCTCGGCATATTGTTGATTTCCCTGAGGCAGATTCGCCTGTTATACCAATCAAAAAACGTTTTGCCGGGTTGTTAATAAGGCGTTTAGTAAATCTTGAGATAAATGTAGGGTTTACTTCTTTAAAAATGGGATTTTCGCATCTTTTATCATAAGCCAGTATTTGTTTAAATTTTGTTTGAAGATAAAACGCGAGAAGTTCCCGTCCGGTACGCGAATTGAAGTCGGGCTTCATAATTTTGTCGCCGGAATTTAGTTCTTTTTCGATTAATACTTGCATTATATCATCCATATAATTTTATTATGAATGTAATAATACATGAGAAAAAATTTTTTTGCTAGTGTAATATGAACAAATTTTACATAAATATATCAGAAGTGAATAAGTGAACATGTTAATAATAGAATAAGTCATTTTAATCGAGTAAATCCGCTCTGCATTTCATCGAAAAAAACTGATAATGGATGTCCTCCCCTTGCGGGAGGACCGAAATCTGTGATTTCGAGGAGGGGTCTTGCAATGAAAAATTCACAATTCCGTACAGAAAAAGGGAAGGGCTCAAGGGAGAGGGCTGATTTAGAAGTTAGGAAGATAAGAAGATAGGAGGGTAGGCTATTGGGCAGACGGAGGTCAGGAAGGCAGGAGGGCAAGCTGATTTAGAGGGTAGGAAGGTAGGAAGATAGGAGGGTAAGCCATTTACAGTAAAAGGCTTATTTTCTAATTTTGAAGTCTATATAATGAAAGAATTTTCTACTACCTTTTGAGCGGCAAAACATACAGAGAAATATCCCGACAGTATTTTTCATTCAACATAAATAAGGTAATATACAAAGTCAGAAAACTAAAAAAGCAATTGAACTTATGCAGCAGAGATCAGCTTGCATATTTCGCCGCAATAAACAAACTTGTTGATATAGAAAAAGTTAAATTTTATTTGTGATATATGTATCAAGAATAGCATTAACAAAATCTAAAGCACTATCATCCAGCATTTCAAGTTTAGCACAGATTTGCTTTATTTTTACATTATTAGCGTCTTCTTTTAACTCAATACCTAAAACAGAACAAATTTTTATGTAGTTTTCATGATTTGGAAAACTTAGACCTGTTTCGGCTCGCGCAATAGTATTTCTTGCCACGCCAATTGCATCAGGTATGTATGCAAGGGTTATAACAGACTACCTCGACATATCTTACAAAGATACTGCAAAACTAAAAAAAATATTCTCAAAAAAATGAATATAAATAACAGAAACCAGATACTCATTACAGCTTTGACAAATCAATTAATTAAATTGTAAAAATATCATTGCCAATTTTTTTTCTCCGTATATAATTAACTTATAAAAAAGGAGAGAGGAAATGGATACATTAACTAAAAATGAGGGATTAATAACCAAAATCATCGGTCCGGTTATTGACGTTGAATTTCAGCAGGGAGAGCTTCCGGAAATTTACACTGCTCTGCATATCAACAAAGATGACGGAAGTTATGTTGTTGCAGAAGTTCAACAAATGCTTGGCGGCAACAAAGTAAGAACAGTTGCAATGTCTTCAACCGACGGACTTAAAAGAGGTATGAAAGTTATAAATACAAATGAACCTATTAAAATTCCTGTCGGAAAAGCTATTTTGGGAAGAATTTTAAATGTAACCGGAGATCCTGTTGACAAAATGGGACCTGTTGAAACTGATACTTATCTTCCAATCCATAGAGAATCTCCAAAATTAACAGATCAAAATACTAATATTGAAATCCTTGAAACAGGTATTAAAGCAATCGATCTTTTGCAGCCGTATCAGAAAGGCGGCAAAATCGGTTTGTTTGGTGGTGCCGGCGTTGGTAAAACAGTTCTTATTATGGAACTTATCCATAACATTGCAATGGAACATTCAGGCGTTTCTGTTTTCGGCGGTGTAGGTGAAAGAACACGTGAAGGGAATGACCTGTGGAATGAAATGAAAGAATCAGGCGTTATTGATAAAGTTGCACTGATTTACGGACAGATGAATGAACCGCCCGGAGCCAGAATGAGAGTCGGACTTTCTGCCTTGACTGCTGCTGAATATTTCAGGGATTTTTCAAAACAGGATGTACTTTTATTCGTTGATAACATATTCAGATTTACTCAGGCAGGTTCTGAGGTTTCGGCACTTCTTGGCCGTATGCCGTCTGCCGTTGGCTATCAGCCGACACTGGCAAATGAAATGGGCGAACTGCAGGAAAGAATTACTTCAACAAAAGACGGTTCTATCACATCTGTTCAGGCAATTTATGTACCCGCAGACGACTTGACAGACCCTGCACCTGCTACAACATTCTCTCACCTTGATGCATCAACGGTATTGTCAAGACAAATAGCATCTTTAGGTATTTATCCGGCTGTAGATCCTCTGGAATCTTCATCAAGAGTTCTTGACCCTAATATTATCGGAGAAGAACACTATAACACAACACGAAAAGTTCTTGAAATTCTCCAAAAATACAAAGAATTACAGGATATTATCGCTATCTTAGGTATGGATGAACTCTCTGAAGAAGATAAAGAAACGGTTAACAGAGCAAGAAAAATCCAAAGATTTTTATCCCAGCCGTTCTTTGTAGCCGAACAGTTCTCAGGAATCCCCGGGAAATACGTAAAACTTGAAGATACAATAAAAGGCTTTAAAGAAATTATTGAGGGCAAACACGATGACCTGCCGGAACAGGCTTTCTATATGGTAGGAACTATTGAAGAAGCCGTTGAAAAAGCTAAAACATTGAAATAGAAGGAAGGCAGCTATAAAAGATTAAAAGCCTGCCTGACATCCTATCTTTTGAAAGGGTATTTTATGCATTTAAAAATAATAACCAACGAAAAAATTGTTTTTGATGAAGATGTTGATGAAGTTTATACAAAAACAACCGATGGAGAAATAGGTATTTTAAAAAACCACGTACCTGTTATGGCTGCATTGGACATCGGCGTAACTAAAGCCGTAAAAAATAACGAGCCTAAATATTTTACGACAATGGGCGGAGTTTTCCAATTTAAAGATGATAATGCTCTGATATTAACGACAACAGCGGAACGCGGGGATGAAATAGATGTTGCAAGGGCTAAAGAATCTCTTAAACGTGCTCAGGCACGTCTGGCAGAAGCTGATGCAGAACTTGATGCCAAAAGAGCAGAGGCGGCCGTTGCAAGAGCCATGGCACGATTAAAAGCTACTCTTAATAATTAAAGACGGACATAATGTCCGTTTTTTTTAATTTAAAATCTGTATGGATAGTCATCAGGTACTTTCCAGCCATTTATTTGTAATAGTCTTGTACATAAAGGATGCCCGTTACTTGTATTTTCTTTATAACAACCGCCCCAGCTGTTATATTTTAATTGTTCTATATCGGACCAGCTATTCTGTCCGTAAACTTCAAAATTTCCCATATTTTGCCCAAAACCGAATAAAAACTTATTTTTCCATCAACACCGTTATCATCATATAAAGCCTGCGGATCCGTATATAAGTATATATGCATATAACCGCCGGCAAAAGCTGAAAAAACAGCGATACTCCCATCAGACATTTTTACAGCAATACCGCCGTCCAAAACTTCATCATCTTTTAGAACTTTTCTATCAATAATTTCTACTGCATTGAGATAAGGTTTCCAATATTTGTTAAACCAATTCAGCACAATTTCATTATTAGATACTCCTCCACTCTGTACAAAATCCCATGTACTGACATCCCCGTTATCATTAATAGACATAATTTGCGCCTGAGCCATGCTTGAATAAAACTTTTTCAGTTTAGTCATGGTAACTTCTGCTCTATGTTTTGAGATTAATGTAGGAATTGTTAATGCTGCAACAACACCAATAATACCAAGCGTGATAAGAACTTCCGCCAAAGTAAAACCCAGGGAAAAAGCTAGAAACTGCCCCCCCCCCGACGTTTTAAAGTTAATAATCTTTTCATTGCTTAATCCTTTCTTTTGTTACATCTAATTATAACTTATATTTATACAATTTTCAATATTAAAGTTATAATACCTGTAAAAAAATAATGCTTGTTATATAATAAAGTTTATGGAAAAGACTTTATACCAAATTTTTAAAACTTTTTTTAAGGTCGGAACCTTATTGCTCGGCGGTGGATACGTAATATTACCGCTTTTACAGTCGGAACTTGTTGATAAAAAAAATTGGATTGATGATGATGAATTATGTGAATATTATGCATTAGGACAGAGTGTTCCGGGCATTATTGCCGCAAATACAGCAATTTTTGTCGGTTACAAATTACATAAAACAGCGGGGGCAATAGCTGCAACACTGGGTATTGTCATGCCTGCTTTTATAGCAATTATATTAATTGCACGAATTCTTGAAGAAGTCGTCAGAATGAAATTCATTCAAAGTATTTTCTGGGGTGTCGGAATAGGGGTAGTTTTATTAATATATCTGGCAGTAAAAGAAATGTGGAGAAAAAGTGT
Source organism: Candidatus Gastranaerophilales bacterium (assembly GCA_944326615.1). Taxonomy (GTDB): domain Bacteria; phylum Cyanobacteriota; class Vampirovibrionia; order Gastranaerophilales; family Gastranaerophilaceae; genus Stercorousia. The sequence continues at coordinate 13,563 of CALVEO010000001.1, read as the reverse complement.
TGTGGATAAATTCACATGCTGGATTTTTTTCATTACATTTATTCTGTCCGCATTATTCAAAGCTCCACCGGCCGCTTTGATAATTCTTGCAATATTTATAGGTTTATGGACTCAGTACCAAAAGAAAATAGAATACGGAGATAAAGAAGAAGAATGATAATATATTTAAAGCTGTTTCTTGAATTCTTTCATATCGGATTATTTTCATTCGGCGGCGGTTATGCGACATTGCCTTTTTTATACCACATTGCGGATGTTCAAAAATGGTACACAACAAAACAGCTTGCAGATATGATTGCCGTTTCTTCCATAACGCCCGGCCCTGTAGGTGTGAATGTTGCAACTTTTGCAGGATTTACAACCGCCGGAGTTGCAGGGGCATTGATTGCAACAGCTGCAGTTATTTTACCCTCTCTTATTTTAATTATAATAATATCAAAACTTTTAGAACAATTCAGGCATAATAAATACGTTCAATCAGTAATTTATACTTTAAAACCAGCAGGATGCGGACTTTTGGCGGCTGTAGGTGTTGACATGTTTATTAACAGTATAAATTTATTCGGTATAATATTACTTGCAGGTTTATTTATAGCAAGTCTTACCGAAAAACGAGACCCGTTGTTTTATTTGGGAGTTTCAGCCCTTGTAGGTCTTATTGCGGGATTTTTCAATTTAACCGGTTAATCTTGACAAACTGCAAAAAATAGTAAATAATAAAAACATAAAATATAGGAGGATGAAAAATGTTTAATAGAGATGCTTTGAGTTGCCCCCCCCCCGACAGGATGAAATTATAGAGAGGGTTTACAGATTTCTCCTGCAAAGGAGAGAAAGGATAAGTAATTACAATCTAATTAAAGATGAAAATCAGCCCTCCACCCAACCCTCTCCCATAGGAGAGGAAGTAAGTAATTATAAGATGCTGAAACAAGTTCAGCATGACACTAATTCCTCGAAACGAACTTATTCACCTATTCACTTATTCTCTTATTCACCTTGTAAACGCTGCGCGTTTACATTAGCGGAGGTCTTGATTACCTTAGGAATTATCGGTGTTGTTGCTGCAATGACGATGCCTGTCCTATTTGCTAATCATAGAAAAACTGTTGCAGAAACAAGACTTGCTAAATTCTATTCAACTATGAATCAAGTAATTGCAAGAGCGGAGGTTGATTATGGCGACAGGACACAGTGGGATAAATATGAAAGGATTTATGAACAAGACGAAGCCGGTAATGATGATACCAGTAAGCCAATTACAAACGTTGAATACTTCAACAAATATTTTGCACCATATATAATTGCAACCAAAATAGTTAGTGATGACGGAACCGGAAAATCTATCGTATATTTTCCAGATGGCAGCCTTGCAGCATTTAGTTCCCAATCTATTGTATTTTACCCAAATGCTAAAGATTATTCTATCACAGAAAATCAAGTATCAGGCGGAGTAAGAGGAAGTTATGCACATAGAGGCACAAAAAGCTTCACATTCTTATTTGCACCGACTGAAAATACCGAAAGCAATAAATATCATTACGCTAAAGGAGTTGAACCTTATATGTGGGAGTGGGATGGTACAGAGGAAATGCTAAGAAATGACAGTGCCAAAGGATGTAAAGAAGAAGTTAGCAATGAAAGAGCTTATTGTACTGCATTAATTCAGATGAACGGCTGGAAAATTCCGAAAGATTATCCGCTCAGGTTTTAATTAATTCTGTACTGCAGAGCCTGCATAAGATGTGTCTGCTTAATTTCTTTGGCACCTTCAAGATCAGCAATTGTTCTTGCAAGTTTTAGAATTCTGTCATAGCGCCTGCCTGAAAGCTGATATTTTGCAGCAGCCATTTTTAATAATTCAGCGCTCTGCTTGTCTATCGTACAATATTTTTTTATAAGTCTGGAGGTTAATTCAGAGTTGGTTAAAATTCCGTCATTTTTATAGCGTTCAGCCTGAATTTTTCTGGCATTAATAACTCTTTTTCTAATATCTTCGGAAGTTTCGGCAGACGGCTGCGTATTCAAAAGCTCATCTGCGGTAAGCCGCGGCACTTCGACCTGTAGATCAATTCTGTCAAGCAAAGGGCCTGATAATCTTGCTTTATATCTGCTTATCTGAAATTCGGAACATGTACACTGTTTTTCTTTATCACCGAGATAGCCGCATGGACATGGATTCATCGCCCCGAGAAGCATAAATTTTGCAGGATACCTGATTGAATGTTTGGCACGCGAAATAACAATTTCTCCGTCTTCAAGAGGCTGGCGTAAAACCTCTAATACATTTCTCGGAAATTCTACCATTTCATCAAGAAACAAAACACCTCTATGGGCAAGCGTAATTTCACCCGGCTTCGGATTAGAACCACCGCCAATTATTCCGTTTGCCGATGCTGTATGATGAACGGCTCTGAATGGACGCTTTGTCATCAATGGTTCATCTGGCGATAAAAGCCCGCAGATACTGTATATTTTTGTAAGTTCCAGTGCTTCTGAAAGCTCAAGAGGCGGTAAAATTGATGCAAAACATTTTGCCATAAGGGTTTTACCGGAGCCTGGCGAACCTGTCATTAACATATTATGTCCGCCTGCTGCTGCAATTTCCAGAGCGCGCTTGGCTTTTTGCTGGCCTTTTACATCCTTAAAGTCATAAATATATTCCTGTTTTGAACTATCTGTCAAATATTTATTTATATCAATTACAGTCGGCTTTATCTGAATATCCGAAAAATGATTAACGACATCACCGAGACACCCTGCGCCAAAAATATTAACTCCGCCTGCAAGTGCAGCTTCTACCGCATTAATTTCCGGAACAAATATATTTTTCACGCCTACTTCCTTTAATCCGAGAATTAAAGGCAAAACACCTGTTACTCCGCGTACAGTACCGTCAAGAGAAAGCTCTCCGATAAATGCATAATCTTTTATCTTATCTTCTTCCAATACCCCTTCTTCTGTCAAAAGCCCTATTGCAATCGGAAGATCAAAATTTGAACCTTCTTTTTTCAAATCAGCAGGCGCAAGATTTATAACAACTTTCTTTGCAGGAAATGTAAAGCCCGAATTTTTTATGGCCGAACGAACTCTGTCGCGCGCCTCATTTATAGCTGTATCAGGCAAACCCACAATAGTGAAACCCGGAAGCCCGTTTAGAACATCAGTCTCCACAGAAACCTTATAAGCATTCAGCCCTATTACTGTTGCGGTTGTAACTTTGTTTACCATAAATTAATATTACTACAAATATTTTTATTGTATAATCAGGCTATGAATATTTTAGCTATCAACTTTGGCGGAATAGGTGATGAAATATTTTTTCTGCCCGCACTTATATCTTTAAAAAAAGAATTTCCCGAAGCAAAAATTACTCTTGCATTGGAGCCGAGAAGTAAAAGCGTAAAAGATTTAACTGATATTATAGATGATTTATTCCTTATTGACGTTAAAGGGAAAAATAAATACACAGAACTTTTAAAACTTGTGTATCTTGCACGAAAAGGGCATTTTGATATGGTTTTCTCATCAGGCGGAAACAAATTTATCAGTATCCTTTTGACACTAACAGGAATAAAAAAGAAATACGGCTATGATACGGGTAAATTTAGCAGAATTCTACTGACTAAAGCTGTACCTTTAAATAAAAAACAGTATGCCTGCGCTATGTATCATGACCTTGTAACGCCTGTTACAAACTACAAAACTTATTTGCCTGAAATTAATGTTGAAAAACAGGAAAAAATTCTAAATTCCGTTCTAATCCACCCCGGTGTGAGTAAAATGAGCGTGCAAAAGGGAATGGTAAAAACAGTTACGGCGGATGTATGGGCACAGACTGTTGATTTGCTTCTTGAAAACGGAAAACATGTTATTTTAGCCGGAGGCCCCGATGACAAGGAAGTAATAGAAACAATTCTTTCTCGCATCACTCTTCACTCTTCACTCTTCACTAATTGTTACGGCAAAACAAAAAGTCTGAAAGATTTAGCAGTATTAATAGGAAAAGCTGAAAAATTTATATGCTCTGATTCTGCACCTCTTCATGTTGCAGTTGCTATGGGAACAAAAACCTATGTAATTTTCGGACCCACCGATGATAAAAAATTAATTCCGCAATCCGAAAATGTTATTCCTATTAAAGCATCGGATAACTGTCCGATAAAACCATGCCTGTGGGAGCACAGACAAACAACATGCGAAAAACTTGACTGCTTAAAAATTACGGCACAGGATATTGTGAATAAAATACAAAGTTAAATTCCAACACTTAAACCTGCACAAATATTTATTGACTGCCCCGTAATACCTTTTGCATCTTCCGAAATTAAGTATTTACAAAATTTTGCTATCTCTTCGGGTTTTACAAATCTTTTTTGCGGTATTGTATCAATTATTTCTTCTTTTGAAAATTCGCTTTCTTCAATAGAATTCATTCCAAGCTCCGTTTCTACCCAGCCCGGGTTTATTGTGTTTACGGTTATATCAAATTCAGCAAGTTCAAGTGCTAGAGCCTTAGTCAAGCCGATAAGCCCTGATTTTGACGATGAATAAATGCTTGCATAAGCTTCTCCCATAACGCCGGAAATCGATCCGATATTTATTATTCTTCCCCATCTCTGGCCTTTCATGTGAGGAATTGCTTTTGATATAAGATATGCAGGAGCTATCAGATTTGTCTGATAAAGCCTTTGAATATCAGCTATATTCATAGTTTCAAGCCCCGCATAAATATACTCGCCAGCGTTATTGATTAACACGTCTATACTTTTTTCTTCAATAAATTTAGCAAGTATATTTATATCTTTTGATAAATCGCATACACAAAAACCTTTAGCGTTACAAGCCGTAAGCGCCTGTTCATCTCTGCCTGTAACAAATACTTCGCCGATAGATTGAAGCTCTTGTGCCATTGCGTTTCCTATTCCTTTAGAAGCGCCTGTTACTAATATATTCACTTACCCCTCCCCGAAATCTTTTCTCCCGCACTAAACGGGCACAACTGCGCCTTACGCCCTTTGCGGGCTTTCAAAGATTTCGCCCCTCCCTCAAGGGGAGGGTATTTGATTAAACTTTTCACAATATATGATGCCATAAAAATTCCTGCACAGCTTGCCACAAACGGAGTTGATGACGGGATAATCTTTGTAAATTCAATAGCTTCACCATTTTTTGTAATTATTTTTTCATTCGCTGAAATCTTTTCCTGTACAAAAGGTTTTTCTTTGCTTGCAACAACAGTAATACCCTTTTCAATCCCGCGTTTTTTAAGCTGATAAATTATATTTGATACAAACGGCGCTTTTTTGTTTTCAATTTCGGAAATATCGCATATATATAACTGTGTCGGATCAATTCTGTTCCCTGCGCCCATTGAACTAATAACAGGAATTTTATTGTTTACACAGGTTTCAAGCAATTCTATTTTTGAACGCATTGTATCTATTGCATCTGCAGCAAAATCAACATTTGACAAATCAATATTACCCGTATAAAAATCATCAATAACATTCAAATTTATATCAGGATTTATGTCTTTCAGCCTCTGCTCAAAAAGCTTTGTCTTGTTTTGTCCGACTGTTGAATGCAATGCAACAAGCTGACGATTTATATTAGTTGTAGAAACAATATCAAAGTCAATAAGCGTTAATTTCCCGATACCTGCTCTTGCAAGAGCTTCCGCACAAAATCCGCCCACCCCGCCGAGACCAAAAACGGCAACATGTTTCTGAGAAAGAAGTTTTTGATTTTCTTCTCCCCAAAAAAGTTCATTGCGCGAAAAGTATCCTTCACTCTTCACTCTTCACTCCTTCACTACTTAATAATTCCGAAGCCCAGAAGGAATGTGCAAATCAAAAATATTGCCGAAATTATTCCAGTCAGCTTGTTTAATCCTTTCTCTGCACTTTTTTGCGATGCAAATACATGAGATGCTCCGCCTATGCCCGCGATACCATCGCCTTTCGGGGAATGTAATAATATCAAAACAATCAATAATAAAGCTGAAATAATCTGAACAGCCCAAACTAAATTTAATAACATTTATTTTTTCTCCTTTTTCTTAGAAATAAAGTGGGCCCTTTTAGAATTTAATTTGATATTTTCGAATGTGTATAACCTTGCAGGTCTTTTGGATGAAGATTTTGTATATTCGTCCAATTCAATCAAACCTTCTGTAGAAAGAGCTTTCTTTCTGAAATTGCGTTTATCCAGTTTTTTGCCCATAATCAACTCATAAGCTTTTTGCATCTCTGTCAGTGTAAATTTTTCATTCAAAAGCTGATAAGCAACGGGGCATAATTCTAATCTTTCGCGGGTTCTTTTCAGAGAATATTCAATAATTTCTTTGTGGTCAAAAGCAAGAGGCGGAAGATCGGAAATCTTATGCCAGCCCAATTCCGGGGTAGGTACGATATTTATATCTTCTGCTCTCACAAGCGCAAAGTAAGCACAGGTTATAACTCTGGCGTTGGGGTGTCTTAAAGGATCTCCGAATGTATATAACTGTTCAAGATAAACGTTATCAATGTTTGTACGTTCTTTTAACACTCTTAACGCGGCCTGATCAAGGTTTTCAGATAATCTTACATAACCTCCGGGGATAGCCCATTTATCTTTAAACGGTTCATTAAGACGTTTAACCAGCAAAACCTGCAAGGCATCATTCTTCATCGTTACTATTACTACGTCTACGGTAATTTCGTGTGTCTTGGTTTCGTTAAAAATCATAAATTCTCTGTCCCTAAGATTAATAATATAATAAAAATAAAATTTTACATTAGTTAATAGTTATTTTTTATTAACAATTTTTAACATGAATTTCAAATTATAACAATTTAGACTCCGGCCAATACTTTATATATATAAGGGGAAATTTTCAGAGGAAAAATGAGTATCTATAACTGGGGATTAAACAATATATTTATGAATAGTTTTATACCGATGCCTGCAGATCCGTTCGGGGGTTTAAATCCTTTTTGCACAGGTTTTGGCTATACTAACCCTTTTCTTAATTATATGACGCCGCAATTTAATATATTTTCCCCGTTTCAACCTCTTACAATGTCTGCAAACAGCATATTTACAGCTATGCCGGTTATGAATTATTCTATGCCTTTTATGTCTAATCCGTTTGATTTTACTCTGCCTCCAAGCGTTTATACAGCAGGACTCGGAGGCGGAAATTTTCAAATATTTAAACCTTTTGGAGAACTTCTTAATATCTCTAAAAATAACTCAAGAACCAATTCTACAAACACCGGCTCTGCTAACAAACCAGTAAAAGTTTTACGTAAAAATGAAATAGTGCTTCTTGCACAGGAAAAAGCAAAAAAATACGGGGTCGATGAAAAACTCGTTCTTGCAGTTATTGATAAAGAATCAAAATTTAACCCGAAAGCTTGTTCACATGCCGGTGCAAAGGGACTAATGCAGTTAATGCCTGCGACTGCAAAAGATCTTGGTGTAACAAATCCTTACGATCCCGAACAAAATCTTGATGCCGGCGTTAGATATCTCAAATCTATGCTTGACAGATATAACGGGAATGTAAAACTTGCACTGGCAGCTTATAATGCAGGCCCGGGAAATGTAGATAAATACAACGGAATCCCACCGTTTAGAGAAACACAGAATTATGTAAATGAAATTTACAATAGTTACAAAAATTATACAGTTGCTTAATTAAACTAAATATTTCATTGATGTTCCGTAATGTTTCATGTATGTTCATGAAATATATAACAGATTTGCGGAAAGGCTTTAATATGGATAAGGGATACATTGAAAACGGATTTATAGTCGATGTAAGCAATGCTCACAAAACATCTGAAATTATTTATGAACTGAGCAGAATTTTAGATCTGCCTGACGCACAGAGAAAAAAAGTCTGCCTGAAACTTGGCTCTGTAGATTTGACAACAACCGAACTTACAAGTATCAAAGCTCTTGTAGAATCAATGAATTCCGAAATTGAATTTATTACCACAGCTTCAGATTACACAGTAAAATCTGCAGAGGAACTTGATATAAAAGTTTCAGAACTAGAAAATAAAGTTCCCATGCCTGAGTTTAACGCTGATCAGGAAAAAGTTAATCAGGAGCTGGAAAGAGCTTTAGATAAAATTTTTGGAGATGAAAACACAGAAATCAAAACTTTCGCACAGGAAGAAGATTTGAAAAAATTACAAAAAGATGCTCCAGCAGATCCGGTTAAACCGCTTGACGAAATAAGCAGTAAACCGGCTGTATCTGAAAATCAAATGGAAACTATTGATACATCTCTTGTTGAACCTCAAAAAACAAATTTTAAAACCGATAATAATGAAATTACCTTAAAATCTTCCGCGCCGACAGAAACTCAAGATTTCAACCCTGCAGAAGAATTAAAAGATTTTAACAGCAAACTTGAAAACGCAAACAAAATTGAAGGGGAAGATATTGAAGATATAGACTACAATCTTGATGATTTAAGAAAATCATTGAGAGAAACCGAGAAACTTCCCACATTGTATATCCAAAGGACATTACGTTCGGGACAGAGTATAACCTCAGAAGGAAATATTGTGATTATCGGAGATGCTAATCCGGGCTCTGAGATTATTGCCAAAGGCGATATTACTATCTGGGGAATTTTAGGAGGAATAGCCCATGCCGGTTCTGCCGGAAACAGGTATGCAAAAATCCGGGCATTAAAAATGAATGCAATTCAATTAAGAATAGCTGATACTTTTGCAAGACGTCCGGATAATATTAATATTCCATATATTCAAAAAACCGATACATTTATTCCCGAAGAAGCCTGTATATACAAGAAACAAATAATTATACGCAAAATACACGAATCATAAAAAGGAGAAATAATGAGCGGTAGAGTTATCGTAATAACATCCGGAAAAGGCGGTGTAGGCAAAACTACAACTAATGCCAATATCGGAACAGCCCTTGCCAGAGCCGGCAAGAAAGTTGTAATGATTGACACCGATCTGGGATTAAGAAATTTAGATTTATTGCTAGGATTGGAAAACAGAATAGTTTATACGATTGTAGATGTTGTAGAAGAACGATGCAAACTTAAACAGGCTTTAGTTAAAGATAAAAAAAATCCAAACCTGTGTCTTCTTGCAGCAGCGCAGACACGTGATAAAACTGCTGTAACAGAAGAGCAATTAAAAGAGATATGTGAACAATTAAAAAAAGATTTTGATTTTATTCTTATTGACTGCCCCGCAGGTATTGAACAGGGATTTCAAAATGCAGTGGCCGGAGCTTCTGAAGCGATTGTTGTTACAACACCTGAAATGTCAGCCGTTCGTGATGCTGATAGAATTATCGGACTTTTGGAAGCTAAAGAAGAAATTAAATCTTATAAATTATTGCTAAACAGAGTCCGCCCGAATCTTATCAAAACAAATGATATGATGAGCGTAGATGACGTTGTTGAAATACTTTCAGCAGACTTGATAGGTATAATTCCAGAAGATACAGGCATAATCACATCTACTAACAAAGGCGAACCCATTGTTAACGATGAAAAATCCCTTGCCGGCAAAGCTTACAACAATGTTGCAAGAAGAATTATAGGCGAAGATGTTCCGTTTTTAGATCTTGAAGAACCTCAGGGCGTAATGGCTAAGATGAAAAAATTCTTCTCCGGACTTATTGGAAAGGAGAAAGCATAAGATGTTATTAGCAAATTTATACAATAAAGTCTTAGGTTTTTTCCGCCAGACAGATAAAGAACAGGAAGAATCATCTAAAGATACCGCCTGCAATAGATTACGTGTTGTTCTAATGCAGGACAGAACAAATCTTACACCTGAACTAATGGAACGTATGAGACGCGAAATGGTTGATCTGCTCTCCAAATATGTTGAAATGGATAAAGAAGCTCTTGAGCTTAACCTTGAACAAGACGGAGACCAGGTTGCATTAATGCTTTCTATCCCTGTCATCAGAGCAAAAGACGAAGATGAAATCAAAGCTGCTCTTGAAGCTGAAGATAAGAAATCAGAAGAAGAATCTGATGAAACTTCAGAGGAAACAAAAGAAGAATTAGAAGAAAAAAGCTCAGATGATGCTGATTTTGTCAACTATGATGAAGAAGAAATTGAAGACGACATTGATAAAGACGACGAAGAATAAAAAAAATTAATAAAAATACAACTAAAAGAATTGACCATAAAGGTCAATTCTTTTGCTTATGTCTATATTTAGAAATTTGCAATATCTTTAAATTCAGCATTAAGAAGGTCAATTATATCAAACAAAATTTTCACACTTGGATAAGCTGCTCCACGCTCAATTTTGGAAAGATGTTCTCTTGTTATACCAAGTTTTACAGATAAATTTAACTGGGAAATCTTTCTTGATTTTCTCAGTTTTTTTATTTGCTGTCCTAAAAGCTTTAATTTTTCTGCGTGTGTTGACATCAATAACATCTTCCCATATAATGTTCATAAAAATGGAGCATGTCATAACCCATTTTTTTATGAAAGGAAATTTTATGGAAAGAAACAACAAATATTTGCACTACAATGGCTTTACGCTTGCAGAAGTATTGATAACACTCGGGATTATAGGGGTTGTTGCGGCTATGACAATGCCAACGTTAGTTGAAAAACATAAAGAACAGGTAACAGTTGCTAAGGTAAAAAAATTTTACTCTGTTGTAAATCAGGCAATACTTTTGGCAATAAATGATAACGGTTATCTTGATGAATGGGATGTGCCGGATGGAATGACAAAAAATAGCGCAGAAAAACTTATGGGCTATATAAAACCTTATTTATCAATATCAAAAGACTGCGGTACTGCTTCAGGATGTCTAGGCTATACAGACGGGGTTAATAATCTTATTGGCGGTAAAGGTAACAACTACGATACTGATACTGCTTACTACAAAATTATACTGAATGATGGTAGCTATATATGGCTCAGAAGTTCAATCAGTTCTTACTGTAAAAGTACAGATGTAGGAATTGAAGATACATGCGGATTGATATTTACCGATATAAACGGGGGAAATCCACCCAACACAGTAGGAAAAGATATCTTTAACTTTTATATCATAAAAAATGGACTTAAAGGATTGCCCGTTTCTGATTGGAGTGACATGGCACATAATCCCAACGCCACAGGAAGCTATATTCTTACATTTGGCAACATGGATTATTTAAATGAACTTTGATTTACAAATCTAAACAATTTAATAATTTTCCTGTTGACAGTCGGATTTGTTTGTTTTACCATTGATATGCTTGGAATTAATGTATTTACCAATATCCGAAATATTTGTAGAATAGCAGTTTCAGGCAGTGTATTACAATAAAAAAAGAAAAAGGAATGCAAATGGCAACCACAACTAGACAACGTATCAGAGTTTGTTTGAAAGCTTATGATCATAAATTAATTGACGTATCTTCAGACAAAATCGTAGAAACAGCAAAAAGAACAGACGCTAAAGTAGCCGGACCTATTCCTTTACCTACAAAAAGACGTATATATTGCGTTTTGCGTTCACCCCACGTTGATAAAAAATCCCGTGAACATTTTGAAATGAGAACTCATAAACGTATTATTGATATATACGAACCTACTCAACAGACAGTTGAAGAATTGGGAAGATTAGATCTTCCTGCAGGCGTTGATATTGAAGTTAAACTTTAATATTTAACCTTTTGAAAATTAAATAAGCATTATGCATGTAATGTGAACTACAACCGCTCAGGGGTAAAAATATAAGGGAACAGCCTTTATAAAATTCTCCAGAACGGAACAGCCAAAAGGCTGTGAGGTGTAAGTCCTCGAATTAGGTAAAGATTAGCAAGACGTAGCGCTCGCAAGAGAAGCGGATTTTCGCAAGAGTGAAAACCGGCAGGTAAAACTCGTCAAGGTGAAAGACGTGATGAAATGCAGTAATTTGTTAAAATTACGAAATAGAATGAACGTTTTGAACGGCGAATAATCCAGGAAAAATGAAAGGTAAGAATATGACACTAGGTGTAATAGGTAAAAAACTTGGAATGACACAGATCTTTGACGAACAAGGTTTGGCAATTCCCGTAACCGTAATTAAAGTTGATCCGATTGTTGTTACTCAGGTAAAAACAGTTGAAACTGACGGCTACAACGCAATTCAGGTAGGAACAATTTCTGCAAAGGAAAAACACTTAACTAAAGCAGAAATCGGCCACTTTAAGAAAAATAATCTTGAAAATTTCAGACACCTTCAGGAATTCAGAGTTGATAACCCGTCTGACTACAAAGTAGGCGACAAGATTGAATTATCAGTTCTTGATAACGTTGAAAAAGTAGATGTTACAGGAAAATCAATAGGTAAAGGATTCCAGGGTACAGTAAAGAGATGGAACTTTTCAAGAGGACCTATGGGACATGGTTCTAAAAACCACAGAGAACCTGGTTCAATAGGCGCAGGTACTACTCCTTCACGTGTTATCAAAGGCAAAAGAATGGCCGGTAACATGGGTAACGAAAGAGTTACAATAACTAAATTGAAATTAGTTAAAGTCGATGCAGCAAACAGCTTAGTATTAATTAAAGGTTCAGTACCGGGCTGTGAAGGCAGATTAGTTACAATAGTTCCGACAAGAACTAAGTGGAACTAATTATTTAACTTCCCCTCTCGCCCTTTGCGGGAGAGGGAGAAATTCTTAACGAATGAAATGAGTTTTAGAATTTCGGGTGAGGGGTCTCACCAACAGTACATTATAAACAGAACAAGTTTTAAAAATCCTGACTTGCCATATAAAACCAAGCGGGCAAAGGAATGAAAAATGCGTAGCATTTTGAAAATTGAACATTCATAATCGAAAACCGCGTTTTTCGATTTGAATGTGAACGGTTCCGTTTAACGCGAACTAAGCAATGCAACGGAAAGGGGTAAGCAGTAAAAGATAAGAATAAAGGAAAAACAAAAATGTCAAAAGAAATATTAAGTACAACAGGTGAAAAATTAGGCGAAATTACATTGAATGAAAACGTATTCGGTGTAGAACCTAATATTCATGTAATGCACCTTGCATTAAGAAGACAATTAAACAATGCACGTCAAGGTTCAGCTTGCGCTAAAACAAGAGCAGAAGTATCCGGCGGCGGTAAAAAACCCTGGAAACAAAAAGGTACAGGCAGAGCAAGAGCAGGCTCTCTGCGCTCACCATTGTTTGCAGGCGGCGGCGTAATCTTCGGACCAAAACCGAGAAGCTATGCATTCAATATGCCGCAAAAAGCAAGACAATTAGCTATCAAATCAGCATTGTCAGCAAGAAGTGAACAAATGGTTGTTGTAAAAGATTTCTCAGCAATCGCAGAACCTAAAACAAAATTAATGGTAAGTGCATTAAAATCATTGAAAGTTACAGGTAAAATTTTAATCGTTGCAGATGTTAAAGCAGAAGAAAACAAAAATTTAGAACTTTCAGCTAGAAACATCCCGAGCGTAAAAATCATTTTACCTTCAAACCTTAATGTAAAAGATTTACTGGAAGCTGATTCTGTTGTAATTACCGAATCTGCTGTTAAAGATATAACAGAAAAGCTAAGCTA